>NZ_JBSGQV010000004.1:0-335597 GCF_053606025.1 Streptomyces sp. NPDC055254 | reverse complement strand
AGGCAACGGTACGCAGCACCACATCCGCCCTGTCCGGTTTTCGAATTGACCGGAGCATTCCGGTCCGCGGGGGTAGGAGATACCGTCGTGACACCGCGCCGGGTGAAAGCTTGTCGACTCGTAGTTGGCTGATCCTCTCTGCCCCCGAAGCAACTGAACGAGAACAGCCACCTCGGCCGACAAACCCCAGCTCAGAAAGTGTCGCCCCCGCACGCGCGGGGATGGTCCGCGCTGTACGCCGCCGCTGACCTGGGTCAGCGATAGGCCCGGGAGGATGGCAGCGTGACGCGCACGACTCAAGATCGTTGACAGGGAATGGACAACACTAAGCGCGTACTTACCGCCCTCGCCCTTGCCGGATCACTCTTCGGCCTTGCGGTACCCGCGCACGCTGATGACCACGGGGATTCCACCGCAACGGGGCACAGCGCCACCAGTGAAGACGTCAGCATTGAGACCATCGGGGTGGAAGAGGACGAACAGCCCGCGCCCGAGATCCCCGCGTTGGGAACCATCGCCAAGGCAGATTCAGCGCTTGAAGACACGGAGGACTTTTCCGACTTCGTGCCCGACGTCAAGACCAATAGCTGATTTCGCGTCCGTAGCCCCGAAGCCCTCCCAGGCCGGACCGCACAGCGCGCCCGGGGAGCCGGTCTGCCAGTGTCACCGCGTCACCAGTCGTCGGGTGCGCTACCCACGCGATCGACGTATGGCACGCGGAGAAGCACTGACATGAGGTGACGGTTGCGTGCGCTGTCCTGCCCCAGGATCGTGACCGGTCCCGTCGCTGGCTCACCGCGCACGGCTGCCGACGCAAACGACGAAGCCTCCGCCGGCCTTGAGGGTCGAGGGGGGCTTCGCTTGGGTGGTGCTAGTTGCTGGGGCCGGGGGGACGAAGGCGCCGGCGGCGCCGCCCAGGAAGCCGGTGTGGCCGGCGAAGGCATTGACGGGGAGCCTCGGCTCCATCGGCTACATCGGCTTGAAGAGGCTCTCGAACGGCTTCATGGGCTTGAACCACTGGAAGCCGGTGCCGGTGTCGACGGGGGCGGCGGTGGCGGTGGCGGCGCCCGAGAGGAGGACGCCTGCGGTGAGCGCGACGGTGGCGAGCGTGGTGGCGAGCTTGTTCATGCCGGGTTCAACGACGGCGCCACCGGGCGGGCACGGGCACCGTGGGCGCCTGAGCGTTGGACCTCACCGCCGCGTCTCTGCCCACTGCACCAGCCGCTCCTTCTGCTTCGCGCCGAGCCCGCCCAGCCGCCGGGGCCGGGCTTCGGGGGTGATGGTGAGCGGTGACGAGTTCGTCGGCCTCGTCCGGCTCCAGCCCGGCGGCCGCGACCACCTCACGGCCCTGTACCAGGCACTCGGCTTGCCCGAAGGCCCGCAGGCACGCCGACTGGACGCAGGTCGCATCGGGACACCGCAGACCGCGCGCGGCTCGCGCACCGACACCCTCCGTCAGGCCGGGAACCGCAGCATCGCGGCTGGCCTGCACGAGGTCTCCTACGCGCCCCACACCCGCCCCCTCGACCTACTCAGGCTGCCCTGACCAGCAACAACCTGTGGCCACGACAACTATGAATCAGCCCTGCATCTTCCTCAGGGCCGCTCAATGTCGAGAGTGGATGTGGCACGGTTGTGAGCGGTAACGAGGAAGAATCCGCCATTGTTGTCGATCTTCGTCGAGCCTCTCTTGCCGTCCACGTTCCAGCGCAAGGTGCCTTTCCACTCGCAGGCGTGATTTTCTGCCCGCACTTCGAGCAGGAAATGCTCCAGTTCACTCTCCGTCACGGTGTAGGGGAAGCTGCCAGTCTCGGGCTCGTCCGATTCGACTCCCGACTTGCCAAGAGGCTCCACTGTGGGCCCCCCAGGGGCGTCCAGAGCGATATCGAACATGCGAGACGGTAGCCCTCCCCCAATGGGCGATCGCACGTACACCCCGGCCAAGCTCTCTCTGCATCTCGCCTCAATGTCCAGCCCTTCGATGACGACTCTCTTCGCCGAACCTCCTTGCAAGAACAACGACATCGACTGAGCGGTGGGCACGGCATTTTCCTGGCGCTCCCAGCTCCTCACCTCACTTTCCTTTGTCGGGTAAGGTGCGACCTCGGCGGAGGATTTGCCCTCAACCACCCATCCGGCGACACCGGAGATCGTGGGCTCCGCAACTGCGAGGCGCAGACCGTGCTCGTTGTCGGAATCGAATGGGTTGATCCTGTCCCCGATTTCGTCAAAGGCGGGCGTCAGCAATGCGATCAACAGAGCAGTTAAGATGCCTAGGGCCATTGTTGCCGCCCCGGCTTTCATACCTTTGGAGCGCGTTTTACACCAGCGGCGGATACTTCCGCCGCGAGGGTGATTTTGGGGGCCAGCACGGTTTCGCTGCCTCATGCTGGACCGCTCGATGCGCAAGCGCGAGCACGCCGACTGCCTACAGTCTTCGATCTCATAGTGCGCTCTTTCAATAAATGGCGTCCATGCGCGGTGCTCGCGCCATCAAAGGAAAACAGGACTGATACCCCGGCGTGATGTGAGAATCGTTCCTGCGGTGCGCTTGTCCACTCAGTCAGACCAGTGAGCGGATGTGCACGGGCGGGGAAGACGCCCATCTCCTATCGGCACTGCGTGGCGCTGTGGCTGGCGCCCTCCGTCCGGGTGCTACCCTGCACCCGCCTCAGCGCGTCACCCGCAGGCCGCACCCGCAAGAGCGGTGGAATAACCGCCGCGGGGAGCTGCACCTGAAGGACGGCTCCCAGCCCCGTGGCGCTGCCGGCTGCCGGCTGCCGGCTGCGGGCAGGTCCGGCAGCCGGCACACGTCGCCGGTCGGCTCCGGTCGGCAGCATCCAGTCCCACCGACCGGCCTGACCGTGGGGCGGAGGCGGCATACTCCGCCCCACGGCCAGGTTGCCGCTCGTCTCAGGTCACAGGGTGGGGTCGTAGGTGACGCGGGCGTTGGGGCAGGACGCCGCGTACTGCAGGAGTGCTTCGCGTTCGGCGGTGTCGACGGCGAGGCCCCAGCAGTGCGTGGTGCCGACCCACTCTCCGAGGTAGCGGCAGTGGACCGCGGCCATGGGCATCCAGGTGGCGGGGTCCTGGTCGCACTTCTGCCGGTTCGAGCGGGCGGAGACGCCGACGAGGGTGACGTCGGAGCCGAGATCGTTGGCGTAGCGGCGGCGTTCGGTGGTCCAGCCGTAGCCGCCAGCGGGCGGGGAGCGTCATTCGAATCGTGCGGTATCCCTGTCTGGTGCCGGTGGTTGAGGGGTTCGGGCCGGCCTGTCTGTTGGTGCGGTTGTGGCCCGGCAGGAGCGCGAGTGCCCCGGTGTCGATGGGCGTCAGGAGCGGGTGCCGGCCTCGCTCCGCTTCATGTAGCCGTCCGGAGGACACCCCGCGTCCGGGTCCTCTGTAGGACACATGCTGGGGTCCTCTGTATCTCCGAAGTCCCTGTAGAGGTAGACCCAAACCGTGCACGTCGGATCCTCGGTGAATGACAGCCGAAGGTCATGGCCACGTGTGGCGGTCTCGTCGGGGGAGATGAGACCGTCGGCTTTGGGGCTGCCGTAGAAGGCCCAGCGGCCATTGGACAGCTTCTCGGGGTGGGCGCAGTCATCCATCGCCTTGACCTTGTCGAATCCCGTTCCAGTGAAGGTGTGTTCCTTCGAGAAGGTCAGGGACGTCCCTGCTGGGCTGGTCCACGTCCCTACCAGCTGCTCCTGCGGAATCTCCGCCGCGTGGATGGCTGCGCCGTATCCGCAAGACGTTGCGAGAACTACCCCAGTTACCGCGAGAGCCGTCGCCTGCCATCTACGCATGTCCGCAGACCTCTCCCCAGAGATTGGATGTCCGGCCTGCGGCCGCACCTCAATATTTGAACATGCTCAAAAATGGCGGCTTCCCTCGGGGTCGCCGCAAGCGGCACCTCCCAGACCGGCCCTATGACGCGGCTTCGACCGGTGGTCAGGATGGCGGGGCGGTCACACGGGCTTCGAGGTAGGCGGTCCAGTCGGTGGAGGCGCGTCGTCGCCAGTGGGCGGCGGTGACGGGGTGGAGGCCGAGCATCGGGCCGAGGACCGCGGGGGGAAGATCCTGGGCGAGGGTGACGAGGGTGGTGGCCCGGGCGGGCCGGCTGGGGATCTGATGGGCTGCCAGGCGGCGGCCGAGCACAGTGGCGGAGAGGTGCTGTCCGGGGCGGCCTCCGGGAAACAGCCAGCCCCGGGAGGTGTTCGCCGCCCAGTTGGTGGGCGGCGGCCGGTTCGCGAGGTCGGTCAACAGGGCGCCCAAGGGGGCGGGCAGGGGGATGGGGGTGCGGTCGAGGGTCAGGAAGGTGTCCTCGCCGACGGTGGTCACGGCCTGTGTGGTCAGAGCGGTGACCCGGGTCAGGTGCTGGCCGAACAGGAGGAGGATCGCCCCGGCGCCGCGGACTTCGAGCGGCAGGTCGGTGTCGGTGAGGCACTGGTGGAGGAGTTCCCAGTGGGAGTCCTCGTCCAGCGCGACCGGGTCCTTCTTCGGCCAGTGCAAAACATCAAGGATGCGGGCGTGCCCGCGACGGGTGGCCCAGACGACGAAGTCGCGGACGGTGAAGCGCGTGCCGGGGCTCCCCGCGAGCCAGCCGTCGACCTCGTGCTGGGTCACTTCCTGCAAGAGCAGCCCGCGCGCGGTCATCGCGCTCAGGAACTCGGCGGCGCGGTTGATGCGGGCGTAGGCGCCGCGGGCCCGCGGCAGCAGCGACCAGCGCACGTAGGAGCGGAGCAGGAGGGCGTGTTCGGGGTGGCGGGCGGCAACCCGTTGGAGGTGGCGCTCGATCCGCGCGGACAGCTCGTCGCGCTCGGGCAGCACCTGGTAGGCGGTGAGGAGGCCGCGCAGGTACTCCACGGTCCGGGCGGCGGCCCGGCCTTCGGCCGCGGTGGGGTCGAGATCGGCGTGGGTGACAGGCCGGCCCGTGGCCACCAGGTCGGCGAGCAGGCGGGCGGAGCGGGAGTTGCGCAGCCAGGTCAGGACGGTGCCGGGCTCCGGCTGTCGGCCAGGGCCGCGCGCATGTGCGTGTACGGGCCGTCGTCGGGGGCGGTGGGGAACAGCGTGGTGAGCCGGTCGTGCACCGCGCATCGGTCGCATACGCCCTTGACCTGGTAGGAGCGGGGCTCGGTGCAGCGTGGGCAGGCATGCGGATCCGGGTGCCCGGCGCAGGGTCCGCAGGCCCGGCGTCCTTCCGCGCGGGCGATCAGCACGCGGCGCCGGTCGCACCCCGGGCACGGGGCGGGATGGCGGCGGGCGTCGCGGTAACACGGCTTGCAGACCGGGCCGAGCGGCCACCGGGCACACACCGGTGCCCGGTCCCCGCACAAGGCGCACGACTCCAGCGGACGGGGACGGCAGTTCGCGCACGGATCGATGAAGGAGCGGTTCCCGCAGTCCGAGCAGGCCCGTCCGGTTGAGAGCTGGTCGCGGCGGCAGGGTCCGCAGGTCTTGTGGCTTGGGCGTGGTCGGGTCTCCCCGCAGGCGGTGCAGGGGCCGACGTCGGACTGCGCGGCCAGGATGCCCTCGCAGCCGAGGCAGACCCTGCGCCGGGCACGGCCCGGCGCAGCGGCCGGACGCGGCCGCACCGCAGGCAGGCCGGTGTGCGGACCCCGGCGACGCCCATGGCGGTGAGGGTGGTGATGAGGGCCTGGACCGACCTGGGGGCGAGGGAGGACCCGCTGACCAGAGCGTCGGGGTGCGCTGTGAGGTGAGCTGCGCAGGAGATCGAGCAGTGGCGGGCCGAGGGGCTGCCGGTTCGATGATGGCGAGCACCTGGTCCGTTCCGGTCAGCGTGAGCAGACGACCCAGTTTTTCCGCGCGGCCGCCGGGGCGTTCTTGAGCCATATCCCCACCGGAAGCGACCTGGTAGGCGGCGTCCAGCGGCGCCCGGAGGTGCCCGTGCTCGGTGGCCCACACGTCGCGCGGCGGCCAGGCCCTCCGCCCAGGCGACTTTAAAGCGGAGTTGGGCAAGAGCTTCTGGCCGACGTAGTGGCCGGTTCTCTCCGCGGTGTCGCGGGTGGTGAGGCGACGGAAGACGGAGCACGATGGCGGATCCAAAACTAGGGATTTACAGCCAAAATTTGATGATTCAGCCTATTTAAAGACATTTGATCATTCTTCGGAGTGCGCAGTGCGTCGCACTTCCCTACGTTGAGGACTGTCAGGCGGAGAATCTCTCCGCCTGCAAACCGAAGGACGTACCCCATGCGCTCCATGCGCGCCACGGCCACTGCCCGGACCTTCCTGATCGCCGCGATCGCCGTAGTCGGCCTCACCGTGACTCCCGCCCTCGCCTCCGCCCAGCCGGGTACGGGGAGCGCCCGGACTCACAACGCCACCGGGGCCCCCGGCAGTAACGGCGCCAACGGCGTCGGGACCCTCGGTGGTATCGGCGGCCTCGGCGGCACCGGTGGCGCCGCGGGTGCCAACGGCAGCGGAGGCAACGGAGGCAACGGTGGCGACGCCATCGGCAGCGCGAGCGTCGGCGGGGCCGGGGGCACGGGCGGCGCCGGCGGCGCCAACGGCGCCGGCGGTAGGGGCGGCGTCGGCGGTGACGCCGCGCTCGGTGGCAAGGGCGGCAAGGGCGGAGTGGGCGGCGCCGGCAATGCCGGTGCTGGTATCGCCGGTGGCAAGGGCGGCAACGGCGGCGCCTCCAAGGTCGGGGGCGGCTACACAGGCGGCACGGGCGGCGCCGGCGGCGCGGCCAGTCCGGTGTGCCCGGGCAAGCCCGGTGGCAACGGCACCGCTGCCACGATGTTCGCGAACGGCACCACCGGCACAACCGGCGCTGCCGGCAAGACCACTCTCCCCTGTTGAACTCCTCCGGTGAGCGGATCGCCGCGGCAGGACAGGAAGCACCGCTCTACGACAGCGGCCCCGTGACCAATAATCGCTGACGGGCAGCCAGTGGAGCGCGGGACCCGGACAAGCGCCCGGCTGAGATTTCTCAGCCGGGCGCTTGTCCGGTCGTGGCCGACGCAAACGCCACTCGCTCCCGCTGATCCCAAGAGCCCCGAGCGGTTTCCACCCATGCTCTGACCTCGACGTCAGAGAGGCACGTCGCTCCGCGGACGTTGAAACGCAGCGATCAAACCACTGACATCAGAAGCAGGCACTTAAAGAAGCCGGTGCTCTGCGTTCTGGCCCGCTCGGTCCGGTGGCCGCGCCACCAAGGAGACGGCATGCGCCGAGCGGAAAGGCAGACGTTGACCCGAGCCGATAGGCCCGGTGGCGTGCCGTGCCTCCAGCCCTCGCCCGCCCGGGTCATCGGTGTGGAGCGGGTGGTCCTGTCGTTGCTGGTGGTGAGGCGTCGGTGAGGTCGGCGCCGTTGGTGGCGTCGCGCTCGGAGTTGTGGACGCCGTGCCAGTCCAGGCACATGACGGTTGCGTCGTCGTGGAGGTGACCGTCTCCGGCGTCGACGATCGCTTTGATGAGGGTGCGGGCGGCTTCGCGGGGGTGCAGTGCGCGGGTGCGGATGGTGAGGTCTGACAGGTCGAGGCCCTCGGCGCCACGCTCCAGCATTCCGTCGGTCAGCATGATCAGCCGGTCGCCTGGCCGCAGGTCCAGCGTCTGCACCCTGTAGGTGTTGGCCTGTGATGCACGGACGTTGAGACCGAACGGCCGGTCGACTTTCGGAACGATCTCCTCGACCTTCCCGTCGCGCATCCGCAGCGGCCAGGGGTGCCCGGCGTTGACGAACTCCGTCCGGCCGTCGAGCAGGCTGATACGCAGCAGCTGGCCGCTGACAAAGCCGCTGCGCCCGTGGTCGCGCATGGCCTGGTCGGCGTGGCGGGCCTGCTCGGCGAGGTCGGCACCTTCCCGCCGGGCCCGTCGCAGGGCGCTCACCACGAGGGTGGCGAGCAGTGCGGCGTCGACGTCGTGGCCCATGGCGTCGGTCACGGAGAGCTGGACGGTGTCCCGGTCGATGACGTAGTCGAAGGTGTCGCCCCCGATGTGTTCGGCGGGTTCCAGGGCCCCGGCGACCGCGAACTGCGCCGCCTCGCACGCCAGCGACGCCGGGAGCAGTCGGTGCTGGATCTCCGCGGCCAGGTTCAGGGGCTTGGTGCGCCGGCTCCACTGGTACACGTCGCTGTGGGACCGGTTCGCGATGACGATGTACGCCAGCGCGTGCGCGGTCTCACCGATCTCCCGCATCACCTCCGCTTCAGGTACCGCGGGCACGAACAGTTCCAGGAGCCCGATGGCATCCCCGCGGTTGGTCACCGGGGCGACCACGCGCACGTGCCGGCTCTCGCCCACGTGCTCGACCTGCGGCTGCTGGCTGCGGATCACGTCCTCGTACAGGGTGCCGCGCAGCGGGATCCGCTGGGCCGGCTCATCGGTCTCGACGCTGTCCGCGGCCCCCATCCGTACGACCGAACTGCCTGTGAAGTCAGTGATCAGGAACGACACCGACGCCGCTCCGAGATGCTCCCCGAGCATCCGCGCGACCACGTCGAGCGACTCCACGGGCGCCGCGGCCTCCGCAGCTTCCAACACTCCCGCCAAAGTCAACGCCCTACCAGGGCGGCTTCTGCCCGCGCCAGGCCGAGACGCCCCCACGCCATCCGGCTCTCCTGAGCTCACAGCGACCCCTTACTGCTCGATGTCGCCCGGGACTTTCGTTCCGGATACGCGAAGATCCGCGCCGAAGCGGCAGGCTCCATTGCACCATGAGGCTCTCGGGGTCCGGCCGCCAGGCTGGCCCGCCCCTCTCGGACCACGTGCGGCCAGGAACTACATCGGTCGTGCGAACCCTGTGTCGCGGGGCACCCGTCATGGTCCGGTTCGTCGACCCGGGCAGCGGTGATCGACGCACAATCGTAGTCAGTGCGCCTCGTAGAGCCGTTCGCACACCTGGGTGGTCCCCGGCCGTACCTTGCTGGCCGATCTGGCCGTGGTCGCGGACACCACCGCCCTGCTCTGCGTTTGGGGCGCAGGGGCAACGGCAAACGCCGTATCCGGTTAACCCCTACCAGGCCTGCACGAGTGCGCGATGCGGCTCACCGTGCCCCAGTGCCCGTAATGCCCGTAACGTTGGGCAGCGGCGCATCGGAGAACCTACGTACAAGAGCGGTGGACCTTGGGTACGAGTGGAAGGCAGCGCGGTGAGCAATTCGCCGACACCTACGCTGAAGCCGGACGGTGCCGGCTGCACCCCACCGGCCAGCTCCGGAGCACCGCCTCCCGCACACCGCATGCCGCCACGACGCATGCGCGTAACCTGCCCGGCCGCCATGACATCGGCACCGCGCTGCGGCGGACCCCGGCATCGGTATGGAACGACAACCTGACGGACTGCGCCGCCGCGCTCACCTATTACGCGGTGCTCGCGCTTTTCCCCACCCTCCTGGTCACGGTCTCGCTGATCGGGATCGCCGGCCCCTCGGCCACGGAGAACCTCATCAGCAATGTGATCGCTGTTGTCCCGGCCGAGTCCCGCCCGGTAATGCACAGCACGCTCAGGAGCATGGCCGACCAGCGCACAGCTGCCTGGGTTCTGGCGGTCTTCGGCACGATCGGCGCCCTGTGGTCTTCCTCCAGCTACCTGGGAGTCTTCCGCCGAACCCTGCACGCCATGCACGGCGTCGAGGACCTCCGCCCCGCATGGAGGACCGCACCACGACTGGTGATCACCGCTCTGGTATTGCTGGCGCTCCTGGTCACCAGCGCCCTGGTGCTCATCCTGACCGCCGAAGCGGCCCCCGCCCTCGGCCGGCTCGTGGGCATGGACAGCATCATGGTCGGCACCGCATGGAACGTAGTGAAGTGGCCACTCCTGCTGGGCCTGGTCGCCGTCCTGGTGCTGGTGTTGTTCCGCTCGGGCCCGGCTCAGACGCGCGGCGTGCGGCAAAGACTTCTGGGGGACGCTCTGGCCATGGCCCTGTGGCTCGCCGCCTCCGCCGGCTTCGCTCTCTATGCCTCTCAGGTGGGCTCCTACAATCGGCTGTACGGCTCCCTCGCCGGGATCGTCGTCTTCCTGGTGTGGGTCTGGCTGTCCAACCTCGCCCTGCTCATCGGTGCCCAGTTCAACGCCGAACTAGCCAAGATCCACCGCTGACAAGAACCCGCACCTCTCTCACGCCCCAGGGAAACCCGATGGCTGGGCGGTCGGTCAAGGGGCATCAAGGGGGTCCGACTGGAGAATGCCGACCGTGTTGCTCGCTTCGGGCTATGGGGTAGCCAGGTCCGCTACGGCAGCTGTTGCGGTCGTTGCTGTTGTCGAGTGTCACACGGCCGTACTCTCGGTCGGGCCGCCTACTCGATCTTGAGCGAGGTTCGGATGTCCCGCTTATCGGGCTGGAGCCGGAGGCGTAGTTGTTCTGGGCTGTCGGCCGAAGGTATGAGGGGGAAGCCTCTCCGGTCAGGTTCAGGGTTCTTGGCTCTACGGGGCGACCGCCTCCAGCTGCTCCGCCAGGGTCACCGCGCGTTCCGGGTCCTTCCCTGGGCCGGGGTTCGCCGACCAGTTCGGTCTCGATGCCGTGGGACCGCGACCTCCAGCGTCACACGGGGCCCAGTTGTGGCTCGTTGAAGGCGGCAGCGACCTTGCGCCATCCTGACCCGTGCACGAGCCGGTCGTGATCCCGTCTCCACTGGCTGGGCCGCCGGCTGCGGTCGCCACCAGCAAAGACCAGAACTACCCGGGCGTCGCGCCCGCGAACCCGGCCATGACACAATCAAACTGATCCGTAGGTGGTCAATGTCCGCCACGGTCTCTGAGGTATCCGACGACGCACTGTTGCGCCGCATGCTCGCCGACCGTCTCCTGGGCGGGCCGACCTGTACGGACACGCTGGCGGGCAGGTACGGTCCCTGCGTGAACCCCTGCGAAGCGCGCCGCTCCACAGCTCGGGTATCGGAACGTCCAAGCAAACTACCCCTGGCTGGGAGCTCGTAATGGCGCGGATAGTCCTGCGTAACAAGAACGCGAAGAATCCTGGGGAGCGGGTTCCCGGAGAACCTCCCCTGTCTCCGCTCGGCCGGGTGCTGGCCATGATGCTGGCCTTCGCGGGGACGGTCGCATTTGCGGTGGTTCTGGCCCGGCTGACTCTGGAATCCTCGGCAGCATCCGTGCCGTTGACGCACACTAACCTGCGCCCCGGTGACTCCATCCGTGCCTATCTCGTGCAGCCCACGGCCGCTGACACGGTCAAGCAGCTCGGCGGCAATATCGTGATGGGGATACCGTTCGGTGTGCTGCTGCCGGTACTGGTACCCCGAACGCGAGGACTGGTCCGCGTAGCGGCGGCCACCGCTCTCGTGATGATCCTCGTCGAACTCGTCCAAGGCGCCCTCATTACCGGGCGCGCCTTCGACGTCGATGATGTTCTGCTCAACACCACGGGTGCCCTCATTGGTTATCTGCTGATTGGCCTCCGGCTGGGTCGCGCAGTGCATCCCCGACGCCACCACTGGTGGCACCGGTTCACCAAACGCCAGGTGACCGCCGAAGACCCGGCATAGGTACGCCGCGCCGCGCCCCCTGTTCCGCCGCCCTCGCCGGGCCCACCTTGGAGTTAGGGGCGTTGAGGAGCGAGCTGGGCGAGGATCCGGCGATGGAGGCGGTTGGCCGGGCGGATGCGGTACGACTGACCGAGCAACTGCGGGCGGTCGATTGGTGAAGCACGGCGGGGCGCAATGGTCCTGGCACAGCGGGTACGGGACGCGCGCCGGGCGCGGGTGTGGATACCGCTTGGTATAGCGGCGGGTGGGGTGAGTACGCGCAAACCGAACCCGGGATCAGCAGGGCGCAGGCGTACCAGCTGATCGACATCGCGGAGTCGGCCGAAGGGCTGAGCCGGACGATCGGCGCGGCCGGTGTCCTGACCCCGGGGAAACCTCACGCGCAGACTCGACCTGGGTACTCATCACCCCACGGCGCGACGGGCAGGTATCGGTTCACTCGCCGTTGGCATGGGGGAGAGGGGTAGCGCCGCCCCCGTGTCCGGTCGTGCGGGCCGGGGGTCGACGGGGTGCTTGTGCCCCGAGCACGCCGAAGAGACGGTCTGGGACCTTCTCGATGCCGCCGCGGCGGACCCGTAGGGCTTCCGTCAGTGGGACCCCGACGACCCCGAAGGCGAAGACGTCCGGATCGCGTCCGCCGGCTGCCTGTCCGTCATCTACTTCGCCAACCGGGCGCTGCGGCACCTGTCCGTCCTGGACATCGTCTGGCTCGGCTAGATCCTGGCCGCCGCGGCGGTACCGCGGCGACGATGCTCAGTGCGTGACAGCAGGGACGGCCGTCACGGGCACATCACACCTTCTACGCGTACAAGGGCGGCACGGGCCGCATCATGGCGCTGGCCAACACCGCCTGGATCCCGGCGGCCAACGGCAAGCGGGTCCTGGCGATGGACTGGGACCTGGAGCCCTTGGCGTGCTGCTCCTCCTGAACCTGCTGCCGACACGGTCACCGTGAGCCGCTCGGTCCCACCCTGTATTTCCGCGGTTCCGGCCCGATCTTGCGACCGTGGTGGGCGCAGAAGAGCAGTTCACCCCGGCTCAGCAGGACGACGCGCAGATATGCCTGGGCGCCGCAACGATTGCATCGGTCAGCGGGGTCGCGGGTGTCAGAAGAGTAGTCACGTCGCCTCTTCTCTAGCTCGACGAGCTGTCGTACCAGGCTCACAACCGACCTTTACGACCAGGTAGTCAGCCCGTCGTACCGTCAGGCCTCGGGTGATCGACAAGAACTCCGAGGTAGGCGGTCCAGTCGGTGGCGGCTCGCTGTCGCCATTGGGCTGCGGTGACGGGGTGGAGGCCGGGCATCGGTCCGAGGACCGCTGGGGGGAGGTCCTGGGCGAGGGCGACCAGGGCGGTGGCGCGGGCCGGCCGGGGACACCCGCGAACTCGACCTGGTGGTGACGGCCGGCGGACGGCACCGTACGGACGAAGGGGCTCACCCTCGCCGACAAGCCGGGACCGCAGACGATCCAGACGGGGTACAGCGACGTGGTGTCGGTGCGGCTGGTGATCCGTGAGGCGGCGGGGCTCACCCCGGGCCGTCATGTGGCGCTGGTGGAGGTCGAGTTCTTCAGGAGGAACTGAGACTGCCCTCACGGCCGGTCGAGTCTGCCCTCGGGTACCTGGCGTCCGCGGGGTCGCCCGGCGTATCCAGGACAAGGACGTACGCGAGACGTACGCAGGACACAGGCATCACGTACGGCTCCGATTCTCCGACGAAGGAAGCGCCAGTGCAGAACCACGCGAAGGTCAGGTCGAACGCCACCGAGGACGCCCGGTCGACGGTCCGCAGGCCGGTCACCGCACCACCCGCACAGGCCTCCGGGCTCCTCGGGCTGCAGGCGACGGTGGGGAACGCGGTGGTCGTCCAGCGTCTGAAGCAGCAGCCGCACCGGCACGGTGCGGGGTGCGGCCACGAGGCGGAGGAGGCGCCGGTCCAGCGCTCGGCCGTCCACGACGTGGTGCGGGCCGGCGGCAGGCCGCTGGACGGCAGCACGCGCGCGGACATGGAGAGCCGGCTGGGCGCCGACTTCTCCGACGTCCGCATCCACGACGACAGCGCGGCGAAGGCATCGGCGGCCGAGGTGGGCGCTCGGGCGTACACCAGTGGGAACCACGTGGTGATCGGGGAGGGCGGCGCCGACAAGCTCACGCTCGCCCACGAACTCACCCACGTGATCCAGCAGCGCCAGGGCCCCGTGGCGGGTACGGACAACGGAGCGGGCCTGCGGGTCTCCGACCCCTCCGACCGCTTCGAGCGGGAGGCGGAGAGCAACGCGCGCCGCGCCATGAGCGGGGCGGCGCCGAGGACCGAGCAGCACGCACAGGAGGCGGGCCGGGCCGACCAGGGGGCGGCCCAGGAGTCGGTCCAGCGCTGGGCGGCCCAGGCCGGCCCGAACCAGCAGCACATGACGGTCTCGGCGAACGGCGTCTTCGCCGTCCCGAGCGACGACGCCACGTCGATCTGGATCCGCGTCAGCGCGCCCGCGGGGTCCTACTCCCCGGCCCTGCGCCCGACAAGCACGGCGCAGCAGGCCCTCTTCGGCGGCACGGAGCTGTACCAGGAGCACGAGCTGGCGCGGAACATCCTGGACGACTGCCTCCACACGGCGGAGGAGATCATGCACAACGCCGTCGGAGAGCTGGCCGACGGCGCGAACAGCAACGTCCGTACGAGCGCCGGTCTCAAGGCCTTCGGCATGTCGGACGAGCAGAACCGCGACCGCGCAGGCGACTTCCAGGGGGCGACGGACCGCGACGCCAGCCCGGTGGTGGGACAGTCCTACCTGATGCTCGCCATGAACCCCGGGGAGCAGATCATGTCGCAGTACCACGCCGCAGCGGTGGTGGGCATGGACGGCCAGGACACGGTGACGATGGAGGCCTTCGCCGGAAGCGGCCAGACGTCCGCGAACCCGATGACGTACACGATCGGCACGGTGGCCTCCTTCCACGACTACTGGACGGGCGCGTACTACACCCCGAACTACCCGGGGGTCACCATGAAGACAGTGGTCCTCGTCAAGCGCGGCAAGGGCCGCCGGGTGACGGCGGGCTCAGAACAGCCGGCCAACCCGAACGTCGCCTAGGTCAGGAGACCGCCCGAACCCGCCCGTGAAGCCCGCGCAACCACGCCCGCCGAACCTCGGGCAACCGCGCCAGGCTGTGAAGGAAGACATCCGTCGCGGGCGTGGCCGGTCGGCCAAGGGCCTGCTCGGGCGCCATGAACGCGGGGGAACCGATCCGGAAACCCGTGCCGGTCAGCGCGATGGCGTCGGCCGCACGGGCGATGCCGAAGTCGATCACGCGGGGTCCGTCGGCCGAGACCAGTACGTTGGCGGGCTTGAGGTCCCGGTGCACCACGCCGACGCCGTGGATCGCCTGCAGTGCCTCCGCGATCCCACCCATCAGGAGCAGTACGGTGCGCACCGGCAGCACGCCGTGGTCCCGGACCACCTGCTGTAGCGACGGGCCCGGTACGTACGCGGTGGCCAGCCAGGGCACCTCGGCGTCCGCACCGGAGTCGATCACCTGGGCGGAGTACAGCCCGTGGATCCGCCGGGCGGTGGCCACCTCCTGCGCGAACCGCCGTCGGAACTCCGGGTCCTGTGCGAACTCCGGCCGGACCGTCTTCAGGGCCACCGGCCGGCCGCCGGGTGTGTACGACAGGTAGACCCGCCCCATACCGCCGGCCCCGAGCCGGGCGTGCAGTCGGTAGCCGCCCACTTCGCCCGGGTCGTCGGGCTGCAACGGCTGGAAGACCGTTGACGCGAGCGAGGAATCCGGCGGCAGGTCCATGGGCATGCGGAAGATCTCCAGTGGTACGTACGGGCTGTGAGGGGGCTGGTTCAGCAGGTCTTCCCGTCCGGGACTGGTTGGAGGTGGAGGAGGTAGGCGTCTACGGCGTCGGTCACGCAGGTGCTGCCCCGGCCGTAGGCGGTGTGGCCCGGCCCCCGGAAGGTGAGAAGCATGCCGCCGGGCAGCTGACCGGCGAGGTTCTTCGACCACTCGTAGGGCGTGGCCGGGTCGCCGGTGGTGCCGACGACCAGGACCGGGGGGAGGCCCTCGGCCTGGACGCGGTGCGGCTTCTGCGCTCCGGCGGGCCAGTCCTTGCAGACGAGCGCGGCAAGGACGTTGGAGGTACCGAGAGCCCCGGCCTCCCGGTAGGCCCGGTCGAGCAGGTCCCAGTAGGGCTGCGCGTCCCTGGGGTGCGGATGGTCGAGGCAGTTGATGGCCACGATGGCGTCGGAGGAGTTGCCGGGGGCCTGGTGGTCGGCGGCGCCCGGATCGGATCCGGAGACGGAGCTGTCGTCCTGAGTCGAAATGCCGGGGTCCGCGATCTCCGCGAGCTTGGTTCCGTCGCCAGCCTTGTGTGCCGCGCCGAGCGCCTCGGACAGGGGCAGCCACTGGGACTCAGGCGAGTACATCGACATGCTGACGGCGGTGTTCAGCATGGCCTGGTCGAGTCGCTCGTCGGTGCCCTTGATCCGCAGCGGGCGCTTGGAAACCCGCGCGTACAGGTCGGTGATCACCTTGCGGATGCCGTCCGGGGTGGCGGCGGGGCAGGTACTCCCCACCACGGAGGCGCATTGCTCGGCGTAGTCGTCCACCGATCTTTGGAAGCCCTTGGCTTGCTGGAGGGCGGCTTGCGACCAGTCGAGTGCGGGGTCCGCCGCGGCGTCGAGGACGAGTGCCCGGACCCGGCGCGGGAACAGCTCGCCGTAGACGGTGCCGAGGTAGGTGCCGTAGGACCAGCCGAGGTAGGTGAGCTTGTCGTCGCCGAGGGCGGCGCGCAGTACGTCCATGTCGCGGGCGGCGTCCAGGGTGCCGACATGCGGCAGGATCGCGCCGCTGCGAGCCTTGCAGGCGGCGGTCTGGTGTTCGGCGTTGGTGAGTTCGGCGCGGCGTTCGGCGTCGGTCTTCGGGTACAGGCTCGTCGACGTGTCGCCGGCGCCGGATATGGGCTGGTCCTCGGCGGCCGGGTCCGAGGACCCGCAGTCGATGGCCGGCTTGCTCCCGGCCACGCCGCGCGGGTCGAAGCTGACGATGTCGAAGCGGTCGCGGGTCCGTTCGCCGAAGGACGCCTGGGCGCCGGATTTCAGCTGGTCGACCCCGGATTCGCCGGGGCCGCCGGGGTTGAAGACCAGGGAGCCGATGCGCCGGGTGGGGTCCGCCGTGACGGCCTTGGCCAACGGTAGGGTGAAGGTCCGGCCGTCCTTGGGGTGTGCGTAGTCCATGGGCACGGTGAGCGTGGCGCACTGCAGCTCACCGCACCGGGTCCAGGTCAGCTTCTGCTGGTAGAAGCCCTGCAGATCGCTCTGCGCGGCGGGGTCGACGGATACGGCGCCGGGCGGGCTTGCGTCATCACTGGCCGGGTTGCAGCCTGCGAGTGCCGTCGCGCCGAGTGCGGCCAGGGCCAGGACCAGGCTGCCGCGCTTGAGGGTCGGGTGCTTCATGGGAGTACTCCGTCGGGACTGGTCGGCGGCGCCGGTTCGCGGCGCGCGGGGGCCGGGGCACGGGGCGTTCAAGCCGGTGCCGTAGAGCAGGGAGGCCGCCGTCTACGGCCTGCCCCCCGGACGTGGAGCCGGGTGGGGTGGGGGGCCACGCCCGGGGGTGTCTCAAGTCGCCGCGTGTTCGATTCCGCTGCGACCCGGATGGATGGTCCCTGAGGGAACCTGAGGATTTGATGAGGACGGGGCGAGGCAGGGCCACCGGGCGGGCCGGACTATCCTGACCCCGTGCGAGTACTGGTGGTCGAAGACGACGACGATCTGCGGTTCGCGGTGTCCGCAGCGCTGCGCTCCGAGGGGCTGGCCGTCGACGAGGTAGCCGATCTGCCGGCCGCCGACGAGGCACTGTTCGTCACCGATTACGACTGTGCGGTGTTCGACCGGACGCTGCCCTCCGGGGACGCCATCGGCTACGTGGACAAGATGAGGCGCGCCGGGCGGACCGTCTCGGTGCTGTTCCTCACGGCTCGTGACACGGTCGCCGACCGGGTCGCTGGGTTCGCCGTCGGCGGCGATGACTACCTGGTCAAGCCGTTCGCCGTGCCCGAGCTGTTGGCCCGGGTGCACAACCTGTGCCGACGGGCGGGGGCGGCCCGGCCGCCGGTGCAGCGGATCGCTGACCTGGAGATCGACACCGCCCGCCGCCAGGTGCACCGCGGCGGAGTGCTGCTGGTCCTGACCCGCAAGGAATTCGCCGTACTGGAACTGCTCGCGGCCCGCGCTGACCAGGCCGTACCCCGCGCCGAGCTGATCGAGAAGTGCTGGGACGAGATGGCCGAGCCGAACTCCAACGTCGTCGAGGTGCTGGTTTCCCAACTGCGCCGCAAGCTCGGCGACCCACCGCTGATCCACACGGTCCGCGGCCTCGGCTACCGCCTGGCACCCCCCGCGACCGACCGAGCATGACGGCGGCCGAGGCCCGCGCCCGCCGGCTGCGCCGACGGCTTACCGCCCTGTTCACCCTGACCAGCGCGGTCGGGCTGATCGCCCTCGCGGCGTTCGCCATCCACAGCAACGACAACTCCTGGCGCAACCAGCTCGACGACGCCCTCAACCTCCAGACCAGCCGGGCGATCCCGCTCCTGAGCACCGACGAGAAGGGCAAACTCGACGTCCAGGCCCTGAAGGAAGGCATCGAGACCGAGTGCCCCCTGCTCACCGTGGTGGCCACAACGGCGAACAAGCCCACCATCGTCTACCAGCCGCGCCAGGCCTGCGTAGGGCCCCGGAACGAGGACCTGGAGGAGGCGGCCGCCGCAGCCGTGAAGGAGGGTGAGGCGGTCGTCGTCGACGCCCGCAGCGAGGGCGGCCACGAGATCCGGCTGCTCGCCGAGCCCTACACGGCAGCCGACGGCGAAAAACCGGAGGGCGCGCTCGTCGCCGCCGCGGACATGTCCGCAGACCAGGCCGCACACCGCCGGCTGACGCTGCTCCTGACAGGCGGCTGCGCAGCCCTGGTGACGCTGTCCGCCGCAGCCGGACACCTGCTCTCCGGACGCGCGATCCGACCCGCGCTGACGGCACTGCGCCAGCAGGAGGAATTTCTCGCCGACGCGGCCCACGACCTGCGCACCCCGGCCGCCTCATTGCGCATCCTTGCCGAAACCGCGCTGCGCGACGACACCAACCGGGCCGCCGCACTGGAACGGACCGTGCGCCTGGCGAGCCGGATGGGCGACCTCATCGACGGCCTGCTCACCCGCGCCCGGATGGCAGCCGGCGTCAGCGCCCCGGACCGCCAACCCATGCGCCTGGACCAGCTCGTCGAAGCCGTCGTCGAGGACACCGACACCGACGGGCACCGCGTCACCGCACACACCGAACCCGTCGTCGTGGTCGCGGACCCCGACCTTCTGCGGCGGGCAGTGGCCAACCTGCTCGGCAACGCCCTCGTCCACGGCCACGCCCCCGGCCGGCCCGCGGAGGTCGAGCTCACCGTGACCGCCGACGGCACGCTGACCGTCGACGACGCCGGGCCGGGCGTACCCCGGGAACTGGCCGACTCCCTCTTCCAACGCTTCCGCAGCGGGTCCGCCTCCGGCTCCAGCGGCCTCGGCCTCTCCATCGCCTCCTGGATCGCCCACGCCCACGACGGCACCCTCGACGCCACCACCAGCCCACGCGGCGGCGCCCGCTTCACCCTGCACCTCAAGCCCCAGGCGAAGTAGGAGGGAGCACTCGCCAGCCGCGTTCGCCACGCCCGCGATCGGCGCGACGGGGTTCTCGGGCCAGACGTGCTCGGCTGCGGTGAGGATCACGCTGGCTGCCCGCGGCGTCGGCTCGTGTCGAGCGGAGCAGGGGGTATCCGGCGCCGCCGTCCTCCTCACCGCCGCCTTGTTCCTGCCCAGACGGTCACAGGCGGACGACGACCAAAACCCAAACGGCCAACGGCGAGAAGAGTGAACCTTCCCAACGGAGTTGCACAGGCACGGGCCAAAGAAGAACCAATCCTCGTTTCGGGCGGTGAAGTCCAGCGACTCGTTACTGTCCGTACGCAAGGTGACTGCGGTTCGGACCATTGATTACAGTGAGCCGCATGGATATGCAGAGGATCGTCGCGGTGCTGATCGAGGAAGCCGAGCAGCAGATCCAAGACGGGGTGTGGGAACTGGCGCCGAACGACCGCGCGCTCGCTCGTGAGGTCGAGGCCGGCCTGCGCGACGCTGTCGGCCCGCCGGACTCCCAGGAGAAGTTGCCGCAGATCGACCGGCTCGAACACCTGCGGGAAACGCTCGCCGTCCTGGCAATCTCCCTCGCTCGCACTCATGGCCGCCTGGCCTGGTTCCTCTCCGGTGCCATCCACGCCCTCGAACCGGTCCTGCGCTGGCGCGCCCTGCCTGCGGGCCACGGCGGCACCTTCGGCACTGTCCTCCCGACTCCTGACGAATACACGGAGGCGGAGGAGGCCGTCCGCCGACTCCAGGACGCCCTTACGCGGATCACTACCGCGTAGTTGTGCGCCGGCCCGGCATCCCCTGCCAGGGGAAGGAGCCGGTGACGCTGCGCCCTCAGGCCCCACATGGTGATCTGGGTACGCTTTCGCGAGTCGGCCCTTGCGCCGTCCATCAACCGGGCACAGCTCGTACCGACACAGGGGGATCAGAGGCTGGGTTGCGCGCTGGTGGAGAGCCCCGGCAGCTGTAACCGGGTGGGGGTCAGGTCAGGCGCAGGCTGGCTGTGATGGTCTTGCCATGCGGGTGGCTGGTGATGCGGATGTGCTGGGCGAGGCGTTGGACCAGTGGCCATCCGTAGCCGCCCGGCTCGCCGGGGGTGACGGTGCGGGCTGAGGGGCCACGTGGGTCTTTGTCCTCAACGGTCACGTGGAGGGTGTCGTCGGCGATGTCGATGTGGAAGGCGATGATGCCACCGCCGTGGCAGATCGCGTTGATGACCAGTTCAGAGGTGACCAGGAGTGCGTCGGCGGCGATGACGCTGTCGAGGCTGATACCCGCGTGCTGCAGCAGGGCACTCACCCGGTCGCGGGCGGCGGCTGCGGTGGCCGGTGGCCCTGGTGGGTGACCCGCGGCACTGGCCCCGCGCCGACCGGTGAAGCCGCAAGTCCCGTTGCTGGTTGTGTGTGCACTCATACCGTCACCGCCTGCCCGTGGCCGCGCCGGCCATGCCGCCGCAGTCGGATGGGCTCTCCGGGTGTCGAACAGGGCGGGCAGGAGGTCGCGGAATTCGCGAAGCCGGTTCGGAGCCGGCCCCGGTGCGCGGCGCGGCCAGAGCGCCGGCCCCGATCGTGGGGCGGCACTGGGGACGCAGCCTGGGACCCGGCACCATCCGTCGCACGGCTTGGTCCCGCTGGGGCGGGCCACGCCGATGGCTTGGCCATGACTCCCAGGCGCCGGGTGGCGGCGATGGCTCCGGCCAGCGTCTCCATACCGGCCTGGGGCCTGGAAGTGCGCGGACGCGACGTGCGCGGCGGCAGAGGTGGTACGGGGCCGCTCCGGCGGCGCAGGTCGTGGCGAGGAGGGCGGCGGAAACGAGGGTGTGGCCGGCTCGGGAGGTGTAGCCGTTCTTGATGCCGATGATGCCCGGGTATCGTCCGACGCCGTCTTCGCCGGTGAGGAGCCGGTTCTTGTTTCCGATGCTGTAGGTCCAGGTGGGGCTGCCTTCGTCGCGGGTGTCGCCGGGGAACCGGGCGTCGGTCAGGGCCGCGTACCGGGCAGAGGTGGGGTCCGCGAGGCCGGCACGACCGAAGACGGCGAGGTCGTAGGCGGAGGAGACCTGGCCGTCGGCGTCGTATCCGTCGGGCGAACGACGTGGGTGTCCTGGGCGCCCAGGGATCGGGCATTGGCCTGCATCTGGGTCGCGGTCTCGTCCCAGCCGCCGTTCATGGTGGCCGGGACGTGGACGGCGTCGTTGCCGGAGCTGCGGAAGACACCCTTCCAACAGGTCCGCCACCCGGTAGGTGCGGCCCGCGTCGGTACCCACCCGGCTGCTGCCCTCGCCCTCGCCCACGTTTTCGCGTTCTGCTTCGGTGACCGTGTGCCGGCCGGTGCCGGGCAGGCGGGGCAGGGCGTGAGGGCGAAGAGGCTCTTGATGGTGCTGGTCGGCGGCAGGCGACGGTGGGCGTTGTGTGCCGCGAGTACCTCTCCGGTGCGGACGTCGGCCACCAGCCAGGACAGGGCGCAGACGTCGTCCGGTAGTCCGGGGGCTCCCTGCCGTACGCGCACGTGGGTTCCGGGGCGGTGCAGCAGCGACGCGTCGACGGCCGATGCGGGCTGCGGCGGCAGGGGTCGGCTCGTGGAGCTCCCGTGGCGGGCGGTGCGAGGAGGACCACCGCACCGACCGCGAGGGCTGCCGCAGCGGAGAGGGACCCGCGGGCAGAAGATCTGATGCTCATTCAGGCAGCGTAGGAAGGGATGTGGCCGCCCGCGGTGCGCTGTGCGCCGACCGGCCGTATCCCGCCTCATGCCTCACGCGTCGATGATCACCGGGATGATGAGGGGCTTGCGCCGGTGGGTGCGGAACGCCCAGTTCGCCACCGCGCGGGCGATGAGCTGTTCGAGCTGAACCGCGTCGCCGACGCCTTCCTTGGCAGCGGTGGCCAGGGTCTTTTCGATCACGGGGATGACGGGTGCGAAGGTGGTGTCGTCGTGTTCGAATCCGCGGGCCAGGAAATCGGGGGTCTCGGCCAGCATGCCCGTGTTGGCGTCGACGATGGCCACGACGGTGACCACGCCCTCCTGGGCGAGGGTGACGCGGTCCTTGAGGGATGCCTCGGTGGCGCCGCCGACCGTCATGCCGTCCACGTAGACGTAGCCCGCGGGCACCTTGCCGGTGATCTTCGCGCGGCCGTCGACGAGGTCGACGACGACGCCGTCCTCGGCGATGACGACACGGTCGGGGTCGACTCCCGTGGCGATGGCCAGGTCGGCGTTTGCGCGCAGGTGCTTCCACTCGCCGTGCACGGGCATCACGTTGCGGGGCTTGACGATGTTGTAGCAGTACACGAGCTCACCGGCGCTGGCGTGACCGGAGACGTGCACCTTGGCGTTGCCCTTGTGGACGACTTTCGCGCCCCAACGGGTCAGCCCGTTGATGATCCGGTAGATGGCGCTCTCGTTGCCGGGGATCAGGGAGCTGGCGAGCAGGACGGTGTCACCCTTGCCGATACGGATCTGGTGGTCGCGGTTGGCCATGCGCGACAGAGCCGCCATGGGCTCGCCCTGCGAGCCGGTGCAGACCAGGGTGATCTTGTTGTCCGGGAGCTGCTCCAGTTCCTTCATGCTCACCACCAGGCCGGCGGGGACCTTCAGGTAGCCGAGTTCGCGGGCGATGCCCATGTTGCGGACCATGGACCGGCCCACGAAGGCGACCTTGCGTCCGTGCTGGTGGGCGGCGTCGAGCACCTGCTGGATGCGGTGCACGTGGCTGGCGAAGCTGGAGACGATGACCCGGCGCGGGGCGGTGCGCAGGACCTGCTCGATTGCCGGGTTCAGCTCGCGCTCGGAGGTGGTGAAGCCGGGGACCTCGGCGTTGGTGGAGTCGGTGAGGAAGAGGTCGACGCCCTCCTCGCCGAGGCGGGCGAAGGCGCGCAGGTCGGTGATGCGGTCGTCCAGCGGGAACTGGTCCATCTTGAAGTCACCCGTGTGGAGCACCATGCCGGCGCCGGTGCGGATGGCGACCGCGAGGCCGTCCGGGATGGAGTGGTTGACCGCCACGAACTCGCAGTCGAAGGGGCCGAACTTCCTTCGGTCTCCCTCGCGCACGCGTGCCGTACGGGGCTTGATGCCGTGTTCCTTGAGCTTGGCCTCCAGGAACGCCAGCGTCAGCTTCGAGCCGACGACAGGAATGTCGGCCCGCTCGCGCAGCAGGTACGGCACGCCTCCGATGTGGTCCTCGTGGCCGTGGGTCAGCACCACGGCCACGATGTCCTCCAGCCGGTCCCGGATGGAGGTGAAGTCGGGAAGGATGACGTCGACGCCGGGCTGGTGCTCCTCGGGGAACAGCACGCCGCAGTCGACGATGAGCAGCTTGCCGGCGTGCTCGAAGACGGTCATGTTGCGGCCGATTTCGCCCAGGCCGCCCAGGGCGGTGACCCTCAGCCCTCCGGCGGGCAGGGGCGGGGCGGCTTCAAGTTCGGGATGGGGATGACTCATACCTTGACGTTACCGGAGGGTCTGCCGAGGTGATCCTTTGCCGTCCACCGATTGACCTCGCGGCTTTCGGCGCGGAGGGGATGGGCCACTTCCAGGTGAAACGGTTCTCACCGAGGGCGCCCGCGGGCACGCTCTGAGCGCGCCCGGGGCCGGTGAGGTCCCGAAGCCGGGCGGCCAGGCCATCGGGGCCCAGGTGGGCCAGAGCCCACAGCGAGGTGACCCGCGTGGCGGACGTCCAGACTTCGGGGGCCGGGAGCAGGAACGGGGCGACGGCGAGTCCGCGGGTTGTGAACGGGGCCGGGTCGAGGTACGCCATCCCGCCGGTCCCGGATCAGAGGACCTGTGCTGCTGCGCCGGGTGACCCGGACGCGGGCCGCGCTACTCGCGGGTCCTGCCCCCGGAGGGTCGGCCCCGGCGGGGATTCCTCGCCGGGGCTCCGTCACCTCAGGTTCGAGACCGTCGCCGCCTTCTCCAGCCGTGCCGGCCTGGCGTACCCCTCGACGTGACATCGCCACCTGAACAGCGGCTTCCCGGGCCGACCGGGCCTGCCGTGCGGTGGTGCCACGGTGGGCGACGCGCCAGGGTGGTGGCGCGCAGGAGCCATTCGGCGGGGCCGTATGGGTGGTGGCGCAGCCAGTACCGGCTGAGCGTGAGCTGGGCTGCGAACAGGGTCAGCGCGAGGGCCGCGACGGCGGGCGGTGGCAGGTGGCCGACGAGGCCGGCGCCGTAGCCGGTGAACACCAGGGCGAGCACCAGTGACTGGGTGAGGTAGTTGGTCAGGGTCATACGGCCCGCCGGGGCGAGTGCGCCCGCGAGGTGGCGTCCGCGGAGGGTGGACAGCAGGCGCAGGAGGGTGGCGGCGTAGGCGGCGGCCAGCAGCGGGGCGGTGATGACGTCGATGCCCAGCCCGAGCAGCTGGTAGGCCGTGCCGGGGTGTTCCGCACTCGTGTGGGCGTACGTCACTGCGCCCGCGAGGCCGACGGTGAAGCCGGTCCACTGGAGCCGGCGCAGCAGGGCCTGGTGGCGGGTGACGTCGGCCAGGGCGTTGTTCCGGCCCGCGGCCAGGCCGAGGAGGAACGCCGCGAAGGCGGCGGGCGCCTGGAAGAAGGCGAGGAGGAACGCGACGTCGGGCAGCTGCTCCAGGTGCGCGGCGATGACCGATCCCGGGCTGCCGCGCAGGGCTTCGGTGGCCCGCTGGGCGTGGGCCGCGGCGGCGTCCGGGTCGAAGCCGGGGCCGCCGGCGGTGTGCTGGGCGAAGGCGAGCAGCAGATATCCGGCCGCGGTCACGGTGAACAGTCCGATCGCGGCCCGTACCGCTGTACGGGGCCGGACTCGGCGGACGGCGAGGAGGACGAGGCCGAGGACGGCGTAGGTGGTGAGGATGTCGCCCGGGAAGAGGATGACCGCGTGGAACGCGCCGAGGGCGAACAGGCCCGCGCAGCGGCGCAGGAACCTCGGCAGGAACCGGGCCCCGTCCCGCTCAGCCGAGGCGAGTTGCAGGGTGAAGCTGTAGCCGAAGAGGAAGGAGAACAGGAGGTAGAACTTGGCTTCGAAGAAGACCGCGACCAGGTAGCGGAGGGCCTCGTCGAGGGCGCTATCGAATTCCGGGTCCTCCAGGCCGGTGCCGTGGTAGGCGGAGGCGAGGTAGGTGCTGTTGACCATCAGGATGCCGAAGAGGGCGAATCCCCGTAACGCGTCGACGTCCGCGAGCCTGCGCACCTTCGCGCGCGGTGTGCTCGGCGGGATCGGTGGGGTCGGCGGGGTGGTGAGTTCGGTCATCCCGTTGCTCCCGTCAGGTCGCCGTGGGCGTCGAGGCGTTCCAGGAAGCGCTGCTGATCGGTCAGGAAGCCGTCGGCGAACAGCATCTTGGGGGCGAGGACGGCGGTGAGGTAAAGCCGGGCCGGGGACTGTTCCACGGCGTGTTTGACGAGGGAGTGGCCAGCGTCGGGGTAGTGGAGGACGCGCAGCTGGGAGGCGGGGAGCAGGTTGCGGTAGGTGGTCTCGGTGTCCGTGACGTCGACGTTGACGTCGCGGCCGGCGAGCATGAGCAGGACCGGTATGCGGGGCATGGCCCGCAGGTCGGCTGTCGCGTCGGAGGTGTAGTTCCGGGCGATGAAGCGCCAGCGGGCGGCCGTCACCCCCTGCGGATCGCCGACGGCGCGTACGTACTCCTCGTAGGAGGCCTGCCGGTCCAGCAGGTCGAGGGTCGTCTGCCGCCGGCGCAGCGCGGTGGCCGTTTCCTCGGGAGAGGCGCCGTTCGCGCGGAGTTCGGCGAGCAGGTTGTAGCGGCCTTGCCGGCGCCAGTCGACCGCAGGGGAGACAGCGATGACGAACCGCACGCCGGGGGCCTGGGTGGCCACCTTGGGCAGCACCCAGCCTGCCTGGCTCGCCCCCCAGAGTCCGATGCGGCGCGGGTCGATGTCCGGCCGCTGCCTGGTCGCCCAGGCGATGGCGTCGGACGTTTCACGGGCCCGCTCGGCCATGGTCTGGTCCAGCCACTCCCCGGCCGAGCCCGCGACCCCGGGCTTGTTCCAGGACAGCGAGGCGTATCCGGCCCGGGCGAGGGATTCCCAGATGGGCCGGTAGAAGGTCTCGTGCGTGGCGTCGACCGGCCCGTCGCCGTGGACGAACACGACGAGGCCGAACGGCCCCCGGCCCCGATGGTCCGGCGGCAGGGCGAGTACGCCGTCCAGGGCCGTTTCGCCGTGGCGGATGGACACCTTCTCCTCGCGGATCTCGTAGCTGTTCTGCTGTAGCACCACGGCGCCCAGCGCGGTCCCGGTCAGCACCACGGCGACGAGTGACCAGATCACCGCCCGGGAGCGGCGGCGGCCACGCCGGAAGACGGAATGTCTCATCATCCAACCTCGAATCTTTCTTCATAGGAACGATCGTTTCTGAAACGAACGTACTACACTCGTTCGTGTTGGACGAGGGATCGGCCGATCGGTGATCGAGGGGAGGGGGTGCGCAGTGGGCGGCACAGGCGGTCATGAGGACGCGACGTCGGGGGAGTTGACCGTCGTTCGCGGGTCCCTGACGGGGCTCGGGCGCGGGTGGCGGAGCTGTACTGGGAGGCCTTCGGCCGCAAACTGGGGGCGGCGTTGAACCCGCCGGAGCAGGGCAGGCGGTTCATCGCCGCGCATCTCACCGCGACCGGGGCATCGTGGCCCTCGCGGGAGGGCAGGTGGTGGGTGTGGCCGGCTACCAGTGGGGCGGGCGCTCACCGGGGGCGGGTGAAGGATGTGCTGTCCGATCACGGCACGCTGCGGGGGCTGGGGGCTGGGGGCTGGGGGCTGGGGGCTGGGTGGCTGGGGGCTGCCGCGCGTCGCGCTCCTCGCCTTGCTCGAACGCACGCCGAAGGACGGGGAGCTGGTCATGGCCGGCATCGCGGTCGACTGGGCTCACCGCGGCTGCGGGATCGGCAGCCCCCTGTTGCGAGAGGTCGGCGCGGTGGCGGCCGACGCCGGCTGCCACCGGATCCGGCTCGTACGTACGGCATCGCCCCCGAGCAGGTTTGGGCCCCGGGCACCCTGACGCTGACCCTCACCGAGTTCACCAGCCTGCTCCACACGCTCGTTGCCCAGTACGTTCGCACCACACAGTCCCGCCACCTGCTCCTCGTCAACGGGCACGGCGGCAACCGCGGAGTCCTGGCCGCCCTCGTCCACGAACTCCGCCACGCCCACGGGATCAGCGTGTGCGTCCTGCACCCCTTGGCCCTGGCCCACCTTCCGGCAGGAGACCGGCCCGAGATCCACGCCGGCTTTCACGAAACCGCGCTGATGCTCCACCTCGCGCCCGAAACCGTCCACCTCGACCAGCTCGCCGAGCGCCCTCCGCAGGACGCTGACGAGATCCGCCGGCAGGTGACCGACCGGGGCGTGTCCTGGCCCTGGACATCGGGCGACCCGTACATCGCCGCCGCCGGGATCACCGCAACGACCCGCGCACCGCCACCCCTGCACTCGGCGCCCGCCTCCCACTTCCAGGGCTGAGCCCCGGGCCCCGGTGCGCGTTGGCCCCGCGGTCAGAGAACGACCGGATACGCGCGCGGCGCCTGCACAAGGTCCGGGCGAACCGGGCCAGACGCCCGTCCAGCGCGGCTCGGTCGCCCTGATGACGCAGGAGTTCCGCGCCGCCGTCTCCCAGACCAGCACCTGACCGGTACGGCGAGGCAGGGGTCCTCGGGGCGGATCGTGGACGCGGACGTGTTTCGCGAAGCTGACCGACTACGGGTGACCGATCCGCAGGGAGTTGCACGGGCCTGTTACCCCACTGACGTGCTCCGGAGGCGGACAGGGCGGTCACGCCGACCGGCCACGCAATCGGGCAAGCCCAAGGCTTCCCTGGGCAAGCTCACTGGCGAGCAGGCTTGCACGGCTGACCGGCGGTCGCGTTGTTGCCCTCCCCGGCTGCCGCGGTGTCGTGGATTACAACATGCGCCGGCCACGAGCCACGATCGCACTTCTGAGTCTTGCCCGCCGCGAGCGTCAGACCAGTTTCGTCAGTGTCCACCGCTGGCGGAAGGCGCGCTGATGTCCGTGTTAACTGGTGTGGCAGTTGATGCGTCGCCCAGGCCTAGCCGCTCATTTATCCAAGCATCTGTACCAGGGCCAGCAAGATCTTTTCCCGCGACGCAGACACATAGGCTCCGCTAGCCCATCATGTCATCATGACCACGCATCGGCGATGGATTCTTTGGGGCGGCGCTACGTTTGGTCTCGCCTTGATCGGCCTCGGCTCTTACTTCGCCTACATCGGCCTGGAGCAGGCGGACAGGCTGGCAAGCGTTCTGGGGTTCTTCATGGGGGCGCTGGGTCTAGCGATCTCCATCCGGGTTGCTCTTCTCCCTCGCAGGAACAACACCCCGGATAACCCTCCCGCCTCTGGGGGAACCGCTCCTATTGCGACTCGTCCGAGCGCAGATTCGGCAGAAAATCATCTGAGTAACATTCAGGTCCATGGGCCTTCCGCTATCATCAACGGAAATCACGGCAGGCAGAATAACCGTTTTGGATAAATCGCGGATGCGGGATAAGGCAGGGGTCAGAAAACGCTCGAACTCCGTGCATGATGCGGAGATCAGGGAAAGTCAGATCATTGTCGGCGACCACGGAAAGATGGTCAATATCTTCAGCCCTGGGCTCATTGCGCTTGCTATCACGGTGCTCGTTGCAGCGGCAGTAGCCTTGGTCTTTATGGCGGAGCCATGGAATCCCAGCAAAACGGATCAGAACGGCCAGAAGGGGACGCTGCAGCCCGTCTCTCCAGTTGAACACGGCGGCCGATTTTACATGTCTGATGATTCAGGGTACCTAAGCGCGCTGGACGTCCGCACTGGTAAGGAGCTTTGGAGCTTTCACCAGACGGGAACGACGGAAATTTCGCACACACAGGACGGTACATCGCGCATCTACGCCGGGGCTGCGGGGCGGAGCGCAAACGGATTGCATGCGCTGGATGCATCGAACGGTGACAGGATTTGGAGTAAGACGAGCGACTCGTGCGCGGGAAACCCCGTTGGGACCGCAGAGTCAACGCTGATTGTTGAAGCGGATGGGTATGTGTGTGGCTTAAACAAGGATACCGGGGAAGAGAAATGGCGCACCGAGGGCTCTGATTGCGTATTGGATCGGTCAGGGGCGGTATACCTCAATACCGGACCAGAAGTAGCCGCTCTCAACGCTGCTTCCGGTTCCATCATCTGGCGAGCGGTCGTAGGGGAGGGGGCGCTGATCCTTACCGATGAGAATCTTTACGTCGAGACCGACAAGATCTTTCAGGCGATTGATTCAGAGACAGGCAAGCATCGATGGACCCTCAGCGTCGATGGTCTCAAGTTCCAGGACGCCTCCACCTCTACATCCACGCTTTTCTTTATGGGTGAAGCAGGGGTGCACGCCATTAACGCGGATACGGGAAACCGTGCATGGAGCTACGTCAACCCGGAAGTCAAAGATCTAAGATACAGCGACGGTTCTGTGTATATTTTGACCAGTGCGGAGCTGGTGGCCCTTGCCGAGAAAACGGGTGAAAAGAGGTGGGTGCGGGAAGTCTTTAGTGGAGTGTCTCTCGCCGTCCATCGTGATAAGTTCGTCAACCTTTTGTACGTCCTCGGGGGGAGAATTTCAGCCGTTCGCACGAAGAACGGTGACCTCGCTTGGAACTCTCCTGTGTTGAGCACTGACCTACCCCCCGCCATGGCAGAAGGTGCTGCGGTGATGGCACAAGACCATAACGACATAACGACGCTCGATCCGTTGAACGGCGCAACACGTTGGTCTCATACTTCCCGCGGCCGAGTCGTGTCAATTTCGTATAGTGGTCCGCCAACAGCGATGGATGCAATTTACCGAATTCGTTAGGGCAAGGTAGAGTCGCACTACTGCTACTGAGTAAGCGCGGCTGGCCCGCGAACGTCACGTGAAGGCGACCGCCGGCGGACCGTGGACCCCAGGTGGGAGGACGGCTCCGCGGCCATGAACGCCACACTGCGCATTTTCAGCGTTGCCCCTCCAGGGTGAGGACAGCTTTGGTGATGACGGTCATGCGGTTGGGACTGATGCGGGATCTTCGGAAGATCTGCCAGGACTTCAGCCGTGCCATGCCGCGTTCGACCGGTGCCCGGGCTGCGGCCAGGCTCGGTTGACGGTGCGCTGGGTGAGGGTGAGCTCGCCGCTCGGTGGCCGTTTGAGTCCGGTGGTGACCCAGGAGCCGGCACCCGTGTAGGCACGGTCGGCGAACAGGGGCCCACCCCGGCGCGGTTCGCATCCTGTCGGGGGCGGGGGACGAGCGGCGAGGCCCCCACCTGTCTTGGTAGGGGGTCTCGTCCAGTAGCGGCGCGGGCGGAGTTGCTGCCCTTCGCGGGCTCAACGGCTCTTGTACATCGCGACCGTGAAGCTGACCTTCTTACCGTTGTGGTAGTCGGTGCTGTCCCACACCGAGATGTGAGACCTGTCCTGCATCCGCAGGTGCAGCACCTCATCGGCGTTGTTCCAGTTGTATCCGACGAACTGGAAGTTCGGTTCGGGACTGTCTCCCATTCTCCTGTTTCCCCAGCTGCAGATACGCGACGAGTCGTTCTTGCAGACGGACCAGGCCCTGGCGTACAGGTGGCAGTCCTCTCCCTGCCATACGTCGATACGCTTCAGCCTCGCGTCGGACGAGCGCCACGTTCCGTTGAACCGGTTGGCGGAGCACAGGGCGGCTGCTTCTTTCGTCGAGGTGAGGGTGAGCACCACCGAGAGGGAGAGCGTCAGGGCGGCCGTCAACAGCACGGCCATGATCTGGCGTAGTGGAATGCGGGCAGAAGAGACCTGTGTCATCCTGAACCTCCGATAGCGGGTCGCAGCGCGGGGCATCCCGTCGTCACACGACGCGTCGTCCCCCTACTTCGGCTGAACGCCACCCATTCGGGCCCGGATCATTTAGCCCTTTGCCCCCTGCCTATTCCAGAGCAGCATTCCGCAAACGTGATCGCAAGTCGGCAGGATTCTACATTTCGCGCACGATTCAATGATGAATGCGATTCAAAGTAGATCGATCAATGAGCTCCTTCAGCCTTGACGCTCCAGGGTGAGGATGGCTTTTCCGATTGACGTCATGCGGTTCGGGCTGCATCGGGACCTGCGGAAGATCCGCCAGGATTTCAAGCGGGCGACGCCGCGTTCGACCGGTGCCCGTGCCGCGGCCAGGGCCCGGTTGACGGTCTTCTCGGTGGGGGCGAGTTCCTGCAGGGGCCTGTGTTTGATGCCCGTGGTCAGCCAGGGGCCGCCGCCCTGGTAGGCGAGATCGGCCAGGATGGGAACTCCCTGGCGCTCGCAGATGCGGATGATCCGGTGGGTGCGGGCGGCGGTCAGGTCGTGGGCGCGGCCCGGCAGCGCGGGTGAGAGCGACAGCAGCCGGCCGTCCGGATCGGTGACCACCTGTACGTTCACTCCGTGCCGGCGATGCTTGTGGGAGTAGTCCGCGCGTGAGTCGCCGACCCGGTCGCACTCGGCGAGGGTCCCGTCCAGCAGGACGAAGTCGGGGTCAGCCTCGCGCAGGGCCTTCAGTAGACCTGGCGCACGTTGGGCGAGCAGGTCGGTGACTGCGCTGGTGTAGGCGTGGGCGGTGGACTCGCTGATCCCGAACCCGGCAGCGATCTTTGCCAAGGTTGTGTGCTCACGTAGGTACACCAGTGCCACCATCGCGCGCTGCGACGGGCGGAGCTTGCAGCGTCGGTCGCCCCCACGGGTGACGATGAGCATGGTGACCCACTCCACGAGCGCATGTGGCAGGTCGAGTGCGGCAGGATAGATGACCAACGAGGCCCCTGAGCAGCGTGGTTGAGGCGTCAGACATCTCGATCAACTGTCCGGGGGCCTCGCTCGTTGCGCTTGTCGGGTGTCACCTGATCGGGGCCCGGATCGAAGAAGCTCACTGTTCGACACCGGATTCAACAAGCTCGCTTACGTCGAGAGCACCCCCAACGTCCCTGAACGATCACGTTGGCCGTAGGAGAACACCGCCTGACCACCGGCGCTCCCGTCATCGGCGGGAGCGCTGGGCTCCCGACGCCAGGACCCCTGGCGGTAGCTGTACGAGAACAACGCCCAGTGCTGCGGCCCAGCGCGCGACAACTCCGCCGGCCTCACCAACAAGGGCGTGACCTCCGGAGGAACGAAGAGCTCGGGCAAGAACTTTGGATCGAGCGGCCAGCCCCGCACGACCGAAAGGCAGAACCCCAACAGCGGCCCCAACCCCAAACCCGCACCCAAGCACATCCCGAAGATGGACTGGGCCGCCCCGAAGGCCAGCTGGAATCCCACCGCCAGCGTGCAGCAGGTCCAAGTGCTTCACGCATCCACGGTTGATCCGCATGAGATTGAGGAGGATGTGCTGGCGCCATACCTCTTCGAAGCTCGTGACCCCAGCCGCGGAGCTGCCTACGATGAGAGCGGCGAGTCTTGCGATTCGGGCCCAGGGAGCAATTGGCGGGGAAACATCCAATACTTCCCTCGGAACGGTTCAAGCCTGGAAAGGATGGCTGTCGACGGGAGCGGTGGCGTACTGCAACGGCGGCGAGGCTGCCGAGGACGGTACCAGCACAGTGGGCCCGCGACGGGCCGATGCTGAGACTGGAACACGGTGGCTCGCGCCGCCGGTCGCCCCGTTCCGGGAGGGCGAGCGCCTGGCCACGATGGCGTCCCTCCTCCATGTCGACGCCGAGGGCAAGCCCTTCATGGGCGCTCTGATCGAGGGGTCGAAGCTGCCGGCCGAGGAGTGGCTGGCCTCGCTGCGCGCCTACCTCGGCCCGCTCCTGCACTGCTTCTACGCATACGAGCCCGCGCACACTCCGCACGGCGAGAACACGATGCTCGTCATCGGGGGGCGGCGTGGTGAAGCGGGCGGTCCTTAAGGACATCGCCGAGGAGATCGTGGTGATGGACCCGGACGCGGTCCTGCCGCCGGCGGTCGAGCGGGTCCGAGCGGACGTGCCGGAGGACATGAAGCGGCTGTCGATCTCCACGGACGTCTTCGACTGCTTCTTCCGCTTCCTGGGCCCGATCCTGGCCTCGGAGGGCATCTGCGAGGAGGAGACCTTCTGGCGGGCGGTGGCCGACTGCGCCCACGCCTACCAGGAATCGATGCCGGAGCTGGCGGACCGCTTCGCCCGCTACGACCTCTTCGCGCCGGAGTTCCAGCTGTCCTGCCTGAATCGCTTCCAACTGCGCGACACCAAGCAGATGGTCGACCTCACCGACCCGTCGGCGGCCCTCCAACTGAGCGGCAACCTCAAGGACCCCGTCGTCCCTTCGCGCGACGGTGAACCGGGCCGGGCGGGTGTCGATACGGTCCCTCGACACCCGTCCGGCCCGGCGCTTCACCTCCCTCGGCGCCCTTGGCCCCGTTCTGGCATGGGCCGCTACGGCGTCGGGAACACTGCCGGGCCGAACCGCACGGGGTCGTGCCAGGGCTGGGTACCGACTACCCATGCGACGTTCAGGAAGCCGTTCTTGTCGACGGCGAGCGCGGTCAGGAGGTCGTTCGCCTGCTTGGCCATCGCCACCGGTGCCCCCGGCGGGAACACTGCCGGGCCGAACCGCACGGGGTCGTGCCAGGGCTGGGTACCGACCACCCACGCCACGTTCAGGAAGCCCTGCTTGTCGACGGCGAGCGCCGTTAGGAGGTTGTCGTTCTGTTTGGCCATGGCCACCGGCGCACCGGGCGGGAACGCTGCTGGGCCGAACCGCACGGGGTCGTGCCAGGGCTGGGTACCGACCACCCATGCCACGTTCAGGAAGCCCTGCTTGTCGACGGCGAGCGCCGTCAGTAGGTCGTTCGCCTGCTTGGCCATCGCCACCGGCGCACCGGGCGGGAACACTGCCGGGCCGAACCGCACGGGGTCGTGCCAGGGCTGGGTACCGACCACCCATGCCACGTTCAGGAAGCCCTGCTTGTCGACGGCGAGCGCCGTCAGGAGGTCGTTCGCCTGCTTGGCCATGGCCACCGGCGCACCGGGCGGGAACACTGCCGGGCCGAACCGCACGGGATCGTGCCACGGCTGCGTACCGACTACCCATGCCACGTTCAGGAAGCCGTCCTTGTCGACGGCGAGCGCCGTCAGGAGGTTGTCGTTCTGCTTGGCCATCGCCACCGGCGCACCGGGCGGGAAGATCGCCGGGCCGAACCGCACCGGGTCGTGCCACGGCTGCGTACCGACCACCCACGCCACGTTCAGGGCGCCCTGCTTGTCGACGGCGAGCGCCGTCAGGAGGTTGTCGTTCTGCTTCGCCATCGCCACCGGCACCCCGGTCGCGAACGGCGGCTTCGGCGGCGGCGGTACCGGGCTCCCGTCAGGGGGAATGGCGCGCTGCCCGCCGACGTTGCCTGCGGCGGAGTAACGGCACACCAGGATCCATCCCGTGTTGCCGGTTACGGGCACGCCTTCCTTCACGCCGCAGCCGATCGCCGTGGTGGAGGACGCGGGGGACATCCACACGATCTGCGAGTAGTGGCCCCACACGTGGTAATTGCCGCTGGAAGCCTTGCTGTCGACCGGCGCGTTGTTGTCCGCGTCGAACGCGGCCTTCTCGGCCATCCAGCTGAACCCCACCCCCGGGTCCATGGCCGTCAGCGGCTTCGCCGGGCCGGGGGAGGCGTGGAGCAGGTTCTCGCCCTCGTTGCCGTTCGTGTCCCTGCTGCTGTGGACGAGCTTGCCGTCCTTGCTGGAGGCGGGGTCGTCGGCCCAGGCCTGGGCGTCGCAGGCGAGCTGGGGATCCCACCTCACGGACACGAGGGGGAAGGAAGGGTTGTACTTCTGGAGGGCCGCCTGGCGCGCGTCGTTGTGGGCCCGTACGAAGGCGTCGGCATCGGCGGCGCTGATCTGTGAGCCGGTGCCCGGCGGGGGGAGGGACGAGGCACATCTGGGCCCCTTCGCCTGGGAGGCCGGCGCCGGCGCAGCGGGCTCGTGCACGGAGGCGGCCGGTATCGGCCCCATCGCGCCCAGGCCGCACAACACGGCGGCTGACGCTGCAAGTGTCTTCAGTTTCATCGGACACCCCGTTTGTGTGGCATCGCGGTGACCTGCGCGGGTGCTGGTGCCGGTCTGAGCGGCGGCACGGGCGCGCCGGTCCGGCGTCGCGGAAACGACGGCCGACTGTCAGCGTCACCCGTTCGCAGGACACCCGCGCGCCCAGCGATCGACCGCTACGCCACTGGGGTGAAATATGCCGACCGGGGTTTCGGCTGGCGGACGGACGGACCGCTACGGCCAGGGGACCTCCGCTGCCCGGCAGTAGGTGATGTCCTGCGCGTCCAGGCGCGGGCCCTGCGCCGCCAGGCGGCGGCTGTACCCCGCCCGTTTCCGCGCTCGCGCCGGTGACCAGCCCAGCTCCGCCAGGCCCAGCATCCTCGGGAAGGCCTCGCCCCGGACTTCGTCGACTGGCAGACCCGCCATTCTGCCGCCGCTCTCGGCCGCGCCGGCATCGTCTTCGTCCACAACCCGGAGACCACCGGTCACGGCGATCGCGACCGTCTGCACGCGGAACTCCGGGCCGCCTGCGAGGTTCTCGAAGACCTTGCCGGCTCCGGTCTGATCGGCGGGTACGGGATCGCGACCTGGTCCAGGTTCACCGAGGAAGCCTTCACCGTCCCCGAACTTCGCGCCCCAGCCCGCGAGGCGGGTGGCCCCGGTCACCACCTGGCGGCCGTGCAGCAGCCCGTCAGCCTGGTCATGGCCCAGCCGATCACCCGCGCACTCGACGGGCGAGGCCCCCTGGTCCAGGCCCGCTCCGCCGGTCTCCTCGCCTTCGGCTCCGCGCCCCTGCATGGCGGGGAGCTCTTGGACCTGATCACGCCCGAGCTGGTGGGGTTGATCCGGCCGGGCGCCCACCCGGCCTCGGCCTGCCTGCTCGCCGCCGGTTCCTGCCCGAGCCCGGACGTTGTGCTGGTATCGGCCAGCACGCGCGCCGCCGTGTCGGCGCTGGACGACCCGCTGACCGACACGGAACTCAGGAAGGTGCTCGATGTACTCGCCCCCCGATGACGCCACCCAAGAGCGGATGGAGGCCGCACACGCCGAAGCGGCCAACCGCCTCGCCATCGGGACCGGCCCGCCGTACGCGTGGGAGTGGAACGGCCGCACCCTCAGCTCCCGCGCGGGCGCCGACCACTGGCTCCGCGTCGAAGCCACCCCCCGGCGACCGGGCCAGCACCCGCTTACCGCACGAGGGCATCACGGGCGGCGAGAACATCCCGGACGCCGTACCGCGCCCACGCCTGCACGTCACAGTCTGCTGGACCAAGGACGGCTGGACCTACGACGCCGACCTCCTCACCCACATCCCTCACCCGGTCATCTCCCCACACACCCCCGAACTCCTCACCGACCCGCACCTCACCGACGGGTGGTGGGCCGAGCTGCACCATGCCCTGGACGTGCTGGCCGGGGTGCCAACGGAACGGGGACCCGGATCACCACGGGGGTCCGGGACTCGCCCCGGGGGCCGGGGGTTTCACCCCGGACCCCGGACCCCGGACCCCGGCCCCGGCCCCGGCCCCGGACCCGCCCGCCCGCCCGGCGAGGGCTAGGCGGCATGGCCGCCGTCCACCGCGAACTCCGCTCCCGTGACATAGCCCGCGCCCGGCCCCGCGAGGAACGCCACCACGTCCGCGACCTCCTCCGCCCTACCGAACCGGCCCAGCGCCGTCATCGCCGCCTGCGGGCCCGCGTACGGTCCGTCGGCCGGGTTCATGTCGGTGTCGACGGGCCCCGGATGCACCAGGTTCGCGGTGATCCCGCGCCCGCCGAGCTCCCGCGCCAGGGCCTTCGTCAGCCCGATCGTCGCTGCCTTGCTCATCGCGTACAGCACCCCGCCCGGCCCCGGCACCCGCTGCGCCATGCAGCTGCCGATGGTGATGATCCGCCCGCCCTCCCGCATGCGCGCCGCGGCGGCCTGGGCCGCGAGGAACGCGCCCCGCACATTGACCCCCAGTACCCGGTCGACCTCGGTCAACTCGACGGCCTCCATGGGCCCGACGGCCCCGACCCCGGCGTTGTTCACGAGCACGTCGAGCCGCCCGAACCGCCGTACGGTCTCCCCGACGGCGTTCGCGACCTCCGCCGCGTCCCCCGCATCGGCCCGCAGCGCGACGCCTCGCCGCCCGAGCGCCTCCACGGCCTTGACCACCCGCGTCGCGGCCTCGGCATCGCTGACGTAGGTGATAGCGACATCCGCCCCGTCCTCGGCGAGCCGCACGGCAACGGCCGCCCCGATCCCCCGGCTTCCCCCGGTCACCAGCGCCACCGCGTTCCTGTCCATGTGCATGTGCATGTGCATGTCCTCCCGCATCGTTTGGTTGCGAGTTCAATCAAATAGCCTTCAGCCCCTCACCGCTGGCAGGAATCCGACCCCGCGTTCCCGACCGGACGGCGGGAACGCCAAAGCCCCGCCGGAGGCAATCTCCGGCGGGGCTTTGGCTACGTGAGGTGCGGATGGAATCCACGATCCGGCCGGAGCCCTCACCACTTCTCGGCGAGTCCTTCCAGGGGGTCGGAGGCTCCAGCCTGGCCACCTCCCCCGCTCGGCGATCGCCAGAGGTGCCGGGCGCTGCTACACCGGGGGCGGTGCCCGCGCTGTCGTGCGTCCGGGGCCAGCCCGCGGCTACCCCGCAGGGCGTGTTCCGTACAGGATCGACCGCGGCGGCCTGCCGGCCGGACTCCGCTCGTCGATGGAATGCTCGGCTCGGGCGGTTGCGATGCTCGTTCACCGGCCGTTATCCGCCGTGCGGGACTGTGCCGGGCCGGCCTGATCTACGACGGGCACACCCGCGACCGTGTCCCCGCCGGGAGGGCCGTCGCGGTGCACTGGCAAGGTGTGGCGCCTTTGACGGGCCATCCAGGAGACCGTCTCTGTGGTGTCGCAGCGGAACACCGTGGCCTGTGAGGTGAGGAGTGCCTTGCCCGTGCGCACGGTAGGGCCCCACGCCGCACCGGTGCCGTGATACCGCGGGGAGCGGCTGGCGTAGTTGAGATGGGGCGCACCACCCCGACAGGGCGGGTGCGCACCGCGCCGCGGCGGTGAGCGTCAGGCGCCGGGCCGTCCCCGGCAGGCAGTCGGAAGGCGGGATGGCGGCGGGCGTGGTCATGACGGGCAGGCAGCGCCGCGTGTGCGGCGGCACCGTGATGGGCACAACCCCGGCCGGGTGCGGCCGGTGGGCGGACACCGCCGGGCACCCGGCCGCGGGCCTGCTCTCGGCCGTCCTGGCGGCCGCGGTGCTGTGGGACACCGCCTGGCGCTCGGGAGCCCTCCGTCTCCCCGCCCGCGGCCGGCGGGCGGCCGGCACGCTGCGCCCGTCCGGCCGGGACGCGGACCGGGAACTGTCGCTGCGGCTGCTGGCGGCCGCGGACCGGGCGTTCGCCACCGGGCCCGGGGTCCGCGCGCTGCTGGCCGAGGACGCCTCGTTCGAGCGGAACGTGCTCCTGGGCGTCGGCGGTGACCCCGACCGGGAGTACCCGCCGCCCGGCCACACCTACCCGCGCTCGTGAGCATCTCCGGTGGGGGTCCCGTGCGGGCGCTGCGGCCGCGTGGCACCGGATGGTCCGCGCCTTCCCGCTCCACCCACTGCGTGAGGGCCCGCCGGGCCCGCATCGATGCCCGCTCCCGTCAGCCCGTCGCGCCGGGCAGAGCCGTGAAGGTCGCGCTGGCTGACCGCGAGGACACCGCCCCTTCCACTGCGAGTTCTCCGTCGATGGAGATCGTGCACTGGAGCCAGCCGTCGGGATGCTCGGGGTTGGACGTGATGATCGTGAGCATGGCCATCGCGTCGATGCCCGACATCACGACATCCTGCTTCCACGGCGTGACGCCCTTGACCTGCTTCTGCTCTCCTTTCAGAGGGTCGCCGACGGCATAGGCCACCTCGAAGGAGCCAGTGCCGGTCACCTCGTAGGTGACCTTGGTCCCGCGCTTGCGCCGGAAGGGGAGGAACCTACTGTTCATGTGCGGCCTCTGCGAAAGCGGACAAGGGCGGAACTCTCAGTGATCCTCGCATGTGCTGCCGGGACGGCCGCAGAGGGACCGGGCGCGGCCGCGGCTTCCGCGCCCGCCGCTGCCCTGACCCCGGCTGATGCCCGGGTTCCGGGTCCGGCTCCGCCGGGCACCGCCCCCGCCCCCACTCCTGCTCCTGCTGCCGGGGGTGGCCGGGAGGTCGTCGATCCGCCTCACCACCCCGCCCACGAGACGGCCCGCGACCGTCTCCCGGGTTCGCGTGTCCTCGGCGGCGGCCCGTTCCCACTCCACCACCACGCCCGCCGCGGCTGCGCCCTGGCAGCCGGCTCCGGCGGAAGCAGCGGTCCCTGCCCGCCGGCAGCAGGCCGCACCGGCCAATGGCACGGGGCGTACGCGGCGATGGGGGCTGCTCCCGCACTCGGACGGCGGGGCTTGCGGGCGTGCGCGGACCGGGTACGGGCGGCCTGGTGGCGCTGTCGGGCCGGGACCGGATCGCTTTCGAGGGCCTGCTGCCGGCCGGGGCGCTGCTCGCGGCCGCATCGCGGGTGGGCCACCTCGGCCTGGCGCAGGCGGACTTCGTCCTGTCGGTTCCGGGCGGCACGGCAGGCGTGGCCACCTTGTACCGGGGCGCCGTGTACCGGCCGCAGTCCGCCCCAGTGGCTCTAGGCTCGTGCCCGGGGAAAACCATGGCGGCGCGGAACGGCCTCGTGGGCACGGCGGAACGGCCTGGCGGGCACGGCGGAACCGCCTCGCGGGCACCGCGGCCGCAGTTGTCCGGGTCCGCCGCTACACGGCGCCCGCGCCCGCCGCCGTCAGGACCGCGACCGGCAGCAGCAGAATCCACTGCGGCAGTCGGAGCAGCGGCCTGGGCCAGCCGACCGACAGCGTGACGACCAGGAAAGCGACGGCGTACGCGACGAAGTGCGCAGCCACGAACCACGCGAGGGGCCCGGTCGCCGACGTATCGTCCGCCCGCGCGAGGTAGATCAGGGCGATGGCGGAGAACACCAGGTCGACGCTCACCATGTGCCAGACGGCGTGAAGGACGCGCTTGGGTTCGTCCGCGAGCCCGCAGGACAGGAGCGGGCGCACCACGTCCCGGTGCCCGCCGACGATGTGCGCCGCGGCGACGCCGGCGGCGGTGACGCCCGCTGCGAGAAGCCAGCCGTTCATCGGACCTCGATTCCTTTGACCAGGACGGCAGCCAGGCGGCCGGCCAGCTGAGGGTCGGGGTGTTCTCCGACCAGACCGACGTGGAAGAACACGGCTCCTGCCAGCGTGTCCAGGACCAAGTCCACGGGGGTGTCGGCGGCGATCTGCCCGCGCGCCACGGCACGCTCGAAGACGATCAGCAGCCGCTCCTTCGACAGGGCCAGGAAGTCGCTGCGGATGCGTGCCTTGAGGGCCGGATCTGCGGCGAAGTCGGCGAGCAGCCCCGGCAGCGCCGCGGCGGCGGCAGGCGCGCGGAACTCGTCGACCAGGCCCCGCAGCAGCGCGGTCAGGTCCCCGGCCAGCGTTCCGGTGTCCGGGACCGGAGCATGGTCGGTGGTCGTGAACACGGCCTCGAAGACCAACTCCGGCTTGCCCCGCCACCTCCGGTACACCGTGTCCTTGCCGACTCCGGCACGGGCGGCCACAGCCCCGATCGATGTCGCGGCGTAGCCGACCTCGACGACCAGCTCTGTGGCCGCTGTGATGATCGCTTCGTGCGAGCGGGGATCCCGGGGACGTCCCCTGGAGGACGGAGAGGAGCTCATACCGACTTACTTTACGGGACGACCCGTTTGATAACAACATCCCGCGCCGGCGTCCGCGTCGAGAAGACGCACGCCGACGGCACGCCTACCCTTGATTGTCCGGCGAGTACGGGGGAACGAGGGCAGACGATACGAGCCGACGAAAGCGCTGTGCAGGCCGCCGAGGAAGAGGAGACGGGTCCGTGGGAAGTGTGTGGATGTACGCGCAGGGCAGCGGCTACACCTCCCGGCAGTCACTGGTGGGCTTCAGCGTGGAGGCCGCGGACGGTGTCATAGGACACGTGGACCGCCAGCAGAACCAGCCCGGTATGCAGCACCTGGTGGTCGACACGGGTGTGTGGGTGTTCGGACGGAGTGTCCTGATCCCGGCCGGCGCCGTCATCGCCATCGACACCGAAGCGCAGACGGTGAAGGTCGCACCGAACAGGGAGCAGATCAAAGCCGCTCCGCGGTTCACGACCGACAGTGAGACAGCGGACCGCGACTACCTGTCCACGGTCGGCGACTACTACGTCTCCCTCGTCCCCTGAGTCGGACCCGACGGGGCGTGCAGTTCACCAGCTCCTTCAAACCTCCTCGATGACCCCGGCAATCCTTCCGGCCACAGCACTGGTCAGCCGGCTTTCTGAGCGGTCACGGCGGTAGCGATGAGTTTGCCCGGGCCGGAGAGTCTCACCGCTGCTATCGCCCCATCACAGGAGGAACGCGTGGCTCAGCTATTGAGAGTCCAGAACTTCAACGTCTCGCGTGACGGCATCGGCGCCGGTGAGGACCAGACCCTTGAGAGGCCGTTCGGTCATGTCGAGCCCGAGAAGCTGTTCGCGTGGGCCGGTGCCACGGCGAGTTGGCCGATGCGCACCGACCCCGGGGGGAGCCGGGGCCTGGACGACTACTTCACGCGGGACTACGCGCGCAACATCGGCGCCGAGATCATGGGCCGCAACAAGTTCGGGCCCCAGCGCGGGCCCTGGCAGGACCATGAGTGGCAGGGCTGGTGGGGTGGCGAGCCCCCTTTCCGCACCCCGGTGTTCGTCATGACCCATCACAAGCGTCCTTCGTTCACGCTTTCCGACACCACGTTCCACTTCGTCGACGGCGACCCGGCCACGGTCCTCGCGCAGGCCCGGGAGGCGGCGCAGGGCAAGGACGTCCGCCTCGGCGGCGGGGCTACCACCATCCGGCAGTTTCTCGACGCAGACCTCGTCGACACCCTGCACGTGGCGGTCTCGCCGGTGGAGCTCGGGTCCGGAGTACGGCTCTGGGAGTCCCCCGATGAGCTGCTCGACCGGTTCCACCTGGAGGTCGTTCCCAGCGCGAGCGGGGTGACGCACCACCTGTTTTGGCGAAAGTGACCGGTCCTCAGGGCTGGCTCCGGTCGGCCGTTTGCCGTCCGGGGCTGCCCTGAGGCGGACCGCGAGTCGCGCCTCAGACGGTCAGCCGGCCTCGGCCGTCTTCTCGGCTCGCGCCCGGGCGGAGGCGAGCCGGTAGGAGCCGGCGCCGGTCTCGGCGATCGTGCCGTTGAACGTCGGGCGGCGCTCGCCGACCCCGGCCTCCCGCCGGCCGGGGCACTGCTGCTCATCACGGACGAGGCCGAACCGTGCTTCGGCCCGCTCGTCCGCTCCAGGGAGAGATGAGAAGCGGCTCAACCGGACCGGCGCGCGGCGGCCGCCGCCTCCAGCAGAGGCCAGCCGTCGACCTCCACCGCCTGCCGCTTCTCCGGCTGCCACCCTCGGGCCAGGGCCAGGTCGAGGAGTGCCCGGACAGCGCCCGGCTCGTGCAGGTTCAGGCCTGCGCCCTGAGTGAAGCCCACGTCCCCGGAGCCAAAGGGGGCGCCGCCCGGGACATACCGGCCCGGCCCGTCGGCAAAGACAATGCGCAGCCGGCCGCCGGTGCCGGCCGGCTGGGAGGACAACGTGAGGATCTCGCGGCAGTCCGCGGACCGGCCGCTGTCCAGCACGCGGTGGCTGTGGCGGAGCGTCCACATGTACACGCGCCCGTCGGCGACCAGGCGGCGCGGCTTCTTCGAACGGCGAGGCACGCAGCCGAGGGTACGCGCCCTGATCCTCCTCGGCACCCTTCGTGCTGCGCACCCTCCGGAGACAGCCGCCTGCGGGCCGGCGCGCTGTCCTTCCTCGCCATCAACGGCTACCGCGTCGCAGACCCCCGGGACGCGCTCACCACCGCGCACGCGGCACGGCGTCAGGTCATCTCCGACCGAACGGCTCACGCCATTGCGATCACGCCTGAGCGGACGTAGCCGGGAGCGTGGCGAATTCGCCCAGCACACGGGCCGCCGGCGCGGGGGCGACCAGCCACTGCAGGTGGCTGCCCTCCAGCGTGCGGACGTCGTACGGGTTGTCAGGAGTCAACTCGTTGCCCTCGCGGATCAGGCGGTCCTGTATGGCGAGGGGCAGGCTCGTGTCGTCGGCCAGACGGATGTAGGTCTTGGGGATGCGGCCCCAGGTCGCGGCCTGCGCCCGGTCGTCAAAGCCGCCGACGTCAAGGTTCTCGTCGGGCTGGAAGGTGTTCAGGAAGGTGAGGAACTGCTCGTCGGTGCCGTCGGCGAGGAAGGCCGCCTTGAACGCCGCGAGCGCGTCCGGGTTCGCCGTGCGGAAGTTGACGCGGAGCAGGCCGAGGTCGGCGGGGTTCCCGGCCAGCGCCGAAGCGAAGGTTGCGGGGTCGACCGTGGCCATCTCCGGCTCGGCGTAGTAGTCGTTGACACCAAGGTGGACCGGGCACCAGGCCGAGACGTAGACGATGCGGTCGATCAAATCCGGACGCGCGTTGGCTGCGGCCGTGACCGTGATACCTCCGCGGCTGTGGGCGACGAGGATCACGGGGCCGTTCCGCTTGGCCCGTTCGAGGATCCCGATCAGGTGCGCGACGTTGTCGGCGAGCGTGACGCCCTTGATCGAGCCAGGCGCGGCGGCGAACCCTGCGGGGTCCTGCGGTGACTGATAGGCGCGGGTGAAGGTCGCCTGGAACCCGTGCCCGGGCAGGTCGACGGCGACCGAACGGTGCCCGAGGAGCCCGAGTTCGGCCTGTAGGGGAGCGAAGGAGAAGGAGTTCGCGAAGGCTCCGTGAACCAGTACGAAAGTCGGTTGCATCTGTGTACTCACTTTCCGGCCGCCGAGGTTCAGCGGCGGCCAGCGGGTCGACCCTGGGCATCCAGGCCCGACGAAGGGATTTGCCGGCAGCCCTGTGTGATCAATCCGATGTTTGACGCAGGACCAGGCAGAGGAAGCCGAAGCTGTCCCGGTAGCCGTGCAGCCATTGCGAACGCTGGGCGGTGGCCGTCTCCAGCAGCTGTGCGGCGGCTGGGTCGGCAGGGTGGTCCAGAGCCCATGAGGCCAGCGAGCCCCAGCAGGCCCACTCGTAGGCGTCCAGCTCGCTTCGGGTGCTGATGTGGCCGTGGACGGGGGTCCATCCGTCGGCGACGACGCGGTCCACCGTGGTCGCCAGGTCGGCGAGGTCACCGAACATCTCGACGGCCGCTGGTGAAGGGGCGCGGTCCCAGAACGACTCACCGATCAGAACGCGGCCGCCGGGAGCCAGGTGCTTGCGGGCCGCCGCGAGGGTGGGGAGAAGACCGCCGAAGGCATGTGCGGCACCGACGCTGATCACCAGGTTGAACGGCTGCGCGGAGCCGAAGTCCGCGGCTTCCTGTTGGTGGAGGACCAAGCGCCCGTCGACTCCGAGTCGGCCCGCTGCCTGGTGGGCCTGTCTCAGGGAGGCTTCGGAGATGTCGACGCCCTCGGCGTGCAGGTGCGGGCGCGGCGCCAGGGCGCGCAGGAGCCACTCCGCCGTGCCGCATCCGAGATCGAGCACGCGCTCGTCGCCCCGCGGGAGGGCGTGCTCGAGCAGCCGGCCGACCGAGTCGTCGTCGAGCGGAGATTTTATCGGGTGGTTGGCATGGGCGATCATGGAGATCTGTTCGCGGTTCACCGGCGCGGGTGCCCCCCGTCGAGCAGCAGCTTCGCGGCCACTTCCGCCCCATCGGTGCGGATCGTGTCGGCGACGGCCTTGGCCCTTGCTTCGGTCTCGGGGGTCAGCGCCGTCCTGAGTGCGGCTGACAGGGATTCGAAGGTCGGCGTCGGGCCGTCGTGAGCCACGCCGATGCCCAGCTCGGCCACCCGGGCGGCCCAGTACGGCTGGTCCGCCAGCTGGGGTACCACCACCTGTGGAGCGCCGGCCCGAGCGGCGGTCGTCGTCGTACCCGCGCCGCCGTGGTGCACGACGGCAGCCACTCGTCCGAACAACTGCTGGTGGTTGACCTCGCCGACGGCGAAGCAGTCGTCCCGGTCATCGATGAGACCGAGTTCCGCCCAGCCGCTCCCGACGAGGACCCGGCGGCCCTTCGAGCGGACCGCTTCAATGGCCACCCGGGCAGCCTCCTCGCCTCCGCGCACGGCCATGCTGCCGAAGCCCACGTACACGGGCGGCGCGCCGGCCCCCAGGAAGGCCATCAGCTCCGCCGGGAGCGGCCGCTCATCGGGCAGCACCCACGCGCCGGTCTGGACGACGTCGAGGCCCGGCGTCTCCAGCCACGGATCCAGCACCGGGTCCGTCGCCAGCCACGGCCGGTCACCGAAGGAGTAGTCGCGGACGTTGTCCACCGGGGGCAGCCCGATCGACGCCCGACTGGTGTTCAGCGCCTCACCGAACAGCGCGTTGATGCTCTGCGCGTCCAGGTCCCACAGTGACCGCTTGTCGGTCACCTCCGACGGGAACGGCCGCCCCGGGTACGCCAGCGGCGCCCGCTGCGGCGAGGGCAGCGTCAGCTGCTGGAAGGTCACAGACACGTACCCGATGCCCAGTTTCTCGGCGACCGACCGCGCCCCGGCGATGGCAGGCATCGCCCCCGTCGCCACCAGCACGTCGCACTCCTCTGCCACCGAGGGGATCACTCTGAACTGACTGGCAATCAATTCAGCTGCGCGCTGCGGCAGATTGGCCTTCGACGGCGGCGGCGCCGCGGTCGTCAGCGCGCGCGCGGACTGGCCGACGCCCACCACGGACACACCGATTCCGGACAGCCGCTCCGCGAAGTCCTCGTCCGGCGGGGCGCACACCCGCACCTCCGCACCGAGTTCCCGCAACCGCACCGCGAGCCCCACCAGCGGTTCGACGTCCCCACGCGACCCATAGGTCGACAACAGCACACGCACTTCTTGGATCTCCTGTTTCCTTGGTCCAGCGAATCGTACGGTCTTCACCCTGCACCCAGTTCGGCGAGGCAGCGGGAGTGATCAACCGTGTCTCTCGGGTCATCGGGCCCAGGGCAGTTCACGTGTGCCCTCGGTGCCGGGAACGGAGGCGACCCCGTCGGCGGGCATCGAGACGTGGGCCTCGGCCTGCTCCGGGGCGTGGATCCGGCGGAGACAGTCCGGCGGCAGGATCAGGGTCCGGCCGGCCGCGACCTTCACCGTACGGCCGCGGCAGGTCACCTCCAGCGCACCCGCGGTGACCGTCCAGACCTGCTCACGGCTGATGGAGTGCTCGGGGCCGGTGGCACCGGCGTCCATCGTGACCGTCCAGGTGCTGAGCTCGATGCTGCCGCGGCTGGGGGCCGCCAGGCCGGCCATGGTGGCGTTCGGGGAGATGGTGACGTGGTCGGTGGAGGGCGTGATCACGACCATGGCGCCGCTCTCGTCATCGCCCTCCGGATCGACGCCGGCGGCGGCCCATTCGACGAGCTGGACGACGACACCGTTCGGGTCGGTCATCTGGAACAGCCTTTCACCCCACGGCTCTTCGCGCAGCGGCATGGTGATGGGGGCGCCCGCCGCGCGCAGCCGGGCCTCCTCCGCCGCGAGGTCGGTAACGGTGAGCGCCAGGATCAGACCGGCTGCCCGCTGGTCCCGTTGCTCGGGCGGTAGGACGTCCGTACCTCCGCGGAGCAGGACGACATCGACGGCGGCGTCTGCGCGCGTCAGGGACACGAAGCCGTCGTCGGACATGGCCACTTCGTAGCCGAGGTGGGTGCACAGGAACGCACGGGAGGCGTCCACGTCGGCGACGGTCAGGGAGAGGGTGGAGGAGGACACGTTCACGACAGCACCTTCGTAAAGTGAGGGGTGGTGGACCCGGAGTCGATTGCCCGCGTGCCGATCGGGCCGTTGCAGACGGTCACCGACGGATCGGGGCTGATGAAAGTGCGGGAGGGGACGTACTGCGTCAGGTAGGCGTACGGGCCGGTGAGCCCGGCCTTCGGGCCCGGGTCGTGGGTCGCGCGACCCACGGGCTCGGCGATGGAGCGGTTCAGCCCGGCGGATGGGTAGGGGATGAACCTGCGCACGTGCTTCACGCTTTTCGCTTCTTCGAGTCAGAGGTGGGGTGAGGGTGGGGCGGCGGTGGAGGCGGAGGTGGGCCCAGTCAGGTCGCGGGCACGTCGAGCTGGAGCTCGCACGTGCGCCGGTAGGAGCGGAACCCGAGTCGGTGGTTGACCGCCAGCATGTGGACGTTGTCGTCGGCGTTGTCCGTCTCGATCTCGACGACGCCGGGGTACTCGGCGCGCAGCCGGTGCGCCATGGCGGCCTTGACCCACAATCCCAACCCGTGGCCGCGGTGTTCGGGCACGACCGCCGTGTCGTACTGCTGGACCCGCGGCGGCGCTCCGTGGGGGATCAGGATCTCGCTGTAGCCGGCCATGGCGCCGCTGTCGTGCACGGCCGCGACGGTCAGCAGCGTGTCCCCGCGGTCGGCGACCACCGCGGCCATGGCGCGAACGCGGTCCGCGTCCCACGCCACGCTGCCGTAGTCCAGGTCACCGACGGGCATGTCGTTCATGGCGTTCTTGGCCGCGGCGAAAGCGGCGGCGAGGCCGTCGGGAACCGTTCCGGTCCAGCCGGTCAGCCGGTAGCCGGGGTGCTCGGCATCGGCGATCCGGAGCAGGTCGGCCCGGTCCGTCTCGTCGAGGCGCAGCACGAGGTGGCTCAAGGCCAGTGCTCGGCGGAAACCCCGCCGTTCGCCGAAGGCTTCGCCCGGACCGTCGGCCGCGGCCGTGGCGATCAGGCTGCGCCGGTTCTCGGTGCGGCAGGCCGCCACGACCGCTGACAGCAGGAGGGAGCCGGTTCCCAGGCGGCGGTGTGCGGGGTCGACGTGGAGTTCCAGTTCGGCCAGGTGCTCCTGGCCCGGGGAGGTGAACACCCGCAGGCCGGCAACTCCGACGGGGGCGCCGTCCGCACCCGTGGCCAGCCAGGTCAGTCGGCGGCTGCCAAGAGCAGGCTGGGTGAGCTGGGCGTGGATCCGTCCGGGGTCGGGGGCCGGTATTCCGGGCAGGTCGTGGGCCACTGAGGCCGCGACGACCCGGTGCCACGCGATGGCTTCGGCGGCCGATACGTGCTGGAGCGGATCGACTTGTACTGATGTGGGCAAGGTGATGGCCTTCGTCGTCGAGTCGGGCGTAGGTCGGGTACGCGGAAAACGTGGGGTGCTTGGGGTGCTTCGGGTGCTTCGGACGTCCGTCCAGTCGGTGTGGCGCACGAGCGGCCAGTCGACGTCGACACGGGCGGCCGTGGCGAGGTAGTTGGTGAACACGTTGAGAGCGACATGGGCGATGACCTCGACGATCTGCCCGTCGGACAGGCCGGCGCGCCGGGCCGCGGACAATTGCTCGTCGGGACCGGTTCCGCGATTCCGGACCGTCACGGCGGCCAGCTCCAGAACGGCGGCGGCCCAGGGGTCATCGGCCTTCCCCGGCGTGCGCGGGCGACCTCGGCCGCACTCAGCCCGGCCGTCCTGGTCCCGCGGAACGCGTGCACGGACAGGCAGTAGTCGGAGCCGTTCTCCTGCGCCACCAGCAACGCGATGCTCTCGCGCACGTCGGCCGGCAGGGTTCCCTCCGCGCTCAGGCTGGTGACGACGCCCAAGTACCCCTTCAGTACGGCCGGGCTGTTGGCCATCATCCGGGCCAGGTTGGGGACGACCCCCAGGGTCCGGTGCGCGGCGGTGAACAGAGCTGCGGTTTCACCGGTCGCGATCTCCGGTTCAACGGTGTGGAGTGACATGCCGGTAACCATGCAGGTTGATCTTGATACATTCGCGATGCTTCTTCGATGCACGCACTGCTGACCCGGGAGTAACGCAATGCGGTTCACGATCCTCGGCCCGGTGGAGGCCGTGGCTCCCGGTTCGGACGTCCCCGCTCTGGCGCCCCGTCATCGCGCGGTGCTCGCCTACCTGTTGCTGCATGCCGGGGCCGCGATCAGTACGGATCGCCTGATCGACGCGATGTGGGGGCCGCTGCCGCCGGATTCCGCCCGCGCGCAGATCCAGACCACGATCGCCGCGATCCGACGGATGCTGCGCGCCTCGGAAGCCGACGGGATGCTGGCCACGCGACCGGCCGGATACGTGATCACCCCCGACCCGGGGCAACTCGATCTGGACGAGTTCACCAGCCTGATTGCCGAGGCGGCGGCCGTCTCCGACGGCCCGGGGGACGGGGACGCCGCGGACCGGGTACGTGCCGCGCTGGCGCTGTGGCGGGGCGAGCCGCTGGCCGACATCGCCGCCCATTACGTCCAGAGCGCCAGAGCGCGTCTGAACGGGCAGCTTCTGACCGCCGTCGAGCGCCTGGCCGAGCTGGAACTGGCCCGGGGGCGGCACGACGACCTCATCGACGAACTGTCCGTCCACGCGGCGGCCAACCCCTTGCGGGAACGGCTCTGCTGCCAGCTGATGCTCGCCCTGCACCGCGCCGGACGCCAGACCGACGCGTTGGACGTGGCGAGAACCTTCCGGGCGACGCTGGCCGATCAGCAGGGACTGGACCCCGGCCGCGCGTTCGGCAAGCTCGAACAGGACATCCTGCGGGACGCCCCGGATCTGCGGCCGCCCGTCACTGCGCCGGCGAAGCCGCAGGGGATCAACTTCCTGCCCTATGACGTCCCGGACTTCACCGGACGTGAGGGTGAGCTCGACGGCCTGATCCGTCTGTGGTCGGGCAACAACGGCGGCGTCGTGACGATCTCGGCGATCGACGGGATGGCCGGCGTCGGCAAGACGGCGCTCGCTGTCCACGCGGGGCACCGCCTCGCGGACCACTTCCCGGACGGACAGCTCTTCATCGACCTGCAGGCGCACACCGCCGGTCAGGTGCCGCTCGACGCCGGTGCCGCGCTGGAGATCCTCCTGGGACAACTCGGCGTGCCCACCCAGCAGATACCCGCATCGGTTGCCGATCGCGCCGCGCTGTGGCGGTCCGAACTCTCCGGCCGGCGCGTGCTGGCCGTGCTGGACAACGCCCTCGGCGCCGACCAAGTACGCCAGTTGCTGCCGGGAGCCTCTCGGGCCCTCATCCTGATCACCAGCCGCCGGCGGCTGACCGACCTGGACGGGGCGCACGCCCTGTCCCTGGACGTGCTGTTCGCCCAGGACGCCTTGGAGCTGTTCACGGCGATCGTCGGCGAACGGGCGGTCGCCGATCCCCTGGGGGTCCTCGACGTCCTGCAGCTGTGCGGATTCCTGCCGTTGGCCGTGCGCATCGCCGCTGCCCGCCTGCACCACCGCCCGCGCTGGACCGTCGCGTACCTGGCCGACCGGCTCCGCGACCAGCGCCGCAGGCTCTCCGAGCTGGCCACCTCGGAGCGAGGAGTGGCAGCGGCGTTCACGCTGTCCTACGAGCAGCTGACGCCGGAGCAACGGCGCATGTTCCGGCTTCTGGGGCTCCAGCCGGGCCGTGACATCAGCCCCGAGGCGGCGTCCCGGCTGGCGGACCTCCCGCTGGAGGAGTCCGAGACGCTCCTGGAAGACCTCTTGGACGCCCATGTCCTGACCCAGCAACAGCTAGGCCGCTACACCTTCCACGACCTGCTCCGCGAACACGCGCTCGCCACTGCGGCCGCCCAGGAACCATTGGGCGCCCAGCGCGAGGCCCTCGGCCGACTGTTCCACCACTATCTCCACACCGCGTGCGCGGCCATCGACCACCTTTACCCCGAGGACAAGAACCGTAGGCCGCGCATCCCCGCGCCGGACACCTCGGCCCCGCTCCCGCGGGACGAGGCCGAGGCGATCACCTGGCTGGACAGCGAACGCGCGAACCTCATGGCGTTCGCCCAGTACGCGGCCGAGCACGACTGGCTCCCGCATGCCGGCCGACTGGCCGCCGCCTTGCACCGCTACCTGCTGGGCCACGCCCACCAGGCCGACGCGCTGGCCCTCTGTGGCCTGGCACTGCGAGCCGCCCACCGCAGCGGCGACACGGCCGCCGAAGCCCGCACGCTCATCGATCTCGGCCAGGTGCACTTCTGGTGGCACGGCGCCTACGAGCAAGCGGCCGAGCACTACCAGCAGGCCCTGGACCTCGCACGCGGGATCGGCGACCAGGGCGTCGCGGCCGCCGCACTGCAGGCCCTCAGCACCGTCTTCAGACGGCGGCGGGAATACGACCAGGCCCACGACCACTGCGCGCAGTCGCTCGCCCTCTTCCGAAAGCTCGGCGACCGCGGTGGCGAAGCCAGATGCCTGACCGACCTCGGCATCGTCCACGGACGCCACGGGCGGTACGAGGACGCCCACGAGCACCACCGGCAATCGCTGCAGGCGTACCGCGAGACGGGATCCCGTATCGGTGAGACGGTCGTGCTGAACAACATCGGGCTGCTGTACCAACGCCAAGGCCGCTACGACGAGGCCCGACGCCATCACCGCCAGGCCCTGGAGCTGAGCCGCAGGTTCGACTTTCCCGGAGACGAGGCCGAGTCGCTCAATGCCCTTGCGGAAGCGGCCCGGTCCTTGGGCGACCTCGCCCAGGCCGCGGTCGAGCACGACACCGCGCTGACCCTCGCCCGCGAGTTCGGCTACCGCCCCGAGCAGGCCCGCGCCCACGACGGCCTGGCACGCGTCCACCGCGACCTCGGCCGTATCGACCTCGCCAACGACCACGCCCGACAGGCCCTCGACCTCTACACCGCCCTCGCCGTCCCCGAGGCCGACGAGATCCGCACCTTTCTCACGGGGCTGCCGCCGACCGCGAGCGAGCCCGAGCCGCCGGAGGCATCCACCGCCGACCAGCCGTTTTGAATGCCGTCAACCAGCACCTCGACCGGGCGTTCAGCATCCGTGGAACGGCACTCACCGCACGGGGTGCCCACCGGCGCCGCTGCAAGTAGTGCACTTGGCGACTGATTCCCGCCCGTTCATCGCGTCACCTCAACGGCTTCGTTCACCCGGCAGACGTACCAGTGGCGCAGGCGTTGCCTGGGTGGGGTCGGCCAGGGCGCCCCCGCAGCCGCCACAAAGCCCTCATTCACGATCGACCCCGCGTCACTGGCGCGTCGCCCGAGTTCATACTCTAAAAGAAGCCGAGCTTCTTCGGGGAGTAGGAGACGAGCATGTTCTTCGTCTGCTGGTAGTGCTCCAGCATCATCTTGTGGGTCTCGCGGCCGATCCCCGACTGCTTGTAGCCGCCGAACGCCGCGTGCGCCGGGTAGGCGTGGTAGCAGTTCGTCCACACCCGGCCCGCCTGGATCGCGCGGCCCGCGCGGTAGGCCGTGTTGATGTCCCGGGTCCAGACGCCCGCGCCCAGGCCGTACGCCGTGTCGTTGGCGATCCGAACGGCGTCGTCGAAGTCCTGGAAGGACGTCACGGACACCACCGGGCCGAAGATCTCCTCCTGGAAGATCCGCATCCGGTTGTCGCCCTCGAAGACGGTCGGCTGGACGTAGAAGCCGCCGGCCAGCTCGCCGTCCAGCTCCTGGCGCTCGCCACCGGTGAGGACCTTCGCGCCCTCCTTGCGGCCGATCTCCACGTACGACAGGACCTTGCGCAGCTGCTCCTCGGAGGCCTGCGCGCCGATCATCGTGTCCGTGTCCAGCGGGTGCCCGGGCACGATCAGTTCGGTGCGCGCCACGGCGGCGTCGAGGAAGTCCCCGTACCGGCCGCGTTCGATCAGGGCGCGCGACGGGCTCGTACACACCTCGCCCTGGTTGAGGGCGAACATCGTGAAGCCCTCCAACGCCTTGTCGCGGAGGTCGTCGTCCGCTGACCAGATGTCGTCGAAGAACAGGTTCGGGCTCTTGCCGCCCAGTTCCAGGGTGACCGGCTTCAGGTGCTCCGCCGCGTACTGCATGATCAGCCGGCCGGTCGCGGTCTCCCCGGTGAAGGCGATCTTCGCCACGCGCGGGCTGGAGGCCAGGGGCTTGCCGGCCTCCTCCCCGAAGCCGTTGACGATGTTCACCACCCCGGGCGGCAGCAGGTCGGCCACCAGGCTCAGCCAGTAGTGCACCGAGGCCGGGGTCTGCTCGGCCGGTTTCAGCACCACCGTGTTCCCGGCCGCCAGCGCCGGGGCCAGCTTCCACACCGCCATCAGGATCGGGAAGTTCCACGGGATGATCTGGCCGACCACGCCCAGCGGCTCGTGGAAGTGGTACGCGACCGTGTCGTCGTCGAGCTGGCTCAGCGCGCCCTCCTGCGCGCGCAGGGCGCCCGCGAAGTACCGGAACTGGTCCACGGCCAGGGGCATGTCAGCCGCCAGGGTCTCCCGTACCGGCTTGCCGTTCTCCCAGGTCTCCGCGACCGCAAGAGCCTCCAGGTTCTGCTCCATCCGGTCCGCGATGCGCAGCAGGATCGACGACCGCTCCGCGACGGAGGTCCGCCCCCACGCGGGCGCGGCCGCGTGGGCCGCGTCCAGCGCGCGCTCCACGTCCTCGGCGGTACCGCGCGCGACCTCCGTGAAGGTCTGGCCGTTGACGGGGGAGGGATCGGCGAAGTACCGCCCCTCGGCGGGCTCCACGTACTCGCCGCCGATGAAGTGGCCGTAGCGCGGCGCGTACGACATGAGCGCCCCCTCGGTACCGGGCGCAGCGTAACGGGCCATGGTGATCCTCCCCTTGCCGGGCGCCGGCCGCGGTCGGACAGCGCTGGCGGTGAGGCTAGGAGCGGGCAGGTTGCGGATACGTTGCACGCCCGCCGCCGAGTTCGCGGTCGAGGGCGTGCACACGGGCCAGCGCGGCCGGCCGGCCATCGGGCGGCAGCACCGTCGCCAGGGCCCGCCACACCTCCGGATCGTCCGCGCCCCACGGGCTGCACACCCAGTCCGTCAGCAGCCCTGCGTCGGCGCGAGCGATCACCGCCGCCCGCGCCTGGTCCTCGATGCGGCGGCGCAGCCGGACGATGCCGGGCGCGGTGGAACCGGGCAGGAGGGCACCCGGATAGCGTTGCAGCGCCGCCGAGACCGCTCCGGAGGCCAACTGCCGCATCACGGCGGTGAAGTCCGCGTCCAGCGGCTCCGGCGTGCGGTACGGCCGCGAGAGCGGCGCCCGGGGACCCAGCAGGCCACGGAGCCGGGAGATTTCGGCGCGCAGGGTGACCGGTGACACCGACTCGTCCTCGTACAGGGCGACCGACAGCTCCTCGCCCGACAGCCCCTCGCCGTGATGGGCGAGCAGGGCCATGATCTCGCTGTGCCGGCGTCCCAGCCGCACCGTACGCCCGCCGGTCACCAGCAGGGCCTCGTCCCGGCCCAGTGCGACGAGGGTGTCACCGGCGGCCGGCGGACCGGGATCGAACAGGGCCAACTGGGCCTCGGCGGCCCGGGCCACCGCCTGTACGAAGGCCAGCGAGTGGGGGTGGGCGAGGCCGTCGCCGCCGGTGATGTCAACCGCGCCCAGCAGCGTACGGGTACGGGGATCCCGCACCGGGGCCGCCGCGCAGGTCCACGGGTGCACACGGCGACTGAAGTGCTCCGCGCCGAAGACCTGCACCGGCTCGCCGACGGCGACCGCCGTACCGGGGGCATTGGTTCCCATGGCCGTCTCGGCCCAACGCGCGCCCGGCACGAAACCGAGCCGCTCGGCCCGCCGCAGCGTGGCCCGTTCACCCTCCACCCAGAGCAGGCTGCCCCGCGCGTCGCACACCGCCAGCAGGTGCGCCCCCTGCGCGGCGAACGCTCCCACCAGATCCCGGAACACCGGCATCACCCGCGCCAGTGCGTGCTGTTCGCGGTACGAGCGCAGCTCCGGCTCGGCCAGCTCCACCCGTGCCGCGCACTCCGGGCTCACCCGGGCCCGCTCGCACCGCCGCCAGGACCTCGCGATCACCGCCCGTACCGGTGCCTCGACCCGCCCGTCCCGGGTGAAGGCGGCGTGCGCCCGCCGCAGTTCGCGCGTCCGCTCTCCGGGGTCGGCCCCGCCCGGCAGCGCCATCGACGCATCCCCCATGCCAGCCTCCCGTGGTGCCGCCCCGTCGCGGCGCCCCCATCGTCGTACCGCCCCGGCACCCCGGCAAGCAGGGCGTCGGCCAGTACGCCGTCGGTCCGCGCCGAACTCCTCGCGAGGCGGCCGCGAGGAGCGGTGAGAGCGATGAGCCGTCCCGGCCGACCGGATCGGCGGAGTGCGCCGGGGCCGTGGGACCTGCGGGATCGGTGGGATCCGTGGGCTCAGCGGCCCCTGTTGAGGTCCGTGGAATCTGGGGGGTTCGTGGGCTCAGGGGTCTCTGCGGGGTCCGTGGGCCGAGCGGGGTCCGTGGGATCCAGCATCGCCAGGGCCGAGGACGGGTCCGGGGCCGACGGGCCCGCCGGGACCCAGCGCCCCGACTCCCGGCGGTACGGCCACCAGCGTCCCTCGCGGCCGAGCCGGAGCTGGCGGTCGCCGTCCCGCGCCGTCCAGCGGGCGCGGACCCGGCGCAGGGCCGGCGCCTCCTCGTCCCCCCGGGCGGCGGCGAGCGCCGCGCGCGCCCGGTCCAGGGTCCGCCGGTCCGGGGTCCAGTCCTCCTCCAGCGCCGCGAGGGCCGGGGCGCCGCCGAACCGCCAGGCCCGTACGGCCAGTTCCAGGGCCGCCCGGCTCCGGCCGCCGGCCGACGCCAGCCGGGTCCGGACCCGCAGGTCACCTCCCTCGGCGGCGAGGCGTACGGCATCCACGGCGAGCGTCGGCGCCGGCTCCGGGACGCGATCGGCGTGGCCCGGCGCCAACGCGTCCGCGAGCAGCCGGTACGCCCGAGCCGCGGCCGCCTGCGCCAGGAACTCCACGGCGTCCACGTCCAGCCCCTCCGGCTCGGACTCCGTGTCCAGCGTCGGCGGCTGGCCCGGTGTGTCCGGCAACGCCGGCGGCGGGGGCAGCGCCGCCGCCGGGCCCCGCTCCGCGTACACCCGCTCCGCCGGCACCCCCTCGTCGGCCGGCTCGACCGGAGCCTGCGCCTGCGCCGTGCTCCGCTCCTCCAGCTCGTCCACCAGCTCCGACTCGCCCCGGCCGCGCAGGAGCAGCAGGACGAAGGGGTCCTGGTCCAGCAGCCGTGCCACCTGGTAGCAGAGGGCCGCCGTGTGCGGGCAGTGGTCCCACTCGCCGCAGTCGCAGCGCGGATCCAGGTCCCCGATCCCGGGGAGGAGATCCACCCCGGCCGCCGCCGCGTCCTCGGCCAGCTCAGGCGGCACCTCGCGGTCCAGCAGCGCGGCGATGTACCCGGACTCCTCGGCCGCGAGCCCCAGCAGCCGGTCCCACTGCGCCCGCGTGAACTCCTGCACCAGCACGTCCGTCCGGTGCGCCGTCCCGTCCGGGTCGCGCACCACGGCCGTGAGCCCGCCGGGGCGCACCGACACCGCCCCCACCACACCCGCCCGCGCGTACCGGCGGCCCGTCCTGACCTGCTCGCCGTCGAGCGCGCTGTCCTCCAGGGCACGCAGCCAGGCGTGGCCCCACCAGGTCCGGGCGAAGCCCCGGCCCGGGGCGGGCGGGAGCGCCGCGAACGTCTTCTCGTACGGGTCCCGGCGGGTCATCCGTCACTCCCCGGGGCCGGGTGCGGCGCGGCGCAGCGCCACGAGTCCGGCCAGTTCGGCATCGGTCAGTTCGGTCAGGGCTCCCTCGCCGCCCGCGAGGACGGCGTCGGCGAGCGCCCGTTTGCGGGTGAGGAGCGCGGCGATGCGGTCCTCGACGGTGCCCTCGGTGATGATGCGGTGGACCTGGACGGGCTGGGTCTGGCCGATCCGGTAGGCGCGGTCGGTGGCCTGCTCCTCGACGGCCGGGTTCCACCAGCGGTCGAAGTGGATGACGTGTCCGGCGCGGGTGAGGTTCAGTCCGGTGCCCGCCGCCTTCAAGGACAGCAGGAACACCGGGACCTCGCCCGCCTGGAAGCGGTCCACCAGCTCCTCGCGCCGCGGCACCGGCGTCCCGCCGTGCAGCAGCTGCGAGGGGATCCCGCGCCCGGCGAGGTGCTTCTCCAGGATCCTGGCCATCGCCACGTACTGGGTGAACACCAGGACCGAGCCGCCCTCGGCCAGGATCGTGTCCAGCAGTTCGTCGAGGAGCTCCGGCTTCCCGGAGCGGGGGCCGTCGCCGCCCGACGGTACCGATCGGCCGCCTTGTTCCTTCAGGTACTGCGCCGGGTGGTTGCAGATCTGCTTGAGCGAGGTCAGCAGCTTGACCACCAGGCCGCGCCGCTCCATGCCGTCCGCCTCCGCGATGGCGGCGAGGGTCTCGCGCACGACGGCTTCGTACAGCGCGGTCTGCTCCCTGCCGAGGGTGACGGCGTGGTCGGTCTCCGTCTTCGGCGGCAGCTCCGGCGCGATCCCGGGGTCGGACTTCTTGCGGCGCAGCAGGAAGGGGCGTACGAGCGCCGCCAGCCGTGCCGCCGCCAGCGGGTCGCGGCCGCTCTCGACGGGCTCGGCGTAGCGGGCGCGGAAGGTACCGAGGCGGCCGAGGAGCCCCGGAGTGGTCCAGTCGAGAACCGCCCACAGTTCCGAGAGGTCGTTCTCGACGGGGGTGCCGGTGAGCGCCACACGGGCCGGGGCCGGGACGGTGCGCAGGGCCCTGGCCGTGGAGGAGCGCGGGTTCTTGACGTGCTGCGCCTCGTCCGCGACGACCAGGCCCCAGGGGACGGCGGCCAGTTCGGGCGCGTCGACGCGCATCGTGCCGTACGTGGTCAGGACGAAGCCCCCGGTGCCTTCGGCGCCGGCGGCGGCGAGGTCCGTCAGGTCGCGCCCCGGGCCGTGGTGGCGGCGTACGGGCGTCCCGGGCGCGAACCTCTCGATCTCCCGCTGCCAGTTGCCCAGCAGGGAGGCCGGGCACACCACGAGCGTGGGCCCGGCGGTGGGGGCCCCGGGCCGGTTGCGGTGCAGGTGGAGCGCGATCAGGGTGACGGTCTTGCCCAGGCCCATGTCGTCGGCGAGGCAGGCGCCGAGACCGAGCGAGGTCATGCGGATCAGCCACCGCAGGCCGCGCAGCTGGTAGTCGCGCAGCGTGGCCCGCAGGCCGGGCGGCGCCTCGGGGGCCGGGTCGTCGTCGGTACGGGTGGTACCTCCCGCAAGGTCTTCCGGGTCGGCCGACAACAGGGCGCGCAGCCGCTCCAGGGCGCCGGCCGCCGCCACCTCCACCCGGCGGCCGTCGATCTCGGCCGAGCCGGTCAGTACGGCGGCCAGCACGTCGGCGGCCGGGACCGCGACCTCCTGGCGGGCGCGGGCCCGGCGGGCTTCGGCGGGGTCGATCAGCACCCACTGGTCGCGCAGCCGGACCAGCGGGCGCTTCGACTCGGCGAGGCGGTCGAGCTCGGCGCGGGTGAGATCGTCCTGGTCGCCGAGGGCGTGGTGCCAGCTGAAGGAGAGCAGGGCGCCGGGGGAGAGCAGGCCGGAGGGGAGGCCGCCGGGGCCGTGCCCGGCGGGGTGCGCCGGATCGGCCGGGTCCGGGGAGCCCGCTACGGCGTGGGCGCGGAGGCTGCGGGCCAGACCGCGCGGCCAGTGCACCTGGACCCCGTCGGCGGCCAGGGCGGCGGATGCCCTCCCGAGCAGCTCCGTGACCTCCTCGTCGGCGAGTGCGACGGCATCGGGAACGGGGGCACCCAGCAGCGGGCCCAGCGGCGGCCACAGGCCGGCGGCGCGGCGCAGGGCGCGCAGGGCGTCCATCCGGGCACCGGACGGAAAGGCTGCCGCGGCGGCGCCGGATCCCGCCCAGACGTCGGCGGCGTCGGCGACCAGGGCGGCGTCGGCCAGGCTGTGCATCTGGAGGACGGCCCGGAAGGCGGGTGCCTCCTCGGCGGGCCGGTCGAGTTCGATCCGCAGGGAGATGCGCACCCCGGAGTCATGGCCCGCGGCCACCTCGGCGGCCCAGCCGCGCAGATCGGTACGCAGCCGGGGCGCGGGGTCGGCGAAGGCCGGCCCGCCGGCGGCGGCGGACGCGGCGGGCGAGCGGGGCAGGGTGTCGGCGACGGCGTCGAGGAAGGCGCGGAGCAGGGGCTGGGGGGCGGGTAGGCGGGGCGGACCCTCCTCGTTCAGCGGGACGCAGTGGGCCTCCGGGGGCATGGCGGCGGCCAGCGCGCGGATCGCGTCGAGGTCGGCCGCGTCGAGGGGACCGATCCGCCAGGCGTCGTGGCCGACGGGACCGAGGCCGGGCAGCAGCAGCCCGCGGGCCGCGAACCCCAGGGCCAGCAGGGTGGCCGCCCCCCAGAACGCGAGGGAGCCGGGGCCGGGCTCGCGGCCGTGCCCGGGTGCGGCGTCGCGTCGGGGGGACGCCGCCCCGGTGCCTTCGGCCGCGTGCGGGAGGCGGGACTCGGCGGCGGCGCGGGCGCGCGTGAGCAGGGGCAGGGCGTCGGCCAAGGGCAGTACGAGCGCGGACACCGTGATCCGTCGCAGGTCGGCCGTGACGACGGTGAGTTCCTCGACGGTGCCCGGCCCGGACCCCGGTCCCGATCCCGATCCGGAGCCCGATCCGGAGCCCGATCCGGAGCCCGATCCGGAGCCCGACGCGGACCCCGGTCCCGACCCGGACTCCGTCCCTGCCTCCGCCCCTGCTCCGGGCGTGGCCCCGGGGGTCTTGCCGTCGGGCCGCCAGAAGGCGATCCGGCCGCTCCGGGCGGGCTCGGAGGGGAGGAAGAGGGCGGAGTGGCGGATGAGGCCGGGGATCTCGTGCAGCACGCATTCCTCAAACTTGACTACCGGCGATGGGGCGGCCGAGATTACCTCACGGGAAGCCTCCACCGGGCGGGGCCGGGCCGTGACCCGGGTCACTTCGGACGCCGATCGGGTGCCCGGGAACGAGCGGCCGCGCCGGCGCGTTGTAGGAGTGCGTGATCGGGTGTGTCAACGGCAGAGAGAGGTGTCCGCGGATGTCCACGAGCGGAAAGGTCGCGGTTGCCGGAGTCGTGGCAGCCATCGTGCTCTTCTGGGCGGTCGGGTTCTGGGCGGGACTGCTGGTCCTGATCGGTGTGCCGGTAGCCGCCTACTTCCTGCTGGACTCCTCCCAGCGGCGTCGCCTGCGGAGCGCGTCGAGGAAGCAGATAGGCCGCTGACGGCTGCGTCGGCGTCCGGCCGAAGCGCCCGCGCCGCCGTCGCTTCGGTGCTCGCGCGGGCGGGCACGGGCTCCGGTGCGAGCCCCTTCGCGGAGCCGTGGCCCGGCGGCGGCGTGGCCGCGTAGGCGTCTGCGCCCTCCGGTTCGACGGGTGCGCGTATGCCCGCGCGCGGAAGCCGCCGGAGCCCGCCCGGCCCGGTGGAGCGGTCGACGCCGCCGCGCCTGCCTCCGCGTCGTTGCGGCACCCCGGCGCGGTCCGGCGGAGCGTCGACGCCGCCGTTGCGCCTTCGCGCCGTCGTAGCACTCAGACCGGGCGGACCGCGACGCGGTCCAGCGCGGCCAGCAGGTCCGGCAGTTCCGGATCCCCTTTCCGGGGGACGGCGAGCACCTCGCCGGGCTCCTCGTCCAGCAGGACGAACGCGGCGTCACCCGTTCGGGCGACCAGCGACCAGCCCGGCCCGTCCGCGCGCAGCGTGCGGGAGCCCTCCGCGGCGAAGGAGGACCGCACTCGGCCCGGTGGGGGCGGGGTCCGCGTGTACTCCAGGGCCTCCGCCAGCACCCGGGCCATCCCGGGGTGCGCGGCGGCCGCGGCCCCGCCGTCCCTCGCCTCGCGCTCGCGCCAGTCCGCCCATTCGCGGGCGATCTGGTCGGCGCCCATCCGCCGCTGCACCGGTCCCCACGCGCCGGCCGCGGGCGGTGCCAGCGGCACCCGGCCCGTCCCGTCCGCGCCCTGCTCCGGATCGTGGGGTTCCGGGATTCCGGAGGCGGCCACGGACAGGTCCAGCGGCCAGCCCGCCAGCGAGACCACGATCGTGCGCTCGTCGGGGGAGAGGTCGTAGTCCATCCCGCAGTCCCAGGAGGCGATGGCGGTCGCGACGAGCGAGACGTCGTCCACGACGACGGTCCAGCGCGCACCGTCCTCGTCCTGGCCCAGCACCAGCCCGTAGCCCTCCCCGGCCGGCTCCACCCCGAGCACCGAGCAGGCCTCGGGGAAGTCGTCGCCCAGGACGCCCGGGAACTGCGCCGGAGTCAGCAGCACGGCGGTCAGCACGTAAAGCGAGCCGCCACCCTCGTCGTCGGACACCTGGCCTCCTGGTCGCTCACCCGTCGGCGCACCCTAACCAGCCGGTAAGCCGCCCGTCGAGGGCCTGCGGGTGACGATTTCCAAGCCCGCTACCTGCACGTAGAGTTGGGCACCCGCCACAGAAAGGGACGCCCGGTGCAGCGTTACGACCGGCTGAGGGAGATCCTCCGGCTCGACCCGGACAGGGATTTCCTCGCCATCTACCGGCTGACCGCCACCTACGAATTCCCCTGGGACTTCACCCGCGCCCTGGAACTCGCCCTGTTCCGCACCTACGCCGTCCCCGCCGTCGGCCGCCTGCTCGCCGAGACGGCGGAGTTCACCGAGCGCGCCCAGAAGCGCTACGACGACACCGCCCTGCTCCTCGACGCGATCGTGGAGCACGGCTTCGAGAGCGACACCGGCCGCACCGCCATCCGCCGCGTCAACCAGATGCACCGCAGCTACGACATCAGCAACGACGACATGCGCTACGTGCTGTGCACGTTCGTCGTCGTTCCGGCGCGCTGGCTGGACGCGTACGGCTGGCGTCCGCTGACCCACCACGAGCGGCGGGCCTCCGCGAACTACTACGCCGCGCTCGGCCGCCACCTGGGCATCACGGACATCCCGGGCTCCTACGAGGAGTTCGAGGCCACCCTGGACGCCTACGAGGAGGCGCACTTCGGCTGGGACGAGGGCGGTCGCGCGGTCGCCGACTCGACCATCGACCTGATGGCCTCCTGGTACCCGGCGCCGCTCGCGCCCGCCGTGCGCGGCGCGAGCCTCGCCCTGCTCGACGAGCCGCTGCTGGACGCTTTCCGGTTCGAGCGCCCCCGCCCCGCGGTCCGGCGGCTGGTCCGGGGCGCGCTGCGGCTGCGCGGGCGCGCGGTACGGCTCCTGCCGCCGCGCAGCGCCCCGCACTACGGTCGGCAGAACCCGGAGATCAAGGGCTACCGGGGCGGCTACGACGTGGGGGAGCTCGGCACGTTCCCGGTGCCGGGCGCGGGCGGATGCCCCGTACCCCATCCACGGCGGCCCGCCGGAGCCCAGGCCCAGCCTCCGACGTGATCCCGAGGGCCGCCGTCCGCAACGCGGCGCCGACGCGTCCCCCGGGCCTCGGGAGCGGACCGGCCGGCCTCGGGAGCGGACCGGCCGTCCCGCGAGTGGACCGACCGTGCTCGGAAGCGGAGGGCCGTCCAGCGGACCGCCGCCCTCAGGAGCGGACCGCCAGGGCCAGAAAGCGGGCGTCCTCGTCGGAGTACGAGGTCATCTTCCAGCCCGCGTCGGCGAGCACAGGGCCCAGGTTGTGCTCGGCCCGCAGGTCCTGCGCGGTCAACTCCCGGCCCTGGCGAGCGGCCAGTGCGGCGCGCCCGATCGGGTGGAAGAGCGCGAGCCGGCCCCCGGGGCGCACCACCCGGGCCAGTTCGCGCAGGTTCGCCGCCGGGTCGGGCAGATGGGCGATGAGCCCGGCCGCGAACACGGCGTCCAGCGCGCCGTCCCGCAGCGGCAACCGGGCCACGTCCGCCAGCAGCAGGGCGCCTTCCGCGGCCCGCCCGGCGCGCCGGGCGGCGTCCAGCATCTGCGGGGTGAGGTCCATGCCGAGCACGGTGCCGGACGGCCCGACGGCCGCCCGCAGAGGGGTCAGGGCGCGGCCGGTCCCGCAGCCCGCGTCGAGCACACGGTCGCCGGGCCGCAGCCCGAACTCGGTCACCGCGGTGGTGAAGGCGGGCCCGTCCGCCGGGAACTTGCGGTCCCAGTCGGCGGCGCGCACCCCGAAGAACTCCTGCACGTGCGTGTGGTCTTCGCTCATGTGCCCATGATCCCCCACGGCCCGAGCCCTGCGGTGCGTGTGCAAGGTGGTACGCCGGGTGATCGAAGGAGAACGTAGCTCTGTCATATTCCAGCACTTACAGCTGCTTTCGAAATGCTTCCCTTGTTCGCGCCCTCACCCGGACTAGCGTCCCGTGGCCATGGGACACCTGGACCACGCCGCCTATGGCTGGCTGACACCCGCGCTGTCATACGTGATGGCATCGATCGGCGCCGCCCTCGGGCTGCGCTGCACCGTCCGCGCGCTCGCCGCGACCGGATCCTCCCGCCGCAACTGGCTCCTCACCGCGGCCTCCGCCATCGGCACCGGCATCTGGACGATGCACTTCGTCGCGATGCTCGGCTTCCACGTCACCGGCACCGAGATCCACTACAACGTGCCCCTCACCATCCTCAGCCTGCTGGTCGCCGTGCTGGTCGTGGGCGCCGGGGTCTTCGCCGTCGGCTACGGCAAGGACCGCGGCCGCTCCCTCGTGCTGGGCGGCCTCACCACCGGCATCGGCGTCGCGAGCATGCACTACCTCGGCATGGCGGCGCTGCGCCTGCACGGAGAGGTCTCGTACGACCCGCTGATGGTCGGACTCTCCGTCGTGATCGCCGTGGTCGCCGCCACCGCCGCCCTGTGGGCCGCGCTCAACATCAGGTCACCGGTGGCCGTGGCCGTCGCCTCCCTCGTCATGGGCGCCGCCGTCAGCAGCATGCACTACACCGGGATGACGGCCGTCGGCGTCAGCGTCGCCCCCTCGAACGCGGCCCTGCCCGGCGCCACGGCCATGCAGTTCATCTTCCCGCTCGCCGTCGGGCTCGGCTCCTACCTCTTCATCACCGCCGCCTTCGTCGCGCTCTCACCGACCGCTGACGAGCGCGCCGCCTCCGCCTCCGCCCGGCATCTGGGGGAGCACCCCGCGCCCGCCCACTGACGGACCTCCGCCGCAGCACCGCCGCCCGTAGGAGGCCGGCCCGCGGCACGCCGCACCTGTCGCACGTACCGCCCCGGAACGAGGAGCCCATGCGCACACCCCGCAGACAACCGGAACCAGCGACGCCGCGGCTGCCCGCGCCCGCGGCGCGCGGCCGCCGGGCGCACGCCGGGGCGCCGGCCGAGGAGCCGCCGGGGCACGAGCCGCCGCGCGCGCCGGTCGGCCCCGCGCCCGCCGCCCGGGGAGCGAGGCGTCGGCCGGGGCTACGGCCCGGAACCGTCCGGGCGAAGATCGTCTCGCTCCTGATGGTGCCGGTGGTCTCCCTCCTCGCCCTGTGGGCCTTCGCCACGGTCAGTACGGCCCAGGACATCGCGCGCCTGAGCCGGGTCCAACGCGTCGACGCCGAGATACGCGCCCCCGTCGCAGCGGCCGTGGCCGAGCTCCAGGCCGAACGGCGCGTCGCCGTCGGCTCGTTCGCCGGTCCGGCCGCCACCCGGGGCACCGACCTGGAACAGCAGGCCCGCCGCACCGACGCCGCCGTGCAGCGGCTCCGGCTCGGTGACCGGCACACCGTGGCCGACTCCGGCGACCACCGCGCGGACGTGGTCGTCCGGCTGGGCGCCTTCGTCGCCGCCGCCGAGGCGCTCGGAACGGCCCGCGAGGACATCCGCGAGGGACGCGCGACCCCCGAGGCGGCGTACGAGACCTACACCCGCGTCGTCGACCGGGCCCTCGCCGTCACCGGAGCCCTGACCGGCGGCCAGGACGCCGAATTCGCCACCGACTCCAGGGTCCTGCTCGAATTCACGAGGGCCGGGGAGCTGCTCTCCCGCGAGGACGCGCTGCTCGCTCTGCCCGGCCCGCGCAGCGCCGAAACACTTCGCCTGCTGACCGGCGCGGTCGAGACCCGGCGCGCCCTGACCGACGCCGCCACGCGCGACCTCCCCGCCGCGCAGCAGGGCGCCTGGCAGTCCGTCACCAAGAGCGCCGCCTACGCCGAACTCGCCGGTGCCGAGGACCGGGCCCTCGCCGCCGGGACCGGCCGGGAGGCGCAAGGAGCGCCTGCGGGCTGGGAAGCCGCCCACGCCGCCGTCGGCGCCTCGATCCGGGAGATCGACGCGGCCGCCCACGCGGCCGCCACCGACCGGGCCGACCCCTTCGCGGAGGGGGCGCTCACCGCGGCGGGAGCCGCCGTCCTCCTCGGCCTGGCGGCCGTCGCCGCCTCCCTGGTCATCTCCGTCCGCATCGGCCGGGCCCTCGTCGTGGAACTCGTCTCCCTGCGCAACAGCGCCCTGGAGATCGCCCACCGCAAGCTCCCGCACGCCATGGACCGGCTCCGCGCCGGGCAGGACATCGACGTCACGGCCGAAACCCCGCCCGGACCGGTCGCGGACGACGAGATCGCCCAGGTCGGCGAGGCCCTCGCCACCGTCCACCGCGCCGCGCTCAGCGCGGCCGTCGAGCGGGCGGAGCTGGCCAGCGGGGTATCGGGCGTCTTCGTCAACCTCGCCCGCCGCAGCCAGGTCCTCGTGCACAAGCAGCTCACCCTGCTCGACTCGATGGAACGGCGCGCCGACGACCCCAACGAGCTCGGCGACCTCTTCCGCCTCGACCACCTCACGACCCGGATGCGTCGGCACGCCGAGAGCCTGATCATCCTGTCGGGAGCCGCCCCGGGCCGGGCCTGGCGGATGCCGATCCCGCTCACGAACGTCGTACGGGCCGCCGTCTCGGAGATCGAGGACTACCCCCGCGTCGAGGTCCGCCGGCTCGCCGAGGCCGCCGTCGTCGGCGGCGCCGTCGCCGACCTCACCCACCTGCTCGCCGAACTCATCGAGAACGCCACCCAGTTCTCCCCGCCGCACACCAAGGTCTGCGTCAGCGGTGAGCCCGTAGGAGCCGGCTACGTCCTGGAGGTCGAGGACCGGGGGCTGGGCATGGGACGCGAATCCCTCAACGACGCCAACCGCCGCATCGAGCAGTCCGAGGCGCTCGATCTCTTCGACAGCGACCGGCTCGGACTCTTCGTGGTCAGCCGCCTCTCGGCGCGCCACGGCGTCAAGGTGCACCTGCGCACCTCACCCTACGGCGGCACCACCGCCGTGGTGCTCCTGCCGAACTCCCTGCTCCAGGGCGCGATCACGGTCGGGACGCCCGCTTCCGCCGCCGACCTGGAGCCCGGCACCGCAGCCGCCGCCTCCGTCTCGGCCGTGCCGGGAACGGCACGGTCCCGGGCGCGTGCGGAGGCCTTCGTCGAAGGGGAGCAGCCGCCCGCCATGACCGTCGTACGGGAGGACGAGCGCCCCTCGGCGGTACGGGAGGAGGTCCGCGGCATCCCGGCCCCGGAGCGCCCCTCCGCGCCGCGGGAATCGGGGACGGCGCCGGTCGCCGCCCTGCGCCCGCGCGGTCCCGGCGGCGGGACGATCCGTACGCGGCCGGTCTCCTCGGGCGCGGCCCCCTCCGTACCGGCGGGCTCCCCGCCGCCCCTCGCCTCGGCGCCGCCGGCGGCCCCCGTCGCGTCGGTGGGCGAACTGCCGCGCCGGACGCGCCAGGCCAGCCTCGTCCCGCAACTGCGGGAGGCCCCCGCCCCGAAGGCCCCGGCCGCCGACCGCACCTCCGAGGACCCGCCGGGCCGCAGCCCCGAGCAGGCCCGGGACCGGATGGCGGCCTACCGGGCCGGCTGGGCGCGCGGCGCCCAGGAGAACTCCCCCCACGCAGGCAGAGAAGGAGAACTGTGATGATCGAACACCAGGGAGTCGGCCTCGACGGCGGACGCAGATCCGGGGAACTGGACTGGCTGCTGGACGACATGGTGGTACGCGTCCGCGAGGTCCGGCACGCCGTCGTCCTGTCCAACGACGGTCTGGCCGTCGGTTCCTCCAGCGCCCTGAGCCGGGAGGATGCGGAGCACCTGGCCGCCGTGGCCTCCGGCTTCCACAGTCTCGCCAAGGGCGCGGGCCGCCACTTCCACGCCGGGGGCGTGCGCCAGACCATGGTGGAGATGGACGAGGGGTTCCTCTTCGTAGCCGCCGCCGGGGACGGCTCCTGCCTGGCCGTTCTCAGTGCCGCCAGCGCCGATATCGGGCTGATCGCGTACGAGATGGCCCGGCTCGTCAAGCGCGTCGGAGAGCATCTGTACACACCGCCCCGGTTCGCGGCGCGACCGCCCGCCGCCGGCTGAGGGCGGCCCGTTACGTGAACGGCCATTGGTACGACGCCGACGCGGGCCCGCTCGTCCGTCCGTACGCCATGACCGGCGGGCGTACGAAGCCCGGTCCCCACGGGGTCCGCTTCGACCTGATCGCCCTGGTCGTCGTGGACCCGGAGGGTACGGACGCGGCGACGGAGTCGCTGCTCGGCCCCGAACACCGGGCGCTGCTCGGGCTCTGCCGGTCCGAGACCCAGTCGGTCGCGGAGCTCTCCGCCGACGCGGATCTGCCCGTAGGGGTGGTTCGGGTGCTCCTGGGGGACCTGTTGGAGGGCGGGCACGTCAAGGTGAGCAGGCCGGTACCACCCGCGCAGCTGCCGGACGAGCGGATTCTGCGGGAAGTCATCGAGGGATTGCGAGCGCTGTGATGGGACAACACGACAACGGACCGGCCGGCGGCGGGGGCCCGGCGTCCGCGCCGGACGGCGAGTCCGGTGACGACACCGACCTGGCCGCGCTCGCACTGAAGATCCTGGTGGCGGGCGGCTTCGGGGTCGGCAAGACCACGCTGGTGGGCGCGGTGAGCGAGATCCGGCCCCTGCGGACGGAGGAGGTGCTGAGCGAGGCGGGCGAACTCGTCGACGACACGGGCGGCGTGGGCCAGAAGACGACCACGACCGTGGCCATGGACTTCGGCCGGATCACCATTCGGTCCGGGCTCTCGCTGTACCTGTTCGGAACGCCGGGGCAGGACCGCTTCTGGTTCCTGTGGGACGAGCTGTCCCAGGGGGCGCTGGGCGCGGTGGTGCTGGCGGACACGCGGCGGCTGGAGGACTGCTTCCCGGCGGTGGACTACTTCGAGCACCGGCGGATCCCGTTCGTGGTGGCCGTCAACTGCTTCACGGACGCGCGGCGGTACGGCGCGCACGACGTGTCGCGGGCGCTGGACCTGGACCAGGGCACGCCGGTGGTGCTGTGCGACGCGCGGGACAGGGATTCGGGGAAGGAAGTGCTGATCCGGCTGGTCGAGTACGCCGGGCGGGTGCACACCGCCCGGCTGCTCGATTCCGTCGGGCCGCAGGCCGGTTCGGGGTGAACGACCGGCCGCCGTGCCCCGCGCCCCGCAGGCGTCGTGCCCCGCACGCGCCGCGCTCCGTGACCGTCGGGCGGCGGCGTCAGTCCGCCACGTCGGCGGTGGCGATCACCTTGTCGATGGGCACCCGGACGAGGAGTTCGCCCGGGACGGCATTGCGGCGGCCGAAGGCCTCGGCGCGTTCCTCGCCCATGTAGCGGGCGCCGATCACGGTCGCCCAAGTGAGCAGGGCGTCCGCGCCGTCGGCGTACTCGGTGATCTCGGCGCTGCCCTGGAGCACCACGTAGGAGAACGGAGGCCGGTCGTCGTCCACGCAGAGCGCCACGCGGCCGTCACGGGTCAGGTTCCGTCCCTTGACGGTGTCCCTGCCCGTGGTGAAGACGAAGGAGTCGCCGTCGAGCACGAACCAGACGGGGGCGATGTGCGGGGCTCCGTCCTCGCGGACGGTGGACAGTTTGCCGGTGCGGGTGGAGCGGGAGACGAACTCCCGCCATTCCTCTTGCGTCATCTTCTTCGCCATGAGGGCATCCTCCTTGCCGGAAAGACACTGGTGGGGAAGGCTTGCGGCAGGACTACGCGGGTGGGGCGGGGCCATGCCGGCCGCGTCTACGGGGAGGGGCTCGAAATGGCACTGGACAAGCAGCTGGACTGGCTGCTGGACGACCTGACCCGCAGGGTCCAGCAGGTGCGGCACGCGGTCGTGCTGTCCAACGACGGACTGGTGACGGGTGCCAGTGCGGGACTCGCGCGGGAGGACGCGGAGCACCTGGCCGCCGTCGCGGCCGGTCTGCAGAGCCTGGCGAAGGGGTCGGGGCGGCACTTCCGGGCCGGGGAGGTCCGGCAGACGATGGTCGAGTACGACGAGGGGGTCCTCTTCGTCATGGCGGCGGGTGCGGGCAGTTGCCTGTGCGTGCTGAGTGCCGCCGAGGCGGACATCGGCCAGGTCGCCTACGAGATGACGCTGCTGGTGAACCGGGTGGGCGAGCACCTCGGGGTGGCGGAGCGGCGGATCACGGGCGGCTGATCGGGGGCGGGCGGCGGAGGTCCGGGCCCGGGCGGAGGTCCGGGCGGAGGTCCGGCGAAGTTTTCCACAGGCCTCGCGGGGTGTCGTGACGTTCGGTTACGGTCTTTACACAGAGTAATCGCTGCTGGTGGAGGAGGACCGTGATGATGACGATGGTTACCGTCCTGAGGGACGATACGGCCGGGTGCGCGGGCGCGGGGGAGCGCGGAGAGACGGCCGTGAGCGGAGTGCGCGCCGCGGCGGAGCTGGGCCTGACCCGGAGCGAGTTCGCGCGGGCCGTGCAGTTGGGGATCGTTCGCGCCGGGCCGCCGGCGCCGGGCGGGGCCGCGCGCTACACATGGGCCGAGCTGGAACGGGTCCGATCTGCCGAGGGGCAGGACGGGGACGGGCAGGACGGGGACGGGTCGGCCGGGGGCGGGCCGAACGGGGTGTGGCCGAAGGAGGGCCGGCCGCCGGACGCGTTGCGCGCGAAGGTCGAGGCGGTGGCGGGAGCGCAGGCCGCCGCCGAGGTGCTGGGCGTCGGCCCCAGCCGGTTCACCCGCCTCGCGCGCTGCGGGCGCCTCAGCCCCGTCGGCTACCGCGTCAACCGGTACCGGGCCGTGGTGTGGCTCTATCTGGCCTCGGAGCTGCGGGAGTTCGCCGCGCGGGAGCCGGGCGCCCTGCGCGGGGCCGCGCCACCGGAGGACCGGGAGCTGATGACGGCCGGGGCGGACCTGCGCCCGAGGCGCTGGCGCGGCCGGCACGTCGGGCTACTGCTGAGACGGACCGCCGATCCGTGGGAACGCGCGGCGGTCCTGGCCTCCGTACTGCCCGAGGAGGAGCTGGTGGAGGCGGTGCCCGATCCGGCGGAGCGGATCGTGCTGGCCGCGCTCGCCCCGCCTGCGCCGTACGGGCATCCCCAGGTCCCGGCGGCCGCGGCCGTGGCGCGGCGGCTGCTCACGGCCGAGCCCCCGGAGGAGGTCCACTGGTACCGCACCAGCCTGGACTTCGCCCTGCGCGGGGCGCGCGGTCAGTCGAAGTCGACGGGGGAGAGGGGGCCGACGTAGACCCAGGCCCCGTCCTCGCGGGAGAAGGCGCTGTGCTCGTGCAGCGAGCCGGTGTGCGGCCCCTCGCGGTAGTGAGCCCGGAACTCCACCGAGCCCTCCGTGTCGAACATCCCGCCGCGTTCGGTGGCCAGGACCTCCAACCGCTCCCAGCGCTGCCCCGGGTCGAGATCGAGGTGGGCCGGGCGGGTCGAGGAGTGCCACGAGCGCATCAGATAGGCGGTGTCGCCGACGGCGAAGGCGCTGAACCGTGAGCGCATCAACTGCTCGGCGGTGGGGGCCTGCCGCGTACCGGAGTGGAAGCGGCCGCAGCACTCGGTGTATGCGGCGGGCAGCCCGCAGGGGCAGGACAGGACGGGGGTGGACATGGGCGTACTCAGTTCTCCGGAGCGGGGTCGGGCTGCCCGGCGGGCCGGGACGGCCGCGCCGGATAGGGACGGAAGAGGCCTTCTTGGACCACGGAGACCAGCAGCCTGCCCTCAAGGTCGTAGATGCGGCCCCGGGCCAGGCCCCGGCCGCCGTGCGCGATGGGCGACTCCTGGTCGTACAGGAACCACTCGTCGGCCCGGAAGGGCCGGTGGAACCACATGGCGTGGTCCAGGCTCGCCATGTCGAACCCGCGCATCCCCCACAGCGGTTCCACCGGGATGCGCACGGCATCGAGGAGGGTCATGTCACTGGCGTAGGTGAGGGCGCAGGTGTGCACGAGCGGGTCGTCCCCCAGGGGCCCGACCGCGCGCATCCACACCGCGCTGCGGGGATCGGCGTCCTTGAGCTCCTCGGGAGCCCAGCGGAGCCGGTCCACGTACCGGATGTCGAAGGGCTGGCGGCGGGCCATCCGTTCCAGCGCCTCGGGCAGCGCGCCCAGGTGCTCGCGGATCTCGTCCACGACCTTCGGGAGCGTGTCCGGGTGCGGGAAGTCGAGGCGAGGAGGCAGCTGGTGCTCGATGCTGCCGTCCTCCGGATGATGGAAGGAGGCGGTGAGATTGAAGATCGTCTTGCCCTGTTGGACCGCGGTGACCCGGCGCGTGGTGAAGGACCGCCCGTCGCGCACCCGCTCCACCTGGTACACGATCGGCACCCCGGGGATGCCGGGGCGCAGGAAGTACGCGTGCAGCGAGTGGACCGGGCGGTCGCTCTCGGTGGTGCGGCCCGCCGCCACCAGTGCCTGGCCGGCGACCTGTCCGCCGAAGACGCGCTGGAGGGACTCCTGCGGGCTGGCGCCGCGGAAGATGTTGACCTCGATCTGCTCCAGATCGAGCAGGTCGACCAGTCTCTCGGCGGGGTTCGTCATCAGGGGTTCTCCATGGTCGGGTCCGGACGGGGCCGGCGGGAAGCGGGGGCCGGTGGGAGGGGGGCGTCGGTCAGAGCGCGCCGAGTTCGCCGACGGAGGTGACCCGGACGACCGCCCGGCCCTCCTCGTCGGAAGCCGCGAGGTCGACCTCGGCGCTGATGCCCCAGCCGTGGTCCCCGTTGGGGTCCGCGAAGGTCTGGCGGACGCGCCAGAGGCCGTGCGCCGGGTCCTCCTCGATCTGGAGCAGCTTCGGGCCGCGGGCGTCGGGGCCGGTGCCCAGGTCGTCGTACTCGTCCCAGTACCCGTCCATGGCCTCGCCCCAGGCGTCGGCGTCCCAGCCGGACTCGGCGTCCAGCTCGCCCAGCACGTTCACGTGGTCGAGTGCGGCCAGCTCCACCCGGCGGAACATGGCGTTGCGGACCAGGACGCGGAAGGCGCGCGCGTTGGCGGTGACCGGCTTGACCTGATCGGCCTTCTCCTGGGCCTGCTCCGCCGTCTCCACCTCCGGGTTCGCCAGCTGCTCCCACTCGTCCAGGAGGCTGGAGTCGACCTGGCGGACCAGCTCGCCGAGCCAGGCGATGAGGTCCTGGAGGTCCTCGGACTTGAGGTCGTCGGGGATCGTGTGGTCCAGCGCCTTGAACGCGCTCGCGAGGTAGCGCAGCACGATGCCCTCGGTGCGGGCCAGCTCGTAGTAGGAAGTGAACTCGGTGAAGGTCATCGCGCGTTCGTACATGTCGCGGATGATCGACTTCGGGGAGACCGGGTGGTCGCGCACCCAGGGGTGGCTCTTGGCGTAGACGTCGTAGGCGTGCAGGAGCAGCTCTTCGAGCGGCTTGGGATAGGTGACGTCCTGGAGCCGCTCCATCCGCTCCTCGTACTCGATCCCGTCGGCCTTCATCGCGCCGACCGCGATGCCCCGCTCCTTGTTCTGCTGGGCGGCCAGGATCTGGCGCGGGTCGTCCAGGGTGGACTCGACGACGGACACCATGTCGAGTGCGTAGGAGGGCGACTCCGGGTCCAGCAGGTCGAAGGAGGCCAGCGCGAAGGTGGACAGCGGCTGGTTGAGCGCGAAGTCCTGCTGGAGGTCGACGGTGAGCCGGATGGTACGGCCCTCCGCGTCGGGGGTGTCCAGCTTCTCGACCACCCCGCCGTCGAGCAGCGAGCGGTAGATCGCGAAGGCCCGGCGGATGTGCCGCAGCTGGGCCTTGCGCGGCTCGTGGTTGTCCTCCAGCAGATGGCGCATCGCCTGGAAGGCGTCTCCCGGCCGGGCGATGACCGACAACAGCATGATGTTGGTGACCTTGAAGCGCGAGGTCAGCGCCTCGGGGTCGGCGCCGATGAGCTTCTCGAAGGTGGTGTCCGACCAGGCGACGAAGCCCTCGGGGGCCTTCTTGCGCACCACCTTGCGGCGCTTCTTCGGGTCGTCTCCCGCCTTGGCGAGGGCCTTCTCGTTCTCGATCACGTGCTCGGGGGCCTGGGCCACCACGTAGCCCGCCGTGTCGAAGCCCGCCCGACCGGCGCGGCCGGCGATCTGGTGGAACTCGCGGGCGCGCAGCGTGCGGACCCGGTTCCCGTCGTACTTGGTGAGCGCGGTGAACAGCACCGTGCGGATGGGGACGTTGACGCCGACACCGAGGGTGTCCGTACCGCAGATCACCTTCAGCAGACCGGCCTGTGCGAGCTTCTCGACCAGGCGCCGGTACTTGGGCAGCATGCCGGCGTGGTGCACGCCGATGCCGTGCCGGACGTAGCGGGAGAGGTTCTGCCCGAACTTGGTGGTGAAGCGGAAGTTGCCGATGAGCTCGGCGATCTTGTCCTTCTCCTCACGGGTGCACATGTTGATGCTCATGAGCGACTGCGCCCGCTCGACCGCCTGGGCCTGCGTGAAGTGCACGATGTACACCGGGGCCTGCCGGGTCTCCAGCAGTTCGGTGATGGTGTCGGTGATGGGCGTGGTCACGTAGTCGTACGACAGCGGGACGGGCCGGGTCGCGGAGCGGACCACCGAGGTGGGACGGCCGGTGCGCCGGGTCAGGTCCTCCTCGAACCGCTTCATGTCGCCGAGGGTCGCCGACATCAGGACGAACTGCGCCTGCGGAAGCTCCAGCAGCGGGATCTGCCAGGCCCAGCCCCGGTCTGGTTCCGCGTAGAAGTGGAACTCGTCCATCACGACCTGGCCGATGTCGGCGTGCTTGCCGTCGCGCAGGGCGATGGAGGCCAGCACCTCGGCGGTGCAGCAGATGACGGGGGCGTCGGCGTTCACGGAGGCGTCGCCGGTCAGCATGCCGACGTTCTCGGTGCCGAAGAGCTTGCACAGGTCGAAGAACTTCTCCGAGACCAGCGCCTTGATGGGGGCCGTGTAGAAGGTGACCTTGTCCTGGGCGAGCGCCGTGAAGTGGGCGCCGGCCGCGACGAGGCTCTTGCCGGAGCCGGTAGGAGTGGAAAGGATCACGTTCGCCCCGGAGACGACCTCGATCAGTGCCTCCTCCTGAGCCGGGTACAGGGTGATGCCCTGATCCTCCGCCCACGAGGAGAAAGCCTCGAAGAGGGCGTCGGGGTCGGCGTTCGGCGGGAGCTGATCAATGAGGGTCACACCCCCCATCTTGCCTGGCTTCACCCCGGATGAGGGAACCGGCGGACGGAACGAAGATCACCAACGGTACGCTGTGCCGTCGACGCGGCTCGCACGAAACCCTCGACGGGGCCCGACCAGCACACCACCGGGGCGGGGAACGACCATGATGGGTCCGGCGCACTCACTGTCGGGAGCGGCCGCCTGGCTGGGAGTGGGAGCGGCCACCGCTGCCACCGGACACCCGATGCCGTGGCCGGTCCTCGCCGTCGGCGCTCTGATCTGCGCCGGAGCCGCCCTCGCGCCCGACCTCGACCACAAGTCGGCGACGATCTCCCGCGCTTTCGGCCCGCTGTCCCGAGGCCTGTGCGAAGTGGTCGACAAGGTCTCCTACGCCGTCTACAAGGCCACCCGCTCGCCGCGCGACGCCCGCCGGACCGGCGGCCACCGCACCCTGACGCACACCTGGCTGTGGGCGGTCCTCATCGGAGCCGGCGCCTCCGCGCTCGCCGTCTCCACCGACCGGTGGGGCGTGCTCGCCCTGCTCTTCGTCCACCTGGTGCTCGCCGTCGAGGGCCTGCTGTGGCGGGCCGCCCGGATGTCCAGCGACATCCTCGTCTGGCTCCTCGGCGCCACCAGCGCCTGGACCCTGGCGGGAGTGCTCGACCAGCCCGGGAACGGCGCCGGCTGGCTGTTCACCGGGCCGGGCCAGGAGTACCTCTGGCTCGGCCTGCCGATCGTGCTCGGCGCCCTGGTCCACGACATCGGCGACGCGCTGACCGTGTCCGGCTGCCCGGTGCTGTGGCCGCTCCCGATCGCAGGCAAGCGCTGGTACCCGATCGGCCCGCCGAAGATGATGCGCTTCCGCGCCGGCAGCTGGGTGGAGCTCAAGGTCCTGATGCCGGCGTTCCTACTGCTCGGCGGCGTCGGCGGGGCCTCGGCCCTCGGCTTCATCTAGTGCTGTGACCGGCAGCGGCCCGCGGGGGCGGGCGGGATCCCAGGTCCCGGACCCACGCCCCCGCAGGACCGCGGTCACCCGTGCCAGGAGCGCCAGAGCGCCGCGTACGCGCCGTCCGCCGCGACCAGTTCGTCGTGCGAGCCGAGCTCACTGATCCGGCCGCCCTCCACCACCGCGATCACGTCCGCGTCGTGCGCGGTGTGCAGCCGGTGGGCGATCGCGATGACCGTGCGGCCCTCCAGGACCCGGGCCAGCGACCGCTCCAAGTGCCGTGCGGCGCGCGGGTCCAGCAGCGAGGTGGCCTCGTCCAGCACGAGCGTGTGCGGGTCCGCCAGCACCAGCCGGGCCAGCGCGATCTGCTGCGCCTGCGCCGGCGTCAGCACCGTGGCGCCGGAGCCGACCTCGGTGTCCAGACCGGCTTCCAGGGCCCGGGCCCAGCCGTCCGCGTCCACCGCGCCCAGCGCCGACCACAGTTCGCCGTCCCCGGCTCCCGTCCGCGCGAGGCGGAGGTTGTCCCGCAGCGAGCCCACGAACACGTGGTGCTCCTGGTTCACGAGTGCCACGTGCGCGCGCACCCGCTCCGCCGGCATCCGCGACAGCCGCGCCCCGCCCAGGGTGACCTCTCCGGTCCGAGGCGCGTAGATGCCCGCGAGGAGTCGTCCCAGGGTGGACTTGCCGGCGCCCGAGGGCCCCACCAGCGCCATCCGGGTGCCGGGCGGCACGGTCATCGACACCCGGTGCAGGACGTCGACGCCCTCCCGGTAGCCGAACCGGACCTCGTCGGCCCGGACGTCGCGGCCCTCGGGGGACACCTTCGGGTCGCCCCCGTCCGGTTCGATCTCCCGCACGCCCACCAGCCGGGCCAGCGACACCTGGGCCACCTGCAACTCGTCGTACCAGCGCAGGACCAGGCCGATCGGGTCGACCATCATCTGGGCCAGCAGCGCGCCCGTCGTCATCTGCCCGACCGACATCCAGCCCCGCAGCACGCAGTACCCGCCGATCAGCAGCACCGAGCCGAGGATCGTCACGTACGTGACGTTGATGACGGGGAAGAGGATCGTCCGTAGGAACAGCGTGTACCGCTCCCACGCCGTCCACTCCTTGATCCGCCGCTCCGACAGCGCGATCCGGTCCGCGCCGAGGCGGTACGCCTCGACGGTGCGGCCCGCGTCCACGGTCTCCGTGAGCACCGCGGAGACCGCCGCGTACCCGGCCGCCTCCGAGCGGTAGGCCGACGGCGCCCGCCGGAAGTACCAGCGGCAGCCGACCACCAGCACCGGCAGCGCCACCAGCGCGGCCAGGGCCAGCGGCGGCGCGGTCACCGCGAGCGCCCCGAAGAGCAGCGACACCCACACCGCGCCGATGGCGAGCTGCGGCACGGCTTCGCGCATCGCGTTGGCCAACCGGTCGATGTCGGTGGTGATGCGCGACAGCAGGTCGCCGGTACCGGCCCGTTCCAGTACGCCCGGCGGCAGCCCCACCGACCGCACCAGGAAGTCCTCGCGCAGGTCCGCCAGCATCTGCTCGCCGAGCACCGCCCCGCGTAGCCGCACCAGCCGGACGAACAGCGTCTGGACGACGAGGGCCGCCGCGAAGAGCAGTGCAACGCGCTCCAGGTGCAGTTCGCGCGCCCCTGCCGCGAGATCGTCCACGACCCGCCCCAGCAGGTACGGACCGACCATGGAGGCGACCACCGCGACCGCGTTGACGCCCACCAGCGCCAGGAAGGCCCGCCGGTGCCGCCGGAACAGGCCGCGCACATAGCCCCGTACGGTCGCCGACGTGCCCACGGGCAGGGTCGCGGCCGTCTCGGGTGCCGCCGGATCGTAGTCCGGCGGTGCCACGCCGATCATGCGGATTCCTCGATCTCTGTGAGTGCTTCTGCCAGCTCGGTCAGTTCCGGCCGGCCGGGCGGCTGCCCGCCGGCCCCGTCCTCGTCGGGCTCACGGGTGACGACGGCCCGGTAGCGGGGTTCCCGGCGCAGCAGCTCGCGGTGCGTACCGACGGCCGCCACCGCGTCCTCGTGGACGAGTACGACGCGGTCGGCGCGGTCCAGCAGCAGCGGTGATGAGGTCAGGACCACGGTGGTGCGCCCGGCGCGCAGGGTCGCGACCCCGTCGGCGATCCGGGCCTCGGTGTGCGAGTCGACCGCCGAGGTCGGCTCGTCGAGCACCAGCACCTCGGGGTCGGTGACCAGCGACCGCGCCAGCGCGAGCCGCTGGCGCTGTCCGCCGGACAGCGACCGGCCGCGCTCGGTGATCCGGGCGTCCATCGGGTCGTCGATCCCGTCCGGCGCCGACTGCAACAGCGCGTCCAGGACGTCCGAGCACTGCGCGGCCGCCAGCGCGGCCCCGGACTCGACGGCCCCGGACGCCGGTACGTCGAACAGCTCGCGCAGGGTCCCGGACAGCAGCACCGGGTCCTTGTCCTGGACGAGGACCAGGGTGCGGGCGGTGTCCAGTTCGAGGTCGTCCAGCGCGACCCCGCCGAGCAGGACGGAGGGCCCGTCCGCCGCGTCCGTGTCCATGGCGTGGCCGCCGAGGCGTTCCGCGAGCCGGCCCGCCAGGTCCGGGTCCCCGCACACCACGGCGGTGAGTCGGCCGGCGGGGGCCAGCAGCCCGGTCCGCGGGTCGTACAGGTCCCCGCCCGCGGCCGGGGCCTTCGCCACCTCGACCGTCCCGGGGCGCTCGGCGGCGTCCGTGCGGGTCAGCGAGAGCACCCGCGCGGCCCGCTGGGCGGAGGGGCGGGAGAAGGAGTACGCCATCGCGATCTCCTCCACGCTCCGGAGCGGGTACATCATCAGGGACACCGCGCTGAAGACGGCGACGAGTTCACCGACCGCGAGGCGCCCGTCGAGTACGAGCGAGGAGCCGTACCAGACCACCGTGATCAGCAGCACGCCCGGCAGCAGTACCTGGATCGCGGAGATCAGCGCCCACATCCGGGCACTGCGCACGGCCGCCTCCCGGACGGCCTGCGAGGCCTCTCGGTAGCGCCCGAGGAACAGCTCCTCGCCGCCGATGCCGCGCAGGACCCGCAGACCGGCCACGGTGTCCGAGGCCAGCTCGGTGGCCTTGCCCGCCTTCTCGCGCTGCACGTCCGCGCGCTGCGTGGCGCGCGGCAGCAGCGGCAGGGCGGCGAGCGCGAGCACCGGCACGCCGATGGCGACGACCGTGCCGAGGGCCGGCGCGTACAGCACCAGGGCGACGCAGATCAGCACGATGGTGACGGCCGCCGCGAGGAAGCGGGACACGGCCTCGACGAACCAGCCGATCTTCTCCACGTCGCCCGTGGACACGGCGACGACCTCACCGGCCGCGACCCGCCGGCTGAGCGCGGAGCCCAGCTCGGCGGTCCTGCGGGCGAGCAGCTGCTGCACCCGGGCGGCGGCGGTGATCCAGTTGGTGACGGCGGTCCGGTGGAGCATGGCGTCGCCGAGCGAGATGGCGATGCCGAGCAGCACGATCAGCGCGCCGACGAGCAGCAGGCGATCGCCGTCGCGGTCGACGACCGCGGCGATGCCGAAGCCGACCGCGAAGGGCAGGCCGGCGACACCGCAGTGGTGCAACAGTCCCCAGCACAGGCTCTTGGCCTGTCCGCCGAGTTGACCGCGCCCCAGCCACCACAGGAAGCGAGGGCCGGAGCGAGCGTCGGGTACCCCTGGGTCCGGATACGGAAGATCGCTGATCTGCATGACGCCCCATGACTGGTCGGAGTGGTCCAAACCGTGCAAGGTTCGCCTTCCGGGTCGGCGTCGGCAATCGATTTTCCGCCGCCGAAGGCGCGTCGCGATACGGCTCGCGGTCGGATCGGGCGATGTCGTCCCTGCTCGCAGGGGGGCGCTCGCGCGGCGCTCACGGGCGGGTGGCGCGCTCCAGTTCGAGCAGGGCCGACCAGTAGCCGCGCCCGGTCGCCCGGTCCATGGCGACCTCGCACATCCGGTTCGCCGACAGGTGGACGTCGAAGGCGCGCGCGGTCACCTCCGCCGCCTCCCGCTCCGTGGCGGAGGCGGTCAGCTCCGGGTGCAGCATGCCCCGGTCGCCGGCGAAGGCGCAGCAGCCCGCGTCGTCGGGGACCACCACTTCCTCGGCGCACGCCTCGGCGACCGCCCGGAGCCGCATCTCGTCCCCCAGGTGCCGCATCGAGCAGGTGGGGTGGAGCGCCGCCGAACCCACCCTGCGCCGTACGTCGAGGTGCGGCAGCAGCTCTTCCGCGGCCCACTCCACGGAGTCGACGATCCGCAGGTCGGCGTGGAGGGCCCGGTTGTCGTCGGTGAGGTACGGGAGCACCTCGCGGGCGATCCCCAGGGTGCAGGAGGAGGCGTCGACGACCAGCGGCAACCGGCCGCCCGCGGTCCAGCCCCAGGCGGCCTCCACGATCCGGTTGGCCATCAGGCGGTTCCCGGCGTCGTACCCCTTGGAGTGCCAGATCGTCGCGCAGCAGGTGCCGGTCACGTCGCGGGGGATCCACAGCGGTTTCCCCGCCCGCTCGGACACGGCCACCACGGCTTCGGGCAGGGAGGGGCCGCGGTGGCCGTCCGGGTTGCCGAAGATGCGGTTGACGCAGGCCGGGTAGTACACGGCCGCCGCACCGGAGGGCCGGGTGGCCGGCAGCTTCCGGGCGGCGGCCGGGATCTGGGGCAGCCACCGCGGGACCAGGTCCGGGCGCACGGCCTTGCGGGCGGCCCCGGTGAGCGCCTCCAGCGGCCGGTCCCCGACCCGGTCGGTGATCGTGTCGGCGGCGGCGACGGCCAGTCGGGCGGCCGCCTCGACGGCGCGGAACCACCGGGCGGCCGCCTCGGCCGCCCGCTCCTCGCGCCGGCTGTGGCGGCGGTGGCGGAAGTCCTTCATCAGCGCACCGGTATCGATGCCCACGGGGCAGGCGAGCTTGCAGGTGGAGTCGCCCGCGCAGGTGTCCACCGCGTCGTAGCCGTAGGCGTCGAGGAGCCCGTCCAGCACGGGGGAGCCGGGCTTCTGGCGCAGCATCTCGCGGCGCAGCACGATCCGTTGGCGCGGGGTGGTCGTCAGGTCCCCGCTGGGGCAGGTGGGTTCGCAGAAGCCGCACTCGATGCAGGGGTCGGCCACCGCCTCGACGACGGGGATCGTCTTCAGCCCGCGCAGGTGCGCCCGGGGGTCGCGGTCGAGGAGGACGCGCGGGGCGAGCACCCCGTCCGGATCGACGACGCGCTTGGTGCGCCACATCAGTTCGGTGGCCTTCGGGCCCCATTCGAGCTCCAGGAAGGGGGCCATGTTGCGGCCGGTGGAGTGCTCCGCCTTCAGGGAGCCGTCGAAGCGCTCGACGGTGAGCCGGCAGAAGGCGTCCATGAAGGCCGCGTAGCGCGCGACGTCGGAGGGGTCGGCGGCGTCGAAGGCGAGCAGGAAGTGCAGGTTGCCGTGAGCGGCGTGGCCGGCGACGGCGGCGTCGAAGCCGTGCCGCGCCTGGAGCGCGAGGAGCGCCTCGCAGGCCTCGGCCAGGCGCGAGGGCGGTACCGCGAAGTCCTCGGTGATGAGGGTGGTGCCGCGGGCGCGGGCTCCGCCCACGGCGGTGACGAAGGCCTTGCGCGCCTTCCAGTAGCCGCCGATGGCCCCCGGGTCCCGGGTGAACGCGTTGGTGATCGAGGCCACCGGTGCCACCAGGTCGAGTCCGGCGAGCAGTGCGGTGGCGCGGCGCTCGCAGGCGTCGGCGCCGGCGGCGTCCGGAGCCCGGAACTCCACCAGGAGGGCGGCCGTCGACCGGGGGAGGTCCGCCCAGTCGGCGGGGACGCCCGCGACGCTGACCGAGGCGCGCAGGGTGTTGCCGTCCATGAGCTCGACGGCGAGGGCGCCCGCGTCGTTGAAGAGGGGGACGGCGGCCGCGGCGGCGGGCAGGGAGGGGAAGAACAGCAGGGCGGAGCAGAGTTCGCGGTCCAGCGGGAGAGTGTCGAAGACGACCTCGGAGATGAATCCGAGGGTGCCCTCGGAGCCGACCGCGAGACCGCGCAGGATCTCGGCGGGGGTGGTGCCGTCGAGGTAGGCGTCGAGCCGGTACCCGGTGGTGTTCTTGATCTCGTACTTGGCGCGGATCCGGGCGACGAGCGCCGGATCGGCCTCGATCTCCCGCTTGATCTCCATCAGCCCGTGGCACAGCGCCGGTTCGGCGCGCGCCAGTTCCTCGTCGGCCAGCGGGTCGGCCGTGTCCACGACGGTGCCGCCGGGCAGTACGAGGGTGAGCGAGGAGAGGGTGCGGTACGAGTTCCTCGTGGTGCCCGCGGTCATCCCCGACGCGTTGTTGGCGACGACCCCGCCGAGCGTGCAGGCGAGGGCGCTGGCCGGGTCGGGGCCCAGGACGCGGCCGTGGCGGGCGAGGGCGGCGTTGGCCCGCAGCACGGTGGTGCCGGGCCGGACGCGGGCCCGCAGGCCCTCGTCCAGCACCTCGACCCCGACCCAGTGGCGGCGTACGTCGACGAGGATGTCCTCGCCCTGGGCCTGGCCGTTGAGCGAGGTGCCCGCGGCGCGGAAGACGACGTCGCGCCGGCGGCCGCGGGCGTAGGAGAGGACCGCGGAGACGTCGTCGATGTCCTCGGCGATCACGACGACCTGGGGCACGAAGCGGTAGGGGGAGGCGTCCGAGGCGTAGCGGACCAGGTCGGAGACCTTCCACAGCACCTTCTCGGCGCCGAGCAGTTCGGCCAGCTCGGTGCGCAGGGGCTCCGGTGTGCCGGCCGCCGTCCGCTCGGGGACGCGGTCCGGGGCGGGGCCGGCGGGGCCGCGCGGGCGCAGGCTCCCGGGTTTCGGTTCGAACAGCGGCATGTGCCATCCCTCGCCTCTTCGCGGCCCACGCGTGGCCCCTACCGGCAGTCGAGCTCCGCCGGGACGTCCGACAGCGCGCCGAGCAGACCGCCGAGGACCTCGCGCTGGTCGGCGGTCAGTGGAGCCAGGATCTCCTCCGCCGCGTCGGTTCGCGCGTTGCGCAGGCGTCGCAGTGTGGCGCGCCCCGCGTCGGTGAGCTCGATCCGTATGACGCGGCGGTTCGCCGGGTCGGGTACGCGGCGCACGCGGTCGGCGGCCTCCAGGCCGTCCACGAGGGTGGTCACGGCGCGGGGCACGACTTCGAGCCGGGCGGCGAGATCCGCCATTCGGGGCGGTTCCCCGTCCTCGTAGTGCGAGACCAGGCGCAGCAGCCGGGACTGGGCCGGGGTGATGCCGAGGGGCCCCAGATGGCGCTTCTGGATGCGGTGGAGCCGTCGGGTCAGCCGCAGCAGCTGCTCGGCGAGAACGCCGTCTGTGGTGTCGCTCTCGGAAGGTGTCCTCATACTGGGAACAGTATCAGGACCAGATTCATTGTGAGCATAGGTAACAATGAGCTATGCTCATGCAAGTCTCGTCAGAAGGAGGCCCATGCGCCCCGAGGAACCGAAGTGGATCCCATCGAAAGAAGCGCTTGATCCCAGCCGCCCCGCTCCGGCGGACCAACCGCGCGAACTGCACCGCATCGTGGCCCTCTTCCGGCCGTATCGGGGGCGGCTCGCCGTCGTCGGCCTGCTGGTGGCGGCCTCCTCTCTGGTCGGTGTCGCCTCGCCGTTCCTGCTCAAGGAGATACTCGACGTCGCGATACCCCAGGGCCGCACCGGGCTGCTCAGCCTGCTCGCCCTCGGCATGATCCTGACCGCCGTCGTCACCAGCGTCTTCGGTGTGCTCCAGACGCTGATCTCCACCACGGTCGGCCAGCGCGTCATGCACGACCTGCGCACGGCGGTCTACACCCAGCTCCAGCGGATGCCGCTGGCGTTCTTCACCCGGACCCGCACCGGCGAGGTCCAGTCGCGCATCGCCAATGACATCGGCGGCATGCAGGCGACCGTCACCTCCACGGCCACCTCGCTCGTCTCCAACCTGACGGCCGTCATCGCCTCCGTCGTCGCCATGCTCGCGCTGGACTGGCGGTTGACCGTCGTCTCGCTGCTCCTGCTCCCCGTGTTCGTGTGGATCAGCCGCCGGGTCGGCCGTGAGCGCAAGCGGATCACCACGCAGCGGCAGAAGCAGATGGCCGCCATGGCGGCCACCGTCACCGAGTCGCTCTCGGTGAGCGGCATCCTCCTGGGCCGCACCATGGGCCGGTCGGACTCGCTCACCTCCTCCTTCGCCGCGGAGTCGGAGAAGCTGGTCGATCTGGAGGTCCGCTCCAGCATGGCCGGGCGCTGGCGCATGTCCACGATCGGCATCGTCATGGCCGCCATGCCCGCGCTGATCTACTGGGCCGCCGGCATCGCCCTGCAGTCCGGAGCCCCCTCGTTGTCCGTCGGTACCCTCGTCGCCTTCGTGACGCTCCAGCAGGGCCTGTTCCGGCCCGCCGTGAGCCTGCTGTCGACGGGTGTGCAGATACAGACCTCGCTCGCCCTGTTCGCGCGGATCTTCGAGTACCTCGACCTCCCGGTGGACATCACCGAGCGCGAGGGCGCGGTGCGACTGGAGCGGGCCGCGGGCGAGGTCCGGCTGGAGGGCGTGGACTTCACCTACGACGCCACGAGCGGTCCGACCCTGACCGGGATAGACATCACGGTCCCGGCGGGCGGTTCCCTGGCCGTGGTCGGACCGACCGGCTCCGGGAAGAGCACCCTCAGCTACCTCGTGCCCCGGCTCTACGACGTGACGGGCGGGCGGGTCACCCTCGACGGGGTGGACGTGCGCGACCTGGACTTCGACTCGCTGGCCCGCTCCATAGGCGTGGTTTCGCAGGAGACCTACCTCTTCCACGCCTCGGTCGCCGACAACCTGCGCTTCGCCAAGCCGGACGCCACCGACGAGGAGATGGTCGAGGCGGCGCGCGCGGCGCAGATCCACGAGCACATCGCCGCCCTGCCCGACGGGTACGACACCCTGGTCGGCGAGCGGGGGTACCGCTTCTCCGGCGGGGAGAAGCAGCGGCTGGCCATCGCGCGCACGATCCTGCGGGACCCGCCGGTGCTGATTTTGGACGAGGCCACCAGCGCCCTGGACACCCGCACCGAGCACGCCGTCCAGCAGGCCATCGACAACCTCACCGAGGGCCGCACCACGATCACCATCGCGCACCGGCTCTCCACCGTCCGCGACGCGGACCAGATCGTGGTCCTGGACGCGGGCCGCATAGCCGAGCGCGGCACCCACGAGGAGCTGCTGGCGGCCGACGGCCGGTACGCGGCCCTGGTCCGCCGGGACCGTGACGCCGCACTGCCGCCGGAGGTCGTCCAGAACCCCGACCCGACCGGGCGGAGCGGCCGGCTGGCTCCGGTGAAAGTGTGATCGTATGACCGGCACGCCTGCCGGATGTTCCGCATGTCGGTTTCGGGCGGTTAGCTTTCCCGCATGCGTCATGAGCATCCGCCGCCACAGACCCGCTCCCGGCTGACGCGCCGGGGTCGCCTCGCGCTCTTCCTCGGCACGCTGCTCGCGATCGGGGCGGGGGTCCTGATCCCGCTGCTGCGGGGCGGAGAAGCCACCGAGAAGCCGCGCTTGCTGCTGATCCCCGAAGGCTGGCGGGCACCGCAGGTGTACGCGGCGCTCGACAGGGAGCTCGCACTCCCGGCCGGGACCACGAAGGCGGCGGTCGCCACCGCGGGTCTGGCCCTGCCCGACGAGGCGAAGGGCAACCCGGAGGGGTACCTCTTCCCGGCGACGTACCCCGTGACCCCGCAGTCGACCCCGGCCACGCTCCTCGCGCACATGGTGCGCACGGCGAACGAGAAGCTCGCCACCCGGGCCGTCGCGGACGGCGGCAGGGCCCACGGGATGACCCCGTACCAGACGGCCACACTCGCCAGCATCATCGAGGCGGAGGCCGACACCCGCGCCGACATGGGCAAGATCGCCCGGGTGGTGCACAACCGGCTGGCGAAGTCGATGCCGCTCCAGACGGACTCCACCATCAACTACGCGCTGAACCGCTCCACGCTGGACACCAAGCTGAGCGAGACCCGGATCGACAGCCCCTTCAACACCTACCGGCGCCAGGGACTGCCGCCCACGCCGATCGACAGCCCGGGGTTGGAGGCCATGGCGGCGGCGGTCGCGCCGACGCCGGGCGACTGGTTGTTCTTCGTCACCGTGAAGCCCGGGGACACCCGCTTCTCCGCGACGTACGAGGAGCACAAGAAGCACGTCGCGGAGTTCAACGAGGTCCGCGCCACTGCCGGCGCCCGTGCCGACGCCCGCGCCCGTGCCGGTCAGGGGCCCGCCCCCGGGAGATGAGGTGCGGCGCACCCGGCGCCGGGCGTCGCTCCGGAGGTTCAGGGCGCGGCGCGCGCCCGTAGCCAGTCGTACGCCGCGTCGGCGTCGAACTCGCGCTGCCCGCCCGGGAAGAGCAGGCCCGAGGAGGTGAAGGCCGGGTCGTGCGCGGTGTCCGCCACGTAGGGGACCGCCACGCAGCGCATTCCGGCGGCCCGCGCGGCCAGCGCGCCCGGCACGGCGTCCTCGACGACCACGCACTCGGCCGGCTCGGCGCCGAGCCGTCGGGCGGCCTCCAGGAAGACGTCCGGGGCCGGCTTGCCGCGTGCGACCTCCTCGGCCGAGACCACCGTGGTCAGCAGGGCGTCCAGACCGGTGCCCGCCAGTACCGCGTGGATCGCCTCGCGGGACGAGCCCGAGGCCACCGCCATCGGCACGCCCTCGGCGTGCAGCCGTTCCACGAAGGCGCGCATCCGCGGGTAGGCCTCGGTCCCGGTTCGGGCCAGTTCCAGGTAGGCGGCGTTCTGCTCGGCGAGCAGCTGTTCCACCGGCGCCGGGATCCCGTACCGCTCCTTGAGGATCTCCAGGGTCTCCCGCGTGCCGATGCCGATGAAGCGGGAGTGCTGCTCCCAGCTGAAGTCGGGGACCCCGTGCCGCTCCAGGGTGCGGCGGCCGGACTCGTAGTAGTTCGGCTCACTGTCCACGAGGGTGCCGTCGAGATCGAATATGACGGATGTCATCCGCTCTGCCCGTCCTGCCGTCGCATCCTGCCCGCACCATCGTGTCAGGTTGTGCGTACGGCCCGTCCCACGGACTCCACCAGTGGCAGCAGCCGGTGCGGGACCCGCTCGCGCAGGGCGACCTCGGTACGGGTGCGGACCACGCCGGGGAGCCGGATCAGCCGCTGGATCACGTCCTCCAGGTGCGCGTTGTCCCGGGCCGCCACCCTGGTCAGCAGGTCGCCGCCGCCGGTGATCGAGAAGGCCTCGATGATCTCGGGCACGGCGGCCAGCGCGTCCCCCACGTCGTCCAGGTGCCCTTGGGTGACCTCGATGTGCACGAAGGCCAGGACCGGATGCCCCAGCGCGGCCGGGGACAGCACGGGACCGGTGCCGGTGATCACCCCGGTGCGTTCCAGCCGGTCCAGCCGTGCCTGCAGGGTGCCGCGCGCGACCCCGAGGAGCCGGGCGTACTCGCGCACGCTGGTGCGCGGCTGCTCGATCAGCAGGCGCAGGATCCGGGTGTCGAGCTCGTCCACCGCCATGGCGCGACTGTACCAATGGCCCCCGTTCCGCCGGATCCGCGCCTTCCTCCGTGCCTCCGGTGCAGCGGCCGGGCGACGCCTCGGATCCGCCGAACGGGGCACCCCGCCGGGGGCGCGCATCCGTTCATACGGGGCCGGGGGAATCCTCTGCGAGGACGCGATCGGGAGCATTATGCGGAGCGGAGACAGCCATGAAGGACCTGTACTGCCTGGTCACCGGGGCCACCGGCTACATCGGCGGCCGACTGGTGCCCGAGCTCCTCGGCGCCGGGCACCGCGTCCGCTGCCTGGCCCGCTCCCCGGAGAAGCTGCGCGACCACCCCTGGGCCGACCGCGTCGACATCGTCAAGGGCGATGCCACCGACGCGGAATCCGTGGCCGGGGCCCTGCGCGGCATCGACGTCGCGTACTACCTCGTGCACGCCCTCGGAGGCGGCTCCGGCTTCGAGGACCGCGACCGCGCCGCCGCCCGGATCTTCGCCGAACGGGCCGCCGCGGCCGGTGTCCGGCGCGTCGTCTACCTCGGCGGACTCACCCCGGCCGGCATCCCCGTCCAGGACCTCTCCCCGCACCTGCGCTCGCGCGCCGAGGTCGGCGAGATCCTGCTCGCCGGGCCCGTCCCGGCCACCGTCCTGCGGGCCGCCGTCATCATCGGCTCCGGCTCCGCCTCCTTCGAGATGCTGCGCTACCTCACCGAGCGGCTGCCCGTCATGGTCACGCCCAGCTGGGTCGGCACCCGCTGCCAGCCGATCGCCGTCCGCGACGTCCTGCGCTACCTCGTCGGCAGCGCGGGCATGCCGCCCGAGGTCGACCGGGCCTTCGACATCGGCGGTCCGGACGTGGTCACGTACGAGGAGATGATGCGCCGCTACGCCGCGGTGGCGGAGCTGCCGAAACGGCTCATCCTGCGCGTCCCGATGCTCACCCCGCGCCTGTCCAGCCACTGGATCGGACTCGTCACCCCGGTACCGAGGGCGCTGGCCCGGCCGCTCGCCGAATCCCTGCGCCACGAGGTGGTGTGCGCGGAGCACGACATCGCGCGGTACGTCCCCGACCCGCCCGGCGCCCCCGTCGGCTTCGACCGTGCCCTCTCCCTGGCCCTCCAGCGGGTCCGGGAGGCCAACGTGACCACCCGCTGGTCCTCGGCCTCGGTCCCGGGGGCTCCCGGCGACCCGCTGCCCACCGACCCCGACTGGGCCGGCGGGAGCCTGTACACCGACCGGCGGGAGCGGCGCGTCGAGGCCTCGCCGGAGGCACTGTGGCGGGTGGTGGAGGGCATCGGCGGGGAGAACGGCTGGTACTCCTTCCCGCTGGCCTGGTCCGTACGGGGGTGGCTGGACCGGCTCGTCGGCGGGGTCGGCATCCGCCGGGGCCGGCGCGACGCCGCCCGGCTGCGGGTGGGCGACTCCCTCGACTTCTGGCGCGTGGAGGAGATCGAGCCGGGCCGCCTGCTGCGCCTGCGCGCCGAGATGCGGCTGCCGGGGCTGGCCTGGCTGGAGATGCGGGTGGAACCTCCGGGACCCCCCACCGCTCCCGCGACGGTCGCCCCTGCGGGCGGCTCCCGGAAGGCCCCCGCCGGTGCGGGTCCCGGGGCCGCGACCGCCCCCGCCGGGAGGCCGGCGGCGGGGTACCGGCAGCGGGCGCTGTTCCACCCGCACGGGCTGCTCGGGCACCTCTACTGGTGGAGCGTGTCCCCCTTCCACGCCGTGGTCTTCGGCGGCATGGCCCGCAACATCGCCCGCGCCGCCGAGCGCCTCGACCCCCCGGACGGCGCCGCATCCGACCGCCCCGCACCGGCCGAAGTACCCGACGACAACCGTCCCCCACAGCCCTGACGCGGAGCGAGAGCCATGAACGTCGCGGTCGTCCTGTACACCTCCGACCTGCGCCTGCACGACCACCCGCCGCTGCGCGCGGCCCTCTCCTCCAGCGACCAGGTGGTGCCCCTGTTCGTCCGCGACCGCGCCGTCGCGGCCGCCGGTTTCGCCCCGCCCAACCGGCTCGCCTTCCTCGCCGACTGCCTCGCCGACCTCGACGCCGGACTGCGCGAGCGCGGCGGCCGCCTCGTGATCCGCTCCGGCGACGTGGTCGCCGAGGTCTGCGCCCTCGTCCGGGAGGCCGACGCGGACGAGGTCCACATGGCCGCCGGCGTCAGCGGCTACGCCCACGCCCGCGAGGAGCACCTGCGCACCGCCCTCGAAGCCGAGGGCCGGCGGCTGTACGTACACGACACGGTGATCACCGCGGTCGCCCCGGGGGCCGTGCTGCCGGCCGGCTCCGACCACTTCGCCGTCTTCACCCCCTACTCCCGGCGCTGGGCCGAACTGCGTCTGCGCACACCGGCCCCCGCCCCCCGCGCCGTCCGCGTCCCCGACGGAGTCGGCTCCGAACCGCTGCCCGCACGGGCCGCGGTCACCGGCACCTCACCGGGCCTCGCCCGGGGCGGCGAGACCGAGGGCCGCCGCCTCCTGGCGACCTGGCTGCGCTCGGGGGTCACCCGCTACGAGGACACCCATGACGACCTGGCGGGCGACGCCACCTCCCGGCTCTCCCCGCACCTGCACTTCGGCACCCTCTCGGCCACCGAGGCCGTCCACCGGGCCCGGGCGGCCGGCGGGCCCGGCGCCGAGGCCTTCGTCCGGCAGCTGTGCTGGCGCGAGTTCCACTACCAGGTCCTCGCGGCCCGCCCGGAGAGCGCCGCCCGCGACTACCGCGCCCGGCAGGACCGCTGGCGCACCGGCCCGTCCGCCGAGGCGGACACCGAGGCCTGGAAGGCGGGACGCACGGGCTATCCCGTGGTCGACGCCGCCATGCGCCAGCTCCGGCACGAGGGCTGGACGCACAACCGTGGCCGGCTGATCGCCGCGAGCTTCCTCACCAAGACGCTGTACGTCGACTGGCGGACCGGGGCCCGCCACTTCCTGGACCTCCTCGTCGACGGCGACCTCGCCAACAACCAGCTCAACTGGCAGTGGGTGGCCGGCACCGGCACCGACACCCGCCCCAACCGGGTCCTCAACCCGGTCCGCCAGGGCCTGCGCTACGACCCCGAGGGCCGCTACGTGCACCGCTGGGTGCCGGAGCTGGCGGGCCTGCCCGCCCCGCGCGTGCACGAACCGTGGCGGCTGCCGGCACTGGAGCGCGCCCGGTACGACTACCCCGAGCCGGTGGTGGAGCTCGGCGAGGGCCTGGAGCGCTTCCGGCGGGGCCGGGGGAGCGAGTGAGCGCCGCGCCCCCGCACCCGCGCGGCCCGTCGTATCGTGCACGGGTGCAGCCCGTTCCGCCGGCTCCGATGCCCCAGGACCTCCCCGCCGCCGCCCTCAGCACCGGAGCCGTCGCCCGGCACCTGGGGGTCTCGCCGACCACCCTGCGCTCCTGGGAGCGCCGCTACGGGATCGGGCCGGCCCGCCGCGAGGACGGGCGCCACCGCCGCTGGACCCCGCCGGACGTCGCCCGGCTGGAGCTGATGTGCCGGCTCACCGCGCGGGGCGTGCCCCCGGCCGAAGCGGCCCGGGCGGCGCGCGACACGCAGAGCGCCGACCCCCGCGCGGCCTCCGACGCCCCTGCCGCCACCGACGACGCCGACCGCCGCGCCGCCCCGGCCCCGGGCGGGCCGCGCTCCCTTCCGCTCGGGGACGTCCGCCCGGAGTGCAGGGGGCTCGCCCGGGCGGCCGTACGACTGGACGCGCCGGCCGTGGAGGACCTGCTGGAGGCCACCCTCGCGGAGCTCGGGCCGGTCACCGCGTGGGAGGAGGTCATCATGCCGACCCTGCACGCGGTGGGCCGCAAATGGGCCTCGGCGGGGGAGCGTTACGTCGAGGTGGAGCACCTGCTGTCCTGGTACGTCTCCTCGGCCCTGCGCCGGATCCGGCCCGCCCCGGAGACGGCGCGGTCCCCGGTCCCGCCCGTGCTCCTCGCGTGCGCGCCCGGGGAGCTGCACAGCCTGCCGATCGAGGCACTGGCCGCCGCCCTCGGCGAACGGGGCCTGCCGGTACGGATGTTCGGCGCCGCCCTGCCCGCCGAGGCCCTGCACGACGCGGTGCGCCGGACCGGTCCCCGGGCCGTCGTGCTGTGGGCGCAGTCCCGTACCACCGGGGACCGGGCCCTGGCCCGCTCGGTGGCCGGCATCGAGTGGGGGCTGCGCGGGGCCCGCGGGCACTCGGCGGTACTGGTCGCGGGACCCGGCTGGGGCGGCGGCGCGCCGGTGCCGCGCACCGAACGACTGTTCGGGCTGCGCTCGGCCCTCGACGTCATCGCGGGGCAGGCAGCGCCGTCTCCAGCGACCGGCGCAGGCCCTGGAGGGCCCGCCGCATATGGCTCTTGACGGTGCCCAGCGGCAGCCCGGTGCGGGCCGCGATCTGGGACTGGGTCAGATCCCCGTAGAAGGCCAGGCACAGCACCCGCCGCTGCGCCGACGGCAACCGGGCCAACTCGCCCAGGACCAGGACCCGGTCCACGGCGCGCTCCGGCTCGGACTCCGTACGGATCCACGCCCCGGGCGCCGGGACGAGGTCGTGGCAGGCCCGGGTCGCGGCGGCCACCGCCCGGGCCCGCCGGGTCCGGGCCTCCAGCGCGTCGGCCACCTTGTGCCGGGTGATGCCCGTGAGCCAGGCCCCGAGACCGCCCGGCCCCGGACGGTAGCTCCGGCGGCCGCGCCAGGCCGCCAGGAAGACCTGTTGGGTGACGTCCTCGGCCTCCCGCTCGTCGCCGAGCGAGCGGCGGGCGAGGGAGTGGACCAGCGGCTGCCAGCGCCGGTGGACCGCTGCCACGCAGTCCTCGTCGCCCGCCGCGAAACCGGCCGCGATGCGTTCCTCGTCGTCCATGGCCCGAGCTTCGCCAGCGCGGGCCGCCATCCCAAGTTGCAGCGTTTGCGCATCGAATTCCACAGCCCTCCCCGGGGGCCCGGCCGCTGTCCGGCCGCGCCCCCGGTCGGACCTATCCGCGGCCGGGCACCGGGGGCACCGCCCGGTACAGCACGGCCACCCCCAGCACCACCGCCGCGGCGGGCAGCAGCAGTGCGCCCACCGACCAGCCGGCCCTTACCAGCAGCGCCCCGATCAGCCCGCCGGCGAACATCGCCGGCACCGCCCCCGCCCGGCGCACCCAGGCCCCCGTGCCGTACCCGAAGGAGCTGTCCTGCCCCAGGACGGAGCCGCCCAGCAGCGCCGTCATGGACCGGGTGATCAGCGTGGTCGACACCCCGGGCACGTTCACCCGCATGCTCGTCACCGTGCGCAGGCCCTTCGCCACCGCGAGCACGTTGCCGGTCCGCATGGCGGTGAACACCGGCCCGAGGGCGAGCAGGCTCACCGCTTCGACCAGTCCGGTGACCCAGGTCAGGACGAGCATCAGCCCGGTCGGCGACAGCCGCCCCGTGCGGTTACCCCAGTTCATGAGGCCCGAGGGTGACACGCCCGCCCGGGTCCTCCGGCACCGACATGCCGGAGGGCTAGGGTCCGAGGATGAGCGACCTGCTGCTGGTGAGGCACGGCGAGACGGCGTGGAGCGCGAACGGGAGGCACACCGGCCGCACCGACGTTCCACTGACCGCGCGCGGTGTGGAAGAGGCCATCTCGCTGGCCCCCTACTTCCGCGACCTGAGGCCGGCCCTGGTGCTGATCAGCCCGCTGCGCCGGGCCGTCGCCACGGCCCGGCTCGCCGGGCTCCCCGACGGGACCACGGACCCCGACCTCCAGGAATGGGACTACGGCGGATACGAGGGCGTCACCACCGCGGAGATCCGGCGCACCACGCCCGACTGGTCCCTGTGGACCCACGGGGTGCCCGTCGGGGACACGGCGCACCCCGGCGAGAGCGCGGCCGAGGTGGGCGCACGTGCGGACCGGGCACTGGCCCGGGTCGCCCCGGTGCTCCGCGCCGACGGGGGCGACGCGGTGATCGTCGCCCACAGCCACTTCCTGCGCGTCCTGACCGCCCGCTACCTGGGCCTGGCACCCGAGGACGGCCGGCTCTTCCTGCTGCGCACCGGTACGGTCAGCGTGCTCTCCACCGAACACGACCTGCCGGTGATCGCGGGCTGGAACACCCACCCCTGAGCACCGGCCGCCCGTGCGCCACCGCCCGGACGCCGCCGCCTCGCGCGTCGGCGCCGGTTGCGTGACGATTCGTACATGGCCGACGACGATACGGGCGGTGGCGCCGGAGCCGGCTCCGGAGCCGCAACGGGAGCGGGAACGGGAACCGGGGGTCCCGACGCGGGACTCAAGCCCAACGCGATCGGCTTCCTCGACGCGCTCGTCATCGGCCTGAACTCCACCTCGCCCGCCTACTCCCTGGCCGCCGTCCTCGGTCCGATCGTGGCCCTGGTCGGGATCTACGCGCCGGGCGTGATGCTGGCCTCCTTCGTACCGATGCTGCTGATCGCCGCCGCCTTCTACTACCTCAACAAGGTCGACCAGGACTGCGGGACCACCTTCTCGTGGGTCACCCGGGCCATGGGCCCCTGGGCGGGCTGGCTCGGCGGCTGGGCCATCGCGATGACCGGCGTGCTGGTCATCGGCTCGCTGGCGGACGTCGCCGTGCACTTCGGGCTGCTCGCCGCCGGACTCGACAGCTGGGCCGCCAACCCCGTCACCCGACAGACCCTCACCGTCGTGGTGATCCTCGCCATGACCGCCGTCTGCGTCCTGGGCACCGAGCTGTCGGCCCACCTCCAGGACGTCCTCATCCTCGCCCAGGTCTTCTTCCTGCTGGCCTTCGCGGTCGTCGCGCTGTACCGCGTCTACGCCGGGACCAGCAGCCTCGACTCGATCGAGCCCTCCCTGAGCTGGCTCAACCCCTTCGGCGCGGGCGGCGCCGCGCTGACGGGCGGGCTGCTGCTCGGCGTGTTCATCTACTGGGGCTGGGAATCGGCGGTCAATCTGACCGAAGAGGTCGAGAACTCCGCCACCGCGCCCGGCCGGGCCGGCATCTGGTCCACGGTGGTGCTCCTGGTGACCTACCTGTCCGTGGGATTCGCCGTCGTCGGCTACGCGGGCACGCAGTTCCTGGCCGAGAACGCCGGCGAGGAGGAGGCCGTCTTCGCCGTACTGGCCAAGGAGGTCATGGGCGGCTGGGACTGGGTGGTGCTCCTCGCGGTCTGCACCTCGGCGCTCGCCTCCACCCAGACCACGATCATCCCCGCCTCGCGCACCGCGCTGTCCATGGCCCGCCGGCACGCGCTGCCGCCCGCGCTCGCGCACATCCACCCGAGGTTCCGGACCCCCGACGTCAGCACCTGGTGGGTGGCCGGCATCGCGATCGGCTGGTACCTCGTCGTCAACCAGATCAGCGAGAACGCGCTCCTGGACTCGCTGACCGCGCTGTCCCTGCTCATCGCCTTCTACTACGCGCTCACCGGCCTGGCCTGCGCCCTCTACTACCGCCGCCACCTGCTGGAGAACGCGCACAACTTCCTGCTCATCGGACTCGGCCCGGTGGTCGGCGCCGGGCTGCTGATCTGGCTGCTCGTCGAGTCGATCGGCGACATGTCCGACCCGGCGAACTCGGCCGGCGGCGTCTCCTGGTTCGGCCTCGGCCCGCCCCTGGTCATCGGGATCGCGATCGCCGTCGTCGGCGTACTCGTCATGTGCTTCTGGCGGCTGCGGGACGGCCGGTTCTGGCGCGAGCGGCGCGGCGTGGCCGACCCCGACCTCGTCCACGCCGAGAACTCCTGAGGAGGCGAGATGTCCGTCGTCCTGGGATACGACGAGTCACCCGGCGCGGAACGCGCCCTGCGGGTGGCGCTGGAGGTGGCGACCGCCTTCGGCGAGCCCTTGGTGCTCGTCTACGGAGCGGCCGCCCCCGGCCCCACCGGCGAGGAGTACCGGGCCCACCGGCAGGCCGTCCTGCAGGCGGGCCACCGTGCGCTCGCACACGCCGTCGAGGCGGCCGACGAGGCGGGCGTGCCCTCGACGGTCGAGGTGGTGGACGAGAAGCCGGCTCCCGCCCTGCTGGCCGCCGCCGAGCGGCATCGGGCCCGGGTCATCATCGTCGGGACCTGGGGCGACAGCCCGATCAGAGGTGCCCTGCTGGGTTCCACCCCGCACAAGCTCCTGCACCTCTCGCCGGTCCCCGTCCTGTGCGTACCGACCGAGCACGGCCAGGGCGCGGACGCCGGCTGACGGCCCTACGGGTGTCGCGATCGCCGCGGCCGGGCCGGCGGCCGGGCGCCGGTGGACGGGTGCCGGGTGCCGGTGGACGGGGCCGCGGTGCCCGTCAGGAAACGCCCGTGGGCGCCGCGGGCGGCGATTCCGCGCCAGTCCCGTCCCCGGCCGGCAGGGGCGTTTCCGAGTCGTCGGGGAGCCAACCGGCCCTCACCGAGAGGATGCCGGCCTCGAACCGGCTCCGCGCGTCGAGCCGGCGCAGGAGGATCGCGACGATGCGCCGCGCGCTGCGCGAGGAGATGCCGAGGCGCTTGGCGACGGCCTCGTCCGTGTGCCCCTGCGCCAGCAGTCTCAGGACCTCGCGCTCCCGGCGCGTCAATTCGGTTCCCTGGGCCGCTTGTTGCACTTCCCCCAAGGGCTGGGCAAGGGCCCAGGTCTGCTCGAACAGCGCGCACAGGGCGACGAGCAGGCTGTCGCCGCGCAGCACCAGCGCGGCTGCCCGGGCGTCGCGGGTGTCGATCGGCAGCACGGCCGTGGCCCGGTCGACGATGATCATCCGCAGCGGCAGCGACGGCACGGTGCGCACCCGCGCACCGCTGCGGTTGAGCCACTCCAGGTGCCACAGGGTCGGCGCATGCTTTCGGACGCTGTCCAGGTAGACGGTCCGTAACTGCACCCCGCGTGCGAGCATGGCCTGGTTGGGATCTCGGCTCGCCCGCAAGTCCTCGTCGCTGTGCCCGCCACCGGGGGCGAAGGTCATGACCGACCGCTCGGCAGTGTCCCCGAGTTGGGCCAGTCGGTGACGGATGGTGTCGATTCCGTGGAGACGCTCCACGGTGTCGCCCGTGCCGTGAGGATGTGCGGAGGCGTATTCGGCGATCAGGCGTGCCGCGGCGGCGCGCGCTGACTCCGTGCGTTCCTGCTGGGCGGCGAGTGCGGCTTCCTGACGTGCCAGCAGGATTCCCATGGCCGTCTCCGGACCGAGGACCCGGGGGATTTCCGACTCACGGGCGGTGGGATATATCAAGGAGAGCTCGCTGAGCCTGTCGAGGGCCAACCCCATCGCACCGGACGTCAGACCCAGACGGGCCGCGAGCTGAGACACGTTCTCATCGGGGTTGATCAACATGGCCAGGTATACCCGCTCGGAGACGGTATCCAGCCCCAGTGCCTTCAGCATCGGCTTCCCTGTTCCTGATGATGGACCGGGAAGCGATTGTGCAGCACGCATACCCCCCGTGGAACGGCACCTTCGGCCAAAGCGCCGCACCCTGTCAGCGGGGCCTCACATCCGCCTCTACCGCCAGGATCCGACATGTACCTCGTTCATGCGCAGTTGGCGCCGCTCGCGGGCGGGAAGCTTCCCCGGGAGGCAATGAGCCTGGTGAGCGCCCGCGTCCTGAAGGACCGGGACATTCAGCACGTCGCCGCGCACCCGGACGGCCCCGCGGGTCCGGTGCTCGGCGTCTTCATCCTCGCCGGCTCCGTCGAGGAGGCCGAGCGTCGCGTCGCCGAACTCTGCCACGGGGCCCTGCGCGACAGTCCCGGCCTGCACGGATCGAAACTCGCGCGGTGCGAGGTCGTCCTGGCACTGCCCGCCGGTCCCCGCGCCGAAGGAGGTACGGCGATGGCCTGATTGGGCCAGGGCCGGATGCGGCAACCGCAATCGCTTCCCTCGCCCGCGCCGGGTGAGCACCATGAGGGCAATTCCCGACCCACCCCTCGTGAGAGGAATCTCGCCATGCGTCGGAACCCTTCCCGGTCCAAGAGACCCGCAGGAAGAGCGCCGTTCTCCGACCTCACATGGGGCGCCTGACCGACCGAGACCCGGTACGCCGCCGCCCCGCTCGGGCCGGCGCGGGCACTCCTGGTGCGACAAGGAACGATGACAGATGAGGCTGATTGGCTTGCCGCAACGCCCTGAGAACGCAACGCGCTCCAGACAGATATCGGCGCTGGTCGTCGCCGCGGCGATGGCCGCCGTAGCCAGCACGGCCGCCACCACCCCGGCCAGCGCCGAGGACGGTGCGGACGGCCGGCTGGCCCCCGCCCTCACCGCTCCGGCACCGCCCCCCGACGGGCTCGCCGAGAAGCTGTCCCCCCGCCTGGCCGACCAGGAGGGCCGGGCCACCGTCTTCGTACAGCTGGCGGGCCGCTCCGCCGTCGAGGCCTTCACGGCCGGCACGGCCGCGGGAGCGGGCAAGGACGCCGCCGTACGGGCCGGCAAGGACGCGGGCCGGGCCGTCGGTGAACTCGCCGGCTCCGTCGCGGACACCCTGCGTGCCGCGGACTCCGGTGCCAAGGTCCTCGCGGTCACCTCCAACGCGGTACCCGGCCTCGTCGTCGAGGCGGACCTCGACCAGGTCCGCGCCCTCGCCGCACGGCCGGACGTGGTGTCGATCCGACCCGTCGCCACCCACGAGAAGAGCAGCACCAACTCCGTGCAGCTCACCGGCGCCCTGAACGCGTGGCGGCAGACCGGCAAGACCGGCAAGGGCGTCCGCGTCGGCATCGTGGACGACGGCATCGACTACACGCACGCCGCGTTCGGCGGCCCCGGCACCAAGGCCGCGTACAAGGCCGTCGACCCTGCCGCGGCCGACCCCGCGACCTTCCCGACCCGCAAGGTCGTCGGCGGCACCGACTTCGTCGGCGACAACTACGACGCCTCCGGGAAGCTCGGCTCGACCGTCCCGGTCCCCGACCCCAACCCGCTGTCCTGCGGACACCACGGCACGCACGGCGCGAGCATCATCGCCTCGCAGGGCGTCAACGCCGACGGCACGACCTTCACCGGCGACTACTCCGGGCTCACCCCCGAGACCGTCTCCGGGATGCGCGTCGGCCCCGGCATGGCCCCCGAGGCCTCGCTGTACTCGCTCAAGGTCTTCGGCTGCAACGGCCTGACTTCGATGCTCACCTCGAAGGCCCTCGACTACGCGCTCGACCCCGACGGCGACGGAGACTTCTCCGACAAGCTCGACATCGTCAGCCTGGCGCTGAGCAGCAACTACAACACCGTGGACGACCCGCTGTCGCTGTTCGTCCGCAAGCTCGCCCAGCACGACGTCCTCGCCGTGTTCTCCGCCGGCAACGGCGGCGACCTCTACGACGTCGCGGGCTCGCCGGGCAGCCTGGCCCCCGAGGCCCTGACCGTCGGCAGCACCCGCGACTCGTACTTCCTGCGCGACGGTGCCCGGATCGAGCAGCCCGGCGCCCTCAGCGGCGTGCGCACCGGCCAGTTCAGCCTCGCCTACGCGGGCATGGACGGCCTCGACGCCAGCCGGGAGGTCGTGCCGCTCGCCGCCGACAACGCCTTCGGCTGCAAGCCCTATGCGGCCGCGGACGCCGCCGCCGTCGCGGGCCGGATCGTCTGGCTGGAGATGAACATCCAGCGCAGCATCGAGGGCCTTGAGTGCGGCTCCGCGACCCGCGCCAACAACGCCGAACGGGCCGGCGCGACCGCCGTCGTGCTCAGCGCGGAGCAGGACCACTTCACCTCCCGGCTCACCGGCACCGCGACCATGCCGATGTTCCAGTTCACGGACACCTCCACCAAGGCCCTGCGTCCCGCCCTGGAGGCCCGGACCCTGAAGCTGCGGCTGGTCGGCTCCGACCGGGCGAGCGTCCCGACGTACGACGAGAGCCTCACCGACACCGCGTCGATCTTCACCTCCCGAGGGGTACGGGGACCGGTCGTCAAGCCCGACATCTCGGCCCCCGGCGACACCATCGCGGCCGCCTTCAGCGGCAGCGGCACCGACCGCGCCGTCTACTCCGGCACCTCGATGTCCGCGCCGCACGCCACCGGCATCATGGCCCTCATCCGCCAGGCCCGCCCCGACTGGACGTACGAGGAGGCCAAGGCCGCGGCGATGAACACCGCCGGGCACGACCTCACCCCCGGGGACGGGAAGATCTTCACGCCGCAGCGGGTCGGCGCCGGACGGATCGACGCCCTCGCGGCGCTCGACACCAACGCCCTCGCCTACGTCAGCGACGACCCGGGCGCCGTCAGCGCCTCCTTCGGCGTCGTCGAGGCCGACCGGCGGCTGACCCGCACCAAGACGGTCAAGGTGGTCAACAAGAGCGGCAAGCCGCAGCTGTTCGGCGCCGCCTACGAAGCGATCGCCGCCATGCCGGGCGTACGGTTCACCGTCTCGCCCAGCACCGTACGGGTACCCCCGCACGGGTCCGCCGAGGTCACCGTCACCCTGCGCATCGACGACGTCCGGGCCCTGCGCAAGGCCATGGACCCGACGATGGAAGCCGTCCAGGGCGGGCTCGCCCGCCAGTTCGTCGCCGACGCCTCCGGCCGGCTCGTCCTGACCCCCCGGCACGGCGCGACCCAGGCCCTGCGGGTGCCCGTCGCCGCCTCGCCCAAGCCCGTGTCCGACCTGCGGGTACCCGACTCGCTGACCTTCCGGCACGGCGCCGGGCGCGCCGTGCTGGAGCTCGGCGGCCGGGGCCTCGACCAGGGCGAGGGCGCCTCCGCCTACCGCTCGCTGATCAGCGTCTTCGAACTGGGCGCCCGGTCGCCGCGACTGCCGGACTGCGCCGCGAAGCCCGGCGGCCGCTGCGTCGTCAACGACACCGCGCGAGGTGGCGACCTGCGCTACGTCGGCGCCGCGTCCACGGCCCCGGCCGCCCGGGCCCAGGGCAGGTCCCAGGACGCCCTCGCCGCCTTCTCCGTCGTCACCTGGGGGAACTGGGCCAACATCGGCAGCAACACCGTGCCGTACGTACGGATCGACACCACGGGGGACGGGACGGCCGACTTCGAGTCGTACCTCGTCAAGGCCCCGCGCAGCGACGTCCTGCTCGTCAACACCGTCGACCTGCGCCGGCCGCTGCCCGCCGGGGGCTTCGCCTCCGTCGACACCCGGCCCGCCAACGGCCACTACGGCGACACCGACACGGACACCTTCGACACCAACGTCGTGGTCCTCCCGGTGAAGCTCGGCGCGCTCGGCATCGACCCGGTCGCGGCCACGCACCCGATCAGCTACACCGTCTCGGTCGGGGGCTTCTACCGGGCCCCCGGCAGCGCGGTCGTCGACCAGCTCGACGCGCCGGTCTCCTTCGACCCGCTGGCCCCCCGCTACTGGGTCCAGGGCAAGGGCGAACCCTCGGTGACCTTCCTGGGCCGTACGCACGGCGCCCTGGCGGTCCACCGCTCCCCGCAGGCCGGCCCGGCGGGCGAACTGCTCACCGTGCTCCACCACAACGCCAGCGGACAGCGGGCCGACGTGGTGACCGTGAAGGCACGCCCGCGCGGTTAGCGGGTGCCCGGCGGACCGTGCCGGGCCCCCGGGGGACACGCACACCCGCGGCCCCCACCGATGACGGCGACCGGCCGGTGCGTGCTCCCCCATCCCGGGGGCACGCACCGGCCGTAGGCGATGAAGGAGTACCTCCCATGGCACCAACCCGGCCGGGCGCACACCGCCCGGCGGCCGCGGTGGACTTCCGGCTCCTGGGCGATCTCGACGTCCGGCTCGGCGGCGTCCGCTGGAAGGCACCCTCCCGCAAGCCCCGCAGGATGCTCGCCGCGCTACTGCTGGAACCGCGCCGGCAGGTCCCCAAGGACCGCCTGGTGGAGGCGGTCTGGGACGGCGAGCCGCCTCGATCGGCCGCCGGCGCCATCCAGGTCTACGCCTCCCAGCTGCGCCGGGTGCTCCCCGGCTGCGACCTCGTCTGCTCCGGGGAGGGCTACCTCCTCGACATCGAACCCGCGGCGGTGGACCTGCACCGCTTCCGGCTGCTCGTGGCCTCCGCGCAGGCGCTGCCCGACGAGGCCCGCGCCGGACAACTGCGCGAGGCACTCGGCCTGTTCCGGGGCGAGCCGCTCGCCGACATCGGCTCCGACACGCTGCGCCGCGCCTTCGAACCGGTCATCGTGGAGGAGCGCCTGAGCACCCTGGAACACCTCGTCGAGCTCGAACTGGCCCTCGGCCGCGGTGACCGCCTGCTCCCCGAACTGCTGCGGCTGACCCGGGAGCACCCCCTGCGGGAGCGTCTGTGGGAGCAGTTGGTGCGCTGCCAGGTCCGCGCCGGCCACCGGATGGGCGCCGCCGCCAGCTACGAGCAGGCCCGCCGGCTGCTGCGCGAGGAGCTCGGCGTGGATCCGGGACCCGGACTGCGCGACGCCCGGCGCCAGATCGACGCCTGCCCGCCCGAGCCGTTGCCCGCGTGGCGGGCGGAGCACCGCCTCCCGGTGCCCGCCGGAGGTACCGCGCCTCCCCCCGGCCCCGGGGCGGCCCGCACCCCGGAGCACCCGGGTCCGGCGGACCCCCGCGTCCCGCGGCCCGCCGGCTCCGTCCCCCGCCCGACGACCGCCCCGCCGTCGTCGGCGCAGGGGGTCCCGGCGCCTCCGGTAGCGGCCGGCGGCGCCCGCGCGCCCGGAGTCCCGGCGGACCAAGGGTCCGTACGGGCCGCACGCGACGACGGGAGCCCCGCGCGCCCGGTGCCCGCGCCCGGCCTCCCGGCGGACGGGGGAGCCGTGGCCGCCGGCGCGGGGCGCGCGACGTCGGGGGCCGCGGCTGCGGGCGCGCCGCTGCCGGGGCGACGGCTGGCGCAGGCCTGCTTCGCCGAACCCTCAGGCCGGGCGGAGGCGGATTCGCGGACGGGCGCCGAGAACATCGGGCCCCGGATGCTTCCGAGGGACCTCGTCGACTTCACGGGCCGCACCGCCGAACTCGACCGGGCCGCCGCGCTCGTCCGGGCCGCCGGATCCGGCGCCGCGATCCTCGCCGTCACCGGCATGGCCGGCGTCGGCAAGACCGCCCTGGCCACCCGCGTCGCGCACCGCGCGAGCGCCGCCTACCCGGACGGGCAACTCTTCGTCGACCTGCACGGGCACAGCGCCGAACGCGACCCGCTGCCCGCCCACGAGGCACTCGACCTGCTGCTGCGCATGGCCGGCGAGCCCTGCGAACACCCCACCGGGGACGGCGCCGGCACCGCCCTGTCGGCCGCCCGCTGGCGCGCCACGCTGGCCCGCCGCCGGATGATCGTCGTCCTGGACAACGCCGCCGACGCCGCGCACATCCGCCCGCTCCTGCCGGGCGACTCGGCCAGTCTGGTCGTCATCACCAGCCGGGGCCCCCTCGCCGAGGTGGACGGAGCCCACCAGCTGCCCCTGGGCGTGCTCTCCGCCGCGGAGGCGTCGGCGCTCTTCACCGGGATCACCGGGATCACCGGGACGGCCGGCACGGCGGGCCCCGAGTCACCCGAACGCCGCGGCCGGGCCGCCGCCGAGGTGGCGCGGCTGTGCGGGAACCTGCCGCTGGCCGTCCGGCTCGCCGCCGTCCGGCTCCGCGAGCGGCCCACCTGGCCCGCCGAGGAGCTCGTCGGCCGGCTGCGCGGCGACCACGCCCTCGACGAACTGCGCCTGGGCAGCCGCAGCGTGAGCCAGGCCTTCCACGCCTCGTACCGCTCCCTCACCGATGCCGAGCGGCGCGTCTTCCGCTGCCTGGGGCTGCTGCCCGGGCCGGACGCCGACGCGGCGGCCATCACGGCGCTGACGGCCGCCCCGCCCTCGCGGCTGCGGCCCGTGCTGGAGAGCCTGCTGGACCGCAACCTGCTGGAGCAGCACGCCAGCAACCGGTTCCGGCTGCACCCGCTGCTGCGCCGGTACGCCCTGCGGGCCGCGGGCCGCGAGGACGCCGAGCCGGCCCGCCGGGCCGCCGTCGGCCGGCTCGCCGACCACTACCTCGTACACGCCCGATCGGCGGTGCGGATGTTGCGCCCGCCCCGGACCCTGCTGGCCCTCGACGGCGCCGAGCCGCTCTTCCCGCACGCGCGGGCCGCCGCCCGGTGGCTGGCGGTGGAGCGGCCCAACCTGACGGCCGCCGCGTACCGGCCCGCCGCCGCACTGCCCGTCGAGCGCACCCGGGCCCTGGTCCAACTCCTGCTCCGCCACGACGAGCTGACCCGCGCCGCGCTACGCCCGGCCCGCCAGCGCGAGCTCGGCCAGGGCCGCGACCTCGGCCGCCAGCGGGCGGTCGCGCTGGAGGGGCGGAGCGGCCTCGGCTAGCCGCGCCCACAGGCCGCTCGGGCGGGCCCCCGTGAGATGCCCCGCCTGGGTCAGGGCCAGGAGCAGCCCGCCCGTGATCCAGCGCAGCCGGTCGAGGATGTCGGCGACCGCTGTGGCGCTGTTGAGGGCGAGCGGCACGTGGTCCTGGTTCTCCAGATTCGTGGGGATCGTCGTCATCGACGCCGGGTAGCCGAGCTGGCGGATGCGGGACAGGTGCGAGGACGCGGCGATCTGCACCCCGGCGAGTCCGCTGTCCCGGCCCGGGACGGACGCCAGCAGGGGCGGCAGACCGCCGTTGGCCCGGGGATCGAGCAGCAGGGCGAGCTGGCGCTCCAGCAGCAGCGCGACCTGGTGGGCGCAGGTCGCGTGCGACTCCGAGGCCAGGGCGACCGGCGCGGCGTGGAAGTTGCCGCCGTGCCGGATCGCGCCGTCGACGGTCACCGGGTTGTCCGTACAACCCGCCGCTTCCGCCAGCAGCACCTCCTCCTGGAACCGCAGCTGGTCCAGCACCGCGCCCAGCACCTGCGGGGCGCAGCGCAGCGCGTACCGCTCCTGCAACGGCCGCTCGGGCCCCCGTACGTGCTCGGTCGGCAACTCGGCCCGGATCAGGGCCGCCGCCCGCCGCTGTCCCGGCTGGTTGCGCACCCGGCTCAGCCCGTCGTGGTACGGATCCGGGTCGGCGCCCAGCAGCGCGGCCAGCCGGCCGGTCGCCGCGGCCGCCAGCCGGACCGCGGCGGCCAGCTCCCGGTGGTTGTGCAACGCCTGGGCCAGACAGGCTCCGGAACCGTTGACGAAGGCGAGCGCGCCGCGCGCGTCCCACACGACGCCCGGGAGACCGAGTCGGCGCAACACCTCGGCGGGATGCTCGTGGCCGGCCCGCGGACGGCGCGGATCCGCCCAGGCCCACTGGCCCTCCGCCGCCCCGGTGGCGGCCAGCGCGGCATGGGCGAGCGGTACGAGGTCCCCGCTGGCGCTCAGGCTGCCGTCGCGCGGCACCACGGGGGTGAAGCCCGCGTTCCACTGGTCGGCGAGCGACTGCCACAGCTCGGGGTCCACGGCGGAATGGCCCGCGGTCATCCCGTGCAGCCGCAGCCACACCATGGTGCGGGTCACCGCCGGGGTCAGCGGCTCGCCCTGGCCGGCCGCGAGGTGCCGGACCAGTCCCAGTCCCTGGGCTCCGGGATCGCTGTCGGCGGCGTAGTCGACGAGCGGGCCGAAGCCACGGGTGGCGCCGTACACGTCCCGGGACTCCCGGGCCCGCTCGAAGACCTCGCGGCTGGCCGCCATCCGCTCCCGGCCGGCCGGGGTCTGCTCGATCCGCGCGGTCCAGGCGCTGTGCGCGAGCAGGGCCTCGACGCCGTCGCGCCCCGGTCCGGCAGAGCCCGTACCCGTACTCGTGTCCGTACCCGTGTCCGTACCCGGGCCCGGTTCCGTCGGCGCGCCCGTCAGCGCGCCCGCCACGGCGCCCGTCATCGCGCCCCCCGCGGCTCGGCCACGGCGAGGCCGGGCAGTTCCCCCGTCAGGACGCGGTCACCGGCTCGCGGGATGCGCCGGACGCGGATCACCGTACGGGGCCCCGGGCAGGAGCCGAGCGCCCCGGTCAGGCGGGACCGCACCTGGGCCGGTTCCAGATCGCCGTCGCTCGCGTAGTACAGCCCGTAGTGCTCACCGCGGATCTCGTCGGCCACCGGCACGCAGGCGGCGTCCGTGCCGGGCAGCGCCTCCCGTACGAGCTGCTCGACCCGGCCCAGGTCGCAGCGCACCCCGTTGACCTTCACGATCCCCGAAGCGCGGCCGATCCTGCGGAAGGTCCGCGCGCCCTCGGCGACCACGAGGTCGGGCATCGTCAACTCGCGGGGCGCGGGCCGGCCCGGCCGGCGCGCCAGCCGGGGCCCGCTGACGGTCAGCGGGCGGATCCCGGGGCCGGTGTCCCGCCACCCGACGTCGGGCAGCAGCCGCCACGACTCCTCGTCCCGGGCCACGGGATCGACGTTCCGGGTGGCGACGGCGCCGGTCTCGGTCGAGCCGAGCACCTCCAGCGCGCGGAAGCCGGTGCCCGCCAGCCGTTGCGTCACCTCGAAGGTGGCGCCGGTGGCCCGGGCCGTGCTGTGCACGGCGATCACCTCGCGGGGGGCGGCGGGCACCGGAAGGCGGCGCAGCAGCTGCCAGGTCGACGGCAGACAGGCCAGCAGGGTCCGGGCCCCCGCCTCGAACTCGGGCGGATCCAGCGGCCGGTCCCAGCAGAGCAGTGCCGGTACGCCCAGCAGCCGGGGTATCTCGACCCCGAAGATCCGGCCGTACAGATGGCGCGGCGGGGCGAAGCACACGACCCGGTCCACCCGGCCGAGGGCCGTGACCAGCAGTTCGGCCTCGGCCGTCAGCTGGGCGGCGGTGCGCAGCCAGGTGACGGGCGCGGCGGTGGTGCCGGAGGTGTCGAAGGCGGTGTCCCCGGGTGGGGGCGCGGCCGCCCGCGTCACCGGCCGGTCCCCAGGACCCCGGCGTCCTCCAGCCGGTCGGCGACGAAACGGGACATGCGCCCGACGGTGGCGAACCAGTGCCGTACGTCGTCGCCCACCAGGTCCACCTCGATGCCGAACTCGCCCTCCACGGCGCTGATGCACTCCATCACGGTGAGGCTGTCGTACCCGTCTCCGAGCGCCGCCCGCAGGTCGGTGTCGTCCGGGACCGAGGCGAACTCCGGCCCCAGCCGGGACGCCAGGAGCACGCGGAGCCGGGTGTGCACGGAGTCGAGGGGTGTCGTCATCGTGGCTGTCCTTCGCTGACGTCCGGGCCGACCGGTGAGTCGGACCGGTGAAGTGGACCCGCCGCCGCGATGTAGACGTCGGCGGGTGACGTGGGGCGGAACTCCAGGTAGAAGAAGGGGCTGTGGACCGTCACCCCGAGGGCCTCGGCGATGTGCGCGGCCAGTTGGGAGCGGAACTCCTCGTCCCGGTCGGGGGAGACGCAGCAGAGCACCGAGGCGTGGTGCAGGCCCTCCCCCTCGGCGGGGCGCGCCAGCGCGGCGACCGGCCAGCCGCCCGCGAAGATCCGTTCCTCGTCGGCCGTGTCGAAGCGGACGACGACGTGGGCCCGGTGGACGCCGCGGCCGGTCAGCCAGCGGGTGATGCTCAGGGCGACCGCCCGGCGCCGGGGGGCGGACAGGTCCGCGGTCGCGATGGTGATCGTAGGCATCGTGGTCCCAGGGGGAGGCGGGTCGGGGCAGGGGCGGGGGCTGCGCGGGGTCAGGAGAGCGTCAGGGCGGGCAGTTCGGCCCCGGTCCGGGAACGGCTTCCGGCAGCGGCAGCGGCAGCGGCACCGGCACCGGCGGTGGCGCCGGGACCCGACCCGGACGCGGCGTCGGCAGCCTGCCGCAGCAGCGTGCCGAGGAGCGCGGCGAGCGGACCCCCGCCGGTGGGCGCCAGCGGGGACCAGGCCGTACCGTCCGGCCGGTCGACGGCCTTGAGGAACGACCCCAGGTGCCCGGTGTCCACGGGCAGGTTGGCGCGCCCGAGGGCCACCAGTGCCTCGTACGTGGACAGCAGGTCCGGCAGCCGGTTGCCCTCGTTCGCGAACCCGCCGCCGCGCACCCGGTGCGACTCCAGCGCCGAGGCCGTCTCCGCGACCGGCACGGGCGCCCCGGCGGCGGCCAGGACGCGGTGTGCCTGCAGCGTCGAGCGCAGGCTCGCGGGGGCGCCGGGCACATGGCCGAAACGCCCGCCCGGGCGCGCGCAGGACGCGGTGAAGCGGACCAGCGCCCGGACGTCCAGCGCACGGGAGACCGGTGTGCCGAGCAGCCGCAGCGTCTCCACGGCGGAGGCCGTGGAGACCAGGTCGGAGCCGCGCCCGCTCCAGTAGCCGAAGCCCCCGTCGTCGTTCTGCAGTCCGGTGAGCCAGTCGGCGATTCCCGTGCGGGCCGCCGGGTCCCCGGCGAACACGCCCGCCGCCACGGCCCACAGCGTGCTGCGCACCTCTGCGCCCCGCCCGGGCATGTACATCACCCCGCCCTCGTTGGGCAGCCGGCAGGTCTCCATCCAGCGCACCAGTTCCGCGCGCCGTTCCCCGCCGGTCGCCGGGTCCAGGGCGAGCGCGGCGGTCGTCAGCGCGTCGGCGGCCAGCTCCGGTTCACGGTACGTGTACCCGCCGCCGGGGACGGCCAGCGCGGCGACGCGCCGGGTGACGGCGCCGGCGACCGCGTCGGTGGGGGCGCCCAGGGCGCGCAGGGTGCCGACCGCGCAGAAGGACGCCCACACGTCCTCCACCGCGTAGTCCTCCCAGCGCACGAAGGCTCCGGACGCGCCGCGGAGCCGTAGCACCCACTCCGCGCAGCGCTCCGGCTCCGCGGGCGCCGCCCCCAGCGCGGCCAGCGCTCCCGTCGCGCGGTACGTCGCCCACATGCAGGGCACCTCGGCGGCGGGGGAGAAGCGGAAGCCGCCGGAAGGCTCCTGCTGCGCGCGCAGCCACGCGACCAGCCGGTCGACGTCCCACGGCGGCGGTGCGCCGGGAACGGCGGCCCAGGCCAATACCCCGTAGTAGCAGGCCCGTACGTCCGCACGGCCGTGGCGGGCGTCCGCCGGCGTCCACCCGAGCCCCCCGGCCGGTCCCTGGAGCTCGCCGAGCCAGCGCAGCAGCCGCCGGTGCCGGCTCCGGCCGGGATCGGCGTCCGGGGCGTCGTCGGCGGCGAGGGAATCTGCGGCGAGGGAGGCGGCCGTCCGGGCGGTGAAGTGCGTGGCCCACACCTCGGCGCCCTGGCCCGGCTGCATGCCGTACGCCTCGCCGGTCCAGGTGGACTCCAGCCAGTGGGCCGTCCGCTCGGGCCGGGGCAGCGGGTGGCCGAGGTCCCGCAGGGCCTGGGTGCAGTAGAAGGTCGCCCAGGCGTCGGAGGCCATGCCGGCGCTCCACGCGTAACCGCCGTCCTGGTTGCGGCGGGAGAGGAGGTAGCCCGCCGTGTCCGCCGGGGCGGCCGCCGTGTCGGCCCGGTCCAGCCAGGCGAGGGTCCTCGTCGCCGCGTAGGTGCACCACAGGTCGGGCTCGCCGGTGACCGCGCCGAGGGCCGACCGTGCCGGGCCGGTCACGGATTGCGCTCCAGCACCCGGACGTTCGAGCGTTTCCAGCTCTTCTGCGAGGCCCCGCTCTTGGTCTTCTGCGACAGGGAGTTGACGAACGCGACACGGTCCCAGGAGAGGCCGAGCCGTTCCTTCGAGACGCGCCGCACCTCCTCGGCGACCGCCGGCTCGTCCATCCGGTCCGCGCCGGAGAGCCGCTCCAGCAGCAACTGGGCGAAGTCGCCGGTCGGCCCGACCTCGATCAGGTACCCGGTGGCCTCGGCCACGCCGAACACCACCTCCTCCACGTCGCGCGGGGTCAGCGGGACGCCGTGCACGTGCAGCGTGTCGGAGGCCCGGCCGTGCACCGTGATCAGCGCGGTGGCCCGACCGCAGGGGCAGCCGTGCGTGAGCGTCACCAGATCGCCCGTGCGCAGCCGCAGCAGCGGCCGGGCGTAGGCGTTGAGCGGGGTGACCACCAGCTGCCCGGAGCCGCCGCCGCGGACGGGGACGATCGCGTCCCCCGTGTCCAGCTCGAAGTACGTGGCGGCGGGGAGCAGGTGCTGGCCGCCGGCCGCACAGGTGGTGGCGAGCGTGCCCGTCTCGGTGCTGCCGTAGCTGGCGTCATGGGCGTCGGCGCCCCACCACTGCCCCAACCGGGCGCGGAAGGGCGCGGTGTTGACCTCGCCGAGCAGCATCAGCCGGCGCAGCCCGGCGCCGAGCTCGGGCAGCAGCCCGCGACCGGCCACCAGCCGGGTCCACTCCAGGGCCACCCCGGGCGCCAGGAAGACGGTGGTCGGACGGTAGCTCTGCCACAGCTCCACCAGCCGATCCCAGCCGGTGATGCCGGCGGCGAACGGGTAGGCGCGCACATGGGAGAGGTCGAGATAGTCGCTGACCTGGGCGATCAGGTCTCCGACCGGGACCACGTCCGAGGGCATGAGGCTGAGGATCCGCTCGTCCTCGTCCAGGACGGACCGCCAGGCCTCGGCGACCGAGACGGTGTTCCAGATGACGTCCTCGGCGAGTCTCGGCGTGGGCGTGGGGCTGCCCGTGCTGCCGGTCGTCTCGTAGTACCGCAGGGCCTCGCCGGGCGCGACGGTCGCGAAGTCGAGCGGCCGGGCCTTGAGCTCCTCGCGGGGCGTGGGCGCCAGCGCGGCGAACGCGTCGGCGGAGAAGGGCCCGAGCGTCCGGTAGGCCGGTGCGGCCGAGGCCCTCTCCCACACCCGGGCGAGTTTGCGCGCATAGAATTCCGGCCCCGGTGTTCCGGCCGTTTCCTCGGTCTCCCGCCGCGCCTCGCGCAGGAGCTCCAATCGTCTTTCGTGATGCAAAATCACTTGATCCCCCGGCACAACCGCTGGATGAGAGTCGACCGACAGCTAACACCGGGCCGAGGGTGATGTCCATGCGCTTAAGAGTTCCTGAAATCCAACGGCACGCGGACTGCTGTGACGTGAGCGTCGTCCCCGGTGTTAAGCATTCGTTAAGCGCCGCCGGGCATGGTTCCGGGCGGGAGCTGGAACGGGGTCTACCGAAGGAGCGTTCTTGACCAGAGTCGTTGTCACCGGAGCCGGTACGGGCATCGGCCGGGCCGCGGCCCGCTTGTTCGCCCTGGACGGCGCGGAGGTGGTCGTGGTCGGCCGGCGCGCGGACGTACTGAAGGAGGTGGCGGCGGGCCTGGCCCCCGCCACCGTCCACGTCGTGGCCGCCGACCTCGCCGAGACGGCCGGCGCCGAACAGGTGCTCGCCGCGCTCCCCGACGGACCGGTCGACGTGCTCGTGAACAACGCGGGCGGAATCGACAGGGCCAAGCAGCCCGGACTGGCCGGGTACGCTGACTCCTTCCGGCGCACCCTCGACGCCAACCTCTTCTCGGCGGCGGTGCTCACCGAGGCGCTCTGGCCGCGCCTGCTGCGGCCCGGCGCGCGGGTCGTCAACGTGAGCTCGGTGGCCGCGCGCCGCGGCGGCGCCGACGGGTACACCGCCGCGAAGGCGGGGATGATCGGCTGGTCCCAGGGCCTGGCCCGCAAGGGCGGACCGGAGGGCATCCTGGTCAACACCGTGGCGCCCGGCTACGTCCAGGACACCGAGTTCTTCGACCCCTCGGGACGTTCGGCCCGGCACGACAGCCTGGTGGCCGACACCCTCGTCGGCCGCGCCGGCGTACCGGACGACATCGCGGCCGTGATTCACTTCCTGGCCTCACCGGCCGCCGGATGGATCACCGGACAGGTATTCGACGTCAATGGCGGAAGCGTACTGGGGAGATGAGCGCCGAGATGCAGCGCAGACGCATTCTCTACATATTTCCCGACCGGAGCTCGGAACTCCTCCGCGCTTATGAGGAGGGCGAATTCTGGGTCGATTACAAAGCGGCGGCCGAGCGGGCCGGACTCGATTTCGGGGTGGCCGCGCCCGACCACATAGCCATCGCCCGCGGGACGGCCTACTGGCGGGACGAACCGCTGTCCCCGGAGCGGGACATCATCGTCTACGGCGTGCGCACCAGCCCCACCCACGAGATCGACCTGTGGGCCGGCGTGTCGTTGATGCGCTCGCTCGCGACCCTGGGCTTCTGGCTGCCGATCCCGCTCGACACCGGCATCCTGCTCAACGACAAGTACGCGACCCTGAACGCCTTCCTGGACTCGCCGGTCCCGGTCGTGCCCACCATCCGGCTCGCCGCCGACCGCGACGTGCACCGGCTGCGGCACCTCAACCTCGTACCGAACGACTGGTTCCCGGTGTTCGTCAAACCGCTCTCCTGGAGCGGCGGGCAGGGCTGCGTGGCCTGCCCGGACCGCGACAGCCTCGAAGCGGTGCTCGGCCTCGCCGCCGGCAGCCGGACCGGCGTGGCGATCCAGCCCCGGCTGGCCGGCGTCACCGCCGACATCCGCGTCGTCGCCGTCGAGGGCACCATCGTCGCGATGTTCGACCGGATCCCCCGCCAGGGCTCGCACGTCGCGAACGTCACCCGGGGCGGCAGCTACTCCGTGCGCGCCGAGATCGATCCCCGTGTCCACGACCTGGTCAAACTCGCCGCGCGGCGGCTGGGCGTCGCCTACCTCTGCGTCGACCTGCTGCTGGCGGACGGCACCCTGTGGCTGTCGGAGTTCGAGGCCGACGGGGCGGTGTCGCGGCTGCTCGCGCCCGCCGACCTCGTCCACCACGTCGTCGCCACCCGCTTCGCCGCCTACGAGCGCAGGCTCGACGCGTTCCTGGCCGGCCGCTGACGCGGTTGCCGACCCGGCGGAGGCTGCCGGCCCCACAGGCACCGGTCCGGCCACGGCCGCCGGTCCGGCCAGGGCACCGGCCCTGCCGCGGGCGCGGCCCGGCCACGGGCACCGGCCGCTGACCCCGTCCGCCGCCCCTGCCCCGCTGCCTTAACCCCGCAGCCCCCGCCCCTTGCCCGCAGCCCCGGCCCGCCGACGCGGATCCGGACGACCCGAGAGAGGCGCACCCGTGACGACAGCCGCAGCACTCGGCTATCTCGCACAGACCCTGGAGCCCGGGGCCGACGGCCTCCCCGCCGCCCTGCTGCTCGGACCCGTCGAAGGCCGCGCGAAAGCCCTGGCCGACGCGGGCCTGGAACCTGACCGCTGGCGCGCGGCCCGCCGCCGCTGGATCGCCGAGGCCGACCGGGTGACCCGCGCCATGGCCTGGCTCGACGGCGGCGCCGACGTCGCCGGGATCACGCTCGGCGTCAAGGACACCGTGGACGTGGCCGGCATGCCCACCACCCTGGGCCACGCGACGCACCGCCACCACCCGGCCGCCGACGCGGCCGCCGTGGCCCGGATCCGCGCCCTGGGCCTGGCCGTGACCGGCAAGGCCTATGCCACCGAGCTGAACATCGGCGCTCCCGGGGACGTCCTGAACCCGGCCTTCCCCGAGCTGTCCCCGGGCGGCTCCAGCACCGGCTCCGCCGTCTCCGTCGCCGCCGGCATCTGCGACTTCGCGCTCTCCACGGACGTCCTCGGCTCGACCCGCTGGCCCGCGACCAACTGCGGTATCGCCGGACTGCGGACCACCTGGCACCCCGGCCGGCTCACCGGCGCGCTGCCGGTGTCGCCCACCCAGGACGCCCTGGGGCTGATGGCCCGTACGGTCGCCGACCTGCGGCGGCTGTGGCGGCGCGGCCCGGTCGCCGGCCCGGTCGCCGGCCCGGTCGCCGGAGCGGAGGCCGCCGCGCCGGGGGCCGGCCGGCCCCCGCGCGTGGCCACCGTGGCCAACACCCGCGGCTGCGCACCCGTGCTCGCCGAGGGCATCGCCCGTACCGTCGGGGCCCTCGCCGAACTCGGCGTGGCCTGCCGCGAGGTGGAGCTCCCCGGCGAACTGTGGGGCGCCCGCGCAGACGCCTGGGAGCTGTGCGCGATCGACGTCGCCGAGGTCGTCGAACAGGTCGAGGCCCGGCTGCCGCTGCGGATCTCAACCGTCGCCCGGGCCTCCCTGGGAGCGGAGCCCGCCCCCGGCCGCCGCGCCGAACTGCTGCACGCGCAGGCGCGGTTCCGCTCCGGGCTGCTCGCCTTCCTCGACCGCGAGGGCATCGACATGCTGTTGATGCCCGTCAGCTCGACGCCGCCCAAACGGGTCGTCGAGCGGGCCGGCCGGCCCACCCTGCCCAAGCCGGACGACGCCGACTACGCGGACCGCCTCGGCTACACCCCGATCGCCAGCTTCGCCGGCCTGCCCGCGCTGGTCCAGCCGGCCGCGGTCGACGCCGCGCACGGACCCGTCGGCGCGCAACTCGTCGGTCGACCGGACCAGGAAGCGGCCCTGCTCGAACTCGGCGCCCGGCTGGAGCGGCTCCTCGGCACGGCCCCCGTGATCGCCGAACGGGTCGCCCGAACCCTCCGGGAGGCACGATGAGGCGCGTCGGTTCGGTGGATCCCGACCGGATCCGGATCGAGGCGGCCCGCCTCGAAACCCTGGGCGGCCATCCGCTGCCGCCCGCCGCGGCCGCCCCCGGGACGGCCGGGCTGCCCGAAAGCGGTCCGGCCCAGGTCACCGCCGTCAGCCGGGCCCTCGCGGCCGACGCCGGCGGCCAGGTCGTCGCCAGCGGCGGCACCACCGGCAAGCTCAAGATCACCACCATCGCCCCGGACCAGGGCATCCCGCGGCTGCTGCGCGCCGACTGGCGCCCGCTCCACCCGGGGGACGTACTGCTCAACCTCTTCCGCCCGGGCCGGCTGTGGGGCGCGCACTACTTCTACAACGCCCTCGCGGCCCACTGCCGGGCCTCCGTGCTCCCCATGGGGCCGGTCGCCGCCGCCGAACTGCCGGACTGGACGGACGTGTTCCGCGAGACGGGCGTCAACGCCCTCGCCGGCGCCCCCAGCGCCCTGGCCGACTTCGCCGACGCGGTCCTCGCCACCGGCGCCGAACTGCCCGTACGCACGGTCGTCTGGGCCGGGGAACCGCTCACCCCGCCCCGCCGGGAAGCGGTCCTGCGCGCCTTCCCGCAGGCGGGCCTGTGGGGCAACTACGGCTCCATCGAGACGTACGTCATCGCCACCAGCGGCCCCGGGTGCGCGCCCGGCCTGCTCCATCTGCTGCCCGAGCAACTGCTGGAGTACGACGAGGAACGCACCCTGCTCACCCGGGTGGGCGACGGCTGGCCCACCCCCGTCGTGCGCTACCGCCTCGGCGACCGGATCACCCCCGACAGCTGCCCCTGCGGAGCCGAGGACGGCTTCCGGGTGCTCGGCCGCACCGACGACCGGCTGAAGTTCCACAACACCATTATCCGGCTCGGCGACCTCCTCGACGTGGTCCGCGCCGTCCCGGGCGTCACCGACGGCCAACTGGCCCTGACCGCCGACCCGGCCGACCCGGAAGCGCTGCGCGCCCTCACCGTCCGCTACACCGGGCCGGAGCGCGACGCGCAGCGGATCCTGTCCGAGCTGCTGCGCCGGGTCTACGCCCTGACCGCGATCGCCGCGCAGCACCCCGCGAGCGTGCGGGTCGAACGGGTCGACCGGCTCGACCGCAACAGCCGCACCGGCAAGGTGGTCCCGCACGCCTGGCACCACCCCACGACAAGCACCGGCTGACAGCCGGCCACCGCAGATGACAGACAGGGGACAGCGCATGGAGCGCGGCACGCCGGTCGAGAACCGGATCACCAGGGAGTTCCTCGACGACGCGCGCGGCAAGGCCCGCGCCGTCGCCACCTCGGACCCCGCCTTCGATCGCACCCACGCCTGGCTCGGCCGGCCGGTCCTCAACCGCCCGACCTTCCTCGAAGCCGCGGAGACGCGCGCCCTCGACCACGACCTCGGCGTGTTCCTTCGGGTGCTGTGCTCCCTGCCCGAGCGCCTCTACGGCGGCGACCCCGGCCGCATGGCCCGCGCCCTCGGGCTGCCCCCGGTCCAGGCCGAAGCGGTCGTGCGCTGCGCCGTCCCCGGGCCGGCCGTGCCACTGGGCCGGGCGGACCTGCTGCGCGAGCAGGGCGTCTTCCGACTGGTCGAGTTCAACACCACCAGCTCCCTCGGCGGTTGCGAGATAGCGGAGATGTGCCGGGGCATGCTCTCGGACACCGCGCTCACCGAGTTCGCCGCGCGGCACAACCTCGGCTACGGCGACCCGGCCGCCGGGGTGATGGCCTCCATGGAGGCCTCCACCCCCTCCTCCGGTCTCCCGATCGCCGTCGTGAAGTGGCCCAACAGCCCCGAGACGGCCATGGAGTTCGGGCATCTGAAGCTGTTCGTCGAGCAGCTCGCCGAGCTCGGGCACGAGGCGTTCCCGTGCCACATCGGCCAGCTCCGTCACGAGGGCGGCGTGCTGACCGCCGCGGGCCGCCGCGTCGACCGCGTCTTCCGCACCTTCCAGCTCAGTCGCCTCACCGGCACCCCCGAGACCGACGCACTGGCGGCCCCGCTCCTCGACGCGGTCGCCGCCGGCGCCGCCCACCTGTTCGCACCGCTGCCCGCCGACCTCTACGGCATCAAGGACTGCCTGGGCCTGCTCAGCGACGAGACCCACCGCGACGTCCTGGACCCCGCGGAGCTCGATGTCGTCGACCGGCTGCTGCCCTGGACGCGCCCGCTGCGTACCGGCCGGGTCACCCGCGAGGGCACGGCCGTGGACCTCCTCGACCACGTGCTGGCGGAACGCGAGCGCCTGGTCCTCAAGCCCAGCGCCGGATTCGCCGGACAGGGCATCACCGCCGGCTGGATGGTCGACCCCGCGCAATGGGAGCGCCGCGTCGCAGCCGCGCTCGACACCCCGCACGTGGTCCAGGAACGGGTGGTCGCCGACGCGGAACGCTTCGTGGACGACGACGACCCGGACGTGCTCGCGCCCTGCCTGCTCAACTGGGGCGTCTTCCACACCGTGCACGGCTACAGCGGCGCCTTCATCAAGGGCATCCCGCACGGCGCCCAGGACATCCGGTTCCTCGGCGACGGCTCGCACGTCGGTTGCGTCTTCCACCAGCTCGACCACCAGCTCGGCAACCAGTTCGGCGACCAGCTCGACCACCGGGCGGGGGAGCGGGCATGAGCCGGCCGACCGGGATCGTCGTCGACGCGTACACCAACGGCCGCCTGCTGCCCGCCGCCTTCGCCGCGCACGGGGTGGACCTCGTACACCTGCAGGCGCGGGACGAGGTCTCCGCCGTCCTGCCGCGCGACCTCAGCGGCTTCACCGAGAACATCGTCTACGACGGCGGGCCCGCACTGGACCGCGTCCGCGCCCACGCACCCGCCTTCGTCATCGCGGGCCACGACTCGGGCGTGGCCCTCGCCGACCGGCTCGGGGAACTCCTCGGCCTGCCCACGAACGGCACCGAGCTCTCCGCATCCCGCTGGGACAAGTACGCGATGGGGGAGCGCCTGCGGGAGCGGGGCATCCACTGCGCGCGCCAGTACAAGTCCGCCGACCCGGCCGACCTGATCCGCTGGCGCAAGGAGGCGGCCCTGCCCGCCGAGGCGCCCGTCGTCGTCAAGCCCGTCAGCTCCGGAGGCTCCGACCGCGTCCACGTCTGCCGCACCGACGCGCAGATCGAGGCGGCGGCGCGGGCCGTGCTGGGCGGCGGCCCCGACGTCTACGCCAAGCCCAACACCGAGGTGCTCGTCCAGTCGTTCCTGGAGGGCACCGAGTACATCGTCGACACCGTGAGCCACGACGGCGCCCACTTCGTCAGCGGGGTGTGGCGCTACCACAAGCGGCTGGTGGGCGGCCGGCCGGTGTACGACCGCGACGAACTCCTCCCGTCGCAGGAGGAACCCGTACCGGCGCTCGTCGCCTACATCCACACCGTGCTCGACGCCCTCGGCATCCGACACGGTTCGGCGCACGCCGAGGTCATCGTCACCCCCACGGGCCCCGCGCTGGTGGAGATCGGCGCGCGGATGAACGGCAACATGAACCAGGAGCTGCACCAGGTCTGCCTCGGCCACGACCAGGCCGCACTCACCGCCCTGGCCTACGTGCGCCCCGAGGCGTTCCGGACCGGATACGCCGGGCGCGTCTACCGGCGGCGCCGTCCCGCCCTGGTCTGCAACACCGCGACCGAACGCGCGGGCACCGTCACCCGGGTCGACGCCGAGGCACTGGCGCGCATCGAGGCCCTGGAAGCCGTCCACGGCGTCGTGGTCAAGTTCGGCGCGGGCGACACGATCCGGCCCACCACCGACCTGCTCACCGCCACCCTGCGGGTCTTCATGACCCACGAGGACCCGGCCGTACTGGAGGCCGACTCCCTCGCGGTACGGCGACTGGCCGAGGAGGTCTACGAGGTCGACGGGGTCGCCGCGGGCCGCGCGGTCGCCGCGAGCGCCCGCCCGGAGGCCCGCGCATGACCCGGTCGGAGATCACCGAAGCGGGCACCGGGGACGCCGCCCCGCCGAGCCTGTGGCGCGACCGCGACTTCACCACGTACTGGCTGGGCGAGAGCGCGGCCCGCTTCGGCGTCCAGGTCACCTCCCTGGTGCTGCCCCTGCTCGCGGTCGTCGAGCTCGACGCCACGTCGAGCCAGGCCGGTCTGCTCAACGGCGCCCAGTTCGTCCCGTACCTGCTGCTCACGCTCTTCGCCGGGGTCTGGGTCGACCGGATGCGGCCCCGCCCCTTCCTGATCCTCACCAACTTCGCCCGCGCCGCGCTGCTCGCCCTGGTACCGGTGCTGTTCTGGCTCGACGCGCTCAGCCTGACGGGCCTGTACCTGACCGGCTTCGCCATCGGCTCGCTCGCCGTCCTCTACGACCTGTCCTCCTCGACCTACCTGCCCTCCCTCATCGGCAAGGACCGGCTGGCCGAGGGCAACAGCCGGATCCAGGGCAGCGGTTCGGTGGCCCGGATCGGCGGCCCGGGCCTGGGCGGGCTGCTGGTGCAGGTGATGTCCGTACCCGCGACGATGATCGCCGGGGCCGGCATCCACCTGTTCTCCGCGCTGACGCTGCTGGCGGTGCGCCCGCGCGCGGAGGACCGCCCCCCGGCAGCGCCCAAGCCGATGCTCAGCGAGATCGCCGGCTCGCTGCGCTTCGTCGCCCGCAACCCCTACCTGCGGGTCTCCGCCTTCCGGGCGGGGTTCAACAACCTCTTCTTCATGGCCATGCAGACCGTGCTGCCGCTCTTCGTGATCCGCGAACTGAACGAATCCAGCAGCACCCTCGGCCTGGTCCTGGCCACGGGCGCCGTCGGCTCGCTGATCGGCGCGGTCCTCGCGGTCGGCGTCGCCAAGCGGTACGGTCCGGGCCGCGCGATCGTCATCGGCTTCGGCGTGGGCTCCTTCGCCCAGGCGCTCACCCCGCTGGCCGGCGGACCCACGGCCGTCGTCATGGCCGTCCTGTTCGGCTCGTTCCTCCTGGGCGGCATCGGCACGACCATCGGCAACGTCCACCTGTCCACGCTCACGCAGACCGTGACCCCGCGCCCGATGCTGGGCCGGACCAACGCCGCGCTGCGCTTCCTCACCTGGGGCACCATGCCCGTCGGCGCCCTGCTCGGCGGCTGGCTCGGTGACCTGATCGGCCTGCGGGCCACCCTCTTCGTCACGGCCGCCGGATTCGCGGTGTCGCTGCTGCTCGTCGCCTTCTCGCCGGTGGGCAGACTGACCGCGCTGCCGGAGGAGGCCCGCTGGGAGGAGTGATCCTCCCGGGGGCGAACCCCCCTCGGAGGTTACGGCGCGATCGGCAGCTGCCGCTTGTGCTCGGTGAGCCGGTAGCGGCGCGCGATGATCTCGAAGGCGCGCCCGTCCACGGGCTTGCCCTCCAGGAAGTCGTCGATGTCGTCGTACGTGACGCCCAGCGCGTCCTCGTCCGTCTTGCCGGGGTCGAGGGTCTCCAGGTCGGCGGTCGGAACCTTCCACACCAGTTCCGCGGGGGCGCCCAGGGCGTCCGCGACCGCGCGCACCCGGCGCTTGGTCAGTCCGGTCAGCGGGACGAGGTCGGCCGCGCCGTCGCCGAACTTGGTGAAGAAGCCGGACACCGCCTCGGCGGCGTGGTCCGTGCCCACCACGAGGCCGTCGTGCGCACCCGCGACCGCGTACTGGGCGATCATGCGCTGACGGGCCTTGATATTGCCCTGCACGAAGTCCTGGTGGTGCGCGTCGCGGAACTCCACCCCGGCGTCGACCGCCGCCGCGAGGGCGGCGTCACTGGCCGGCCGCACGTCGACGGTCAGCACGCGGTCGGCGCGGATGAAGGAGAGGGCGAGCTGGGCGTCCTTCTCGTCGGCCTGGACGCCGTAGGGCAGGCGCATGGCGTAGAAGGCGGCCTCGTGCCCCGCGGCGCGGACGCGCTCGACGGCGAGCTGGCACAGCCGCCCCGCGGTCGTGGAGTCGACGCCGCCGCTGATGCCGAGGACCAGGGAGCGCAGGCCGGTCGAGGTGAGCCGCTCGGCGAGGAACGCCACCCGGCGCTCGATCTCGTGCTCCGCGTCGAAGGTCTCGCCGACCAGGAGTTCCCGGGCGATCTCCTGCTGCAGTGCGGTGGACGCCGGCTCGCTCACTGCTGCTCCTCTGGGTCGTGCGCGCGGTACGCGGTTCGCTGTGCCGACGACCCTAGTCGACCCCTCCGGGGACCCGGAGCCCAGGCCCCGCCCCGGCCCGGGGCACCACGGCGGCCCGGTGCGGAACCGGTGCCCGTGGAGATCACCGCGCGCGACGCGGCCACCGGCGGGGCCTGTCCTTCGGCCACCGCCCTACGGACGACCCCCCGCGACGGTCTCCGGGCCCGCGACCCTGGCGTAGCGGCGGGCCAAGTGCGCGAAGGCGTCCCGCAGTTCGTCCGGGCCGACGACCTCGATGTCGGCGTCGAAGCGGCCGATGGCGGCGGCCAGGCCGGGCCAGGACCACGAGCCCAGGACGAGTCGGCAGCGGTGCGCACCGAGCTCCTCGACGAGTCCGTCGCGGGTGTAGCGGGACACCTCGGCGGCGGGCAGGTCGAGGATGACCTCGCCGCGACAGGGCTGGTCGCCCGAGCCGTCGGAACCCTGGAACCTGGCGGCGACGAACGCGGCCACCTCACCGCCGGGCAGCTCGCGCGGCGCGAAGCGGGGCCCCGTCGGCGTACGGGGGACGATCCGGTCGGCGCGGAAGGTGCGCCAGTCCGCCCGGTCGAGGTCCCAGGCGACCAGGTACCAGCGCCCGCCCCAGGTGACGAGGTGATGGGGCTCCACCCGGCGCGGAGGCGGCCCGGCGCCGACTCCCGGCGGGGGCCCGGGGGCGTTCGCGGGGCTGTAGTCGAAGCGCAGTACCTCGCGGCCGTGGACGGCGGCGCCGACCGCCATCAGGACCCCGCTGTCGACCCGGGGGCCCGGCCGGCCCGAGGACCGCTCGACGGCGGTGATCCGGATCGTGTCGACGCGGTGGCGCAGCCGTGCGGGCAGGACCTGCCGTACGGTGGCCAGCGCGCGCGCCGCGGCGTCCTCGACCCCGGCGCCGCTGGTGGCGCCGCTCCGGAGCGCCACGGCCAGGGCCACCGCCTGCTCGTCGTCGAACAGCAGCGGCGGCAGCTCCGCGCCCGCGTCGAGCCGGTACCCGCCGTCGGGCCCCTTGGCCGCCACGACGCGATAGCCGAGCCCGCGCAGGCGGTCGACGTCCCGACGCACCGTGCGCGGGCTGACGTCCAGCCGCTCGGCCAGGAGCGCTCCCGGCCAGTCCCGGCGCGCCTGGAGCAGTGAGAGCAGCGACAGCAGTCGCGCGGAGGTCTTCTGCATGACGCCCATCCTGCCCGCCCAAGAGGACAGGAACTGACCGCTTCCCCCGCCCCGGGATACCGACCGGGCGAGCACGGCCCGGCGCCCCCCCGGGCCCTTCACCTCACGCGAAGCCCTCCGCGGTTTCCCCCGCGCCCGATCCGTTGGCCCTCCGGCGGCCGCGGCTCGGCCCGCGAGAGTGTGCCATTGGCCCAGTGGTACGGCCTCGACTTGAGCCAGTGGGCCTCCGGATGCTTATCTGTGGCGTATCCATGTAGTTTCGGCGCCGCGCGGTGCCGGACGGCAACGAGGCCGGTCCGGAGCGCGGCGCCTTCGCCGTGCCCGTTCGCCGCCCACCACCCCGGGCGGACACCGGCTCGGTGCGTCATCGCGAGGGGGGCGGCACACCGCCGTGAAGAGGATGTTCGTGGCTCCGGATCCGGGGCGGACGAGATTGAGGAATTCGGCCCGAGCGGTGATCGGCGTCGCCGCCGCCGTCGCCGCCGCCGAGGGGTGCGGGCTCTCCCTCACCGCCTCCATCACCGGGGGCCTGGCTGCCCTGCTCGCCCTCTTCACCGTGCTCGACGGCACCGTGCGCGCCCAGCGGGTGACCACCGCCCTGCTGCCCGCCGCCGGATTCCCCGTCCTCGCCCTGGCCACCACCCTGCACGGCGTGACGCCCGCCCGCGACCTCGCCTTCCTGGCCGTCGTCTTCGCCGGGGTCTACGCCCGCCGCTGGGGTCCGCGCGGGCACGCCCTCGGGATCTTCGGCTTCATGATGTTCTTCGTCACGCAGTTCCTGCACGCCCTGCCCGCCCAGCTCCCCGAGCTCTACGCCGCCGTGGGGCTGGCCCTGCTCGCCGCCGCGGCCGTGCGCTTCGTCCTGTGGCCCATCGAGCGGCGCACCCCGCCTCCCGCCGCCCCGCCCGGCCTGCCCGGCACCGGGCTGGCCCGGCCGACCACCCGGCAGGCCTTCCAGGCCACCGCCGCCTGCACCTTCGCCCTCGCCATCGGCCAGGCCGTGTCCGACGACCGCTGGTACTGGGCCGTCGGCACCAGCTGGTGGATCTTCGTGAACACCGCCTCGCGCGGCGAGACCCTCGTACGCGGCTTCCGCCGGGTCCTGGGCACCGTCACCGGCATCGCGGCCGGCCTGCTGATCGCCGTCCCCCTGCACGGCGCGCCCGGGCCCACCGCCGCGCTGGTCGCCGTCTGCGTCTTCGGCATCTTCTACACGGCGGCCCCCTCGTACTCCTGGATGATGTTCTTCGTCACCGTCATGGCGGGCCTGCTCTACGGGCTCCTCGGCGTCCTGCACCCCGGCCTGCTGCTCCTGCGGTTCCAGGAGACCGCGATCGGTGCGATCGGCGCCGCCCTCGCCGTCGTGCTCGTCCTCCCGGTGACCACGCACGCCGCCAACAACGCCTGGATCCAGCGCGCCCTGCACTGCGTACGGGCCTCCACCGCGGCCTCGCTCGACCGCCTCGCCGGGAACCCCGACGCCGACCCCGCCCCGCACGCCGCCGAGCTGGAACTGCTCCTGGGCCGGGTCCGGACGGCCCTCGCACCGCTGGTCCACCCGCTGAGCCCGCTGCGCGCCCGCAAGGCGCGGGCCCGGCAGGTGCTGGCGCTGCTCGACGACTGCGCCCGGGAGGTACGCGGGCTCGTCGCCGTCGCCGCAGACCCGCAGGCCTCCCACGACGCCCGGCTGGCCGCGGCCTGCTGGCGCGTGGAGGCGGCCGTGGAGGCCCTCACCGCACCGCGGGGCGCCGCGGAGGCCGAATTCGGTCCGACCCCGACCCGGCCCGCGCCGGCGGAACCGGCCCTCGCCCACCTGCACGGCCTGGAACACGCCCTCGTCGCCCTCGCCACCCCGCTGCGGACCGACCCCCGGGCGCCGCTCGTCATCAGCGCCTGAGCGGCCCGCCCGCCCGCGCGGCGGGTCCCGCCCCGGTGCCCGGACCCGCCCCCGGGTCCGGGCGCCGGGGCGGATCCCCGTCCAGGCCGGGCGCCCCCGCCAGGCCCGCCGGCAACCGGCCCGGCGTGTGCACCACGCCGAGCCGCTGGGTCGCCCGGGTCAGGGCCACGTACAGGTCACTGGGCCGCAGTTCGGCCGGCTCCACCACGATCACCGTGTCGAACTCCAGCCCCTTGGCCTGGCGCGGGTCGAGCAGGACCACCTCACGGGTCAGATCCGGCTCCGCCCCCGCCCGCACCCCGGGCAGCACGTCCGCCAGCGCGCCGTGCAGCCCGCGCGGCGCGATCACGGCGAGCCGCCCCCGCGCCGGGAGCTCCCGGTCCACCGCCTCCCGGGCCGCCCGCGCCAGGTCATCGGCCGCGCGCGCCCAGGGGCGTACCCCGGTGCTGCGCACCGAGCGCGGCGGTTCGAAGCCGGGATCCCGGTCCCGCAGCACCGCCGCCGCCACGTCCATGATCTCGGCGGGCGTGCGGTAGTTGACCCCGAGCCGGACCAGCTCCCAGCGCGTGCCCGCGTACGGGGCCAGGATCCGCTCCCACGCCCCGACCCCCGCCTCGTCCGCCGTCTGCGCCGGATCGCCGACCAGGGTCATGGACCGGGTCGGGCAGCGCCGCATCAGCAGCCGCCACGCCATCTCCGACAGCTCCTGCGCCTCGTCCACGACGACATGGCCGAAGGCCCAGGTCCGGTCGGCGGCGGCCCGCTCGGCCGTACTGCGGTGATCGGCCTCCTCGTGCCGCTCGGCCATCCGCTCGGCGTCGATGAGGTCGTGAGCCGCCAGGAACTCGGACTCCTCGTCCTCGAACTCGAAGGACTCCGACCCCCGCGACAGGTCCAGCACCCCCTGCGCGTAGGCGACCCGCCCCTCCCGCTCCCGCTCCTCGGCGGCCCGCCGGGCGCTGTCGTCCGTGCCGAGCAACTCGGCCGCCTCGTCCAGCAGCGGCACGTCGGCCGGTGTCCAGTCCGGCCGCGCGGAGGGCTCGCGGCGGATCAGCCCGGCCTCGTACGGGGACAGGTGCGCGGGGTCCGCCAGGTAGTCGGCGAGGAGCCCTTCCGGGGTGAGGACGGGCCACAGCGAGTCGATCGCGGCGTGCACGGCCGGACTCGTCGCGATCTCCTTCGCCAACTGGGCGATGTCGTCGGGACCGAGCAGGTTCGGCCCGCCGTACGGGTCCGCGCCCAGCCGGTCGGCGAGCTGCGCCGTGAGCGCGTCGAGGATGCGGAACGCGAAGGTCGGTCGCGCCCGGTTGTGGGGGAGGCCGGTGGCGCGCGCCCGGTCCCGCGCCTCGTACGCCATGGTGCGGTCCAGCAGCAGGGTCCCGTAGTCGTCGTGGTCGATCTCCAGCGCGGGCTCCGGCACGGTGTCGTACTCCTCGCCGCTGCCCGCCGGCACCGTTTCCGGCAGGCACTGCCGGGCGGCGACGACGCGGGCCAGCACCTCCGCCATCGCGGCCCGGCCCTTCACCGCGGCGGCCCCGGGGCGGTCGGCGGCGGTGGCCCGGACCCCCGGGAAGAGTTCGCCCGGCGTCGCCAGGAGGACGCCCGTCTCGCCGAGCGCGGGGAGCACCTCGCCGATGTAGCCCAGGAAGGCCGGACCCGGTCCGACGATCAGCACCCCGCGTCGGGCGAGCTGCTCGCGGTGGGCGTACAGCAGGTAGGCGGCGCGGTGCAGCGCGACCGCGGTCTTGCCGGTGCCCGGCCCGCCCTCGACGACCAGCACCCCGTGGTACGGGGAGCGGATGACCCGGTCCTGCTCGGCCTGGATGGTCCGCACGATGTCGTGCATCCGGCCGGTCCTCGCGGAGTCGAGCGCCGCGAGCAGCACGGCGTCGGCGTCGGCGCCCTCGTGTCCGGTGCGCTCGGCGTCGGTCAGGTCGAGGATCTCGTCGTGCAGGGCCGTCACCACCCGGCCCCGGCTGCTGATGTGCCGGCGCCGGCGCAGGCCCATGGGGGTGTGCCCGGTGGCGAGGTAGAAGGGCCGGGCGACCTCGGCGCGCCAGTCCAGCACCAGGGGGGTGCGCTCCGCGTCGTCCGCGCGGATTCCGAGGCGGCCGATGTGGTGGTCGCGGCCGTCGGAGAACTCCAGACGGCCGAAACACAGGCCGTTCTCCCCGGCATTCAGGGCGGAAAGCAGTCCGGACTGCTCGGCGACCAGGACATCCCGCTCCAGCCGGGTTTGGAACCCGCTCCCGACCTCGCGCATTGCCCCGTCCACGGCACGTTCGGCCTGGTCACGCAGATCGTCGAGGCGCCGATAGAGGTCCGTGACGAATTGCTGCTCTTTCCGGAATTCCTCGGTTGACAATTGCACTCCCGCCGCGATACAGTGTCCTCGTAAGGCTCCTCACGGATTTGTTGACCGTGAAGTCGTGAACCATTGAATATACGCCTTTCTCTCCCTCGGCAGCCAATTCGGCCGGGGGATTTTTGCGTACGGTGGACCCCATGACCACCGCACAGGGCTCCGCGCCGGGCTCCTCCGCCGGCATCGTCTACCGCCTCGCCCGCCCGGAGGACGCCGGTGCCATCGAGGCGCTGGACAGCTCCTTCACCACCGCCACGGTCTTCCGGGCGACCCTCACCGAGTCCGGGTTCACGGTCCGCGAGGTCCCGGTCGACCCGCCGGTGCACAAGGTCTTCCCGTCCGAGGAGCACGACGAGCAGGGCCTCGGGGGAGTCCCGGGGGCGGACGCGGAGGGGGACGCGCGCACCTACGTGGCCCTCGACGGCGGCATGCTCTGCGGCTTCGTCGCCGTCGGCTACGCCGCGTGGAACCGGCGGCTGACGATCGAGGACATCGAGGTCGCGCCCGGCCATCGGGGGCGCGGCATCGGCCGGGCCCTGATGGAGCACGCGGACGGCTTCGCCCGCGAACACGGCGCCGAACACCTGTGGCTGGAGGTCAGCACGGCCAACGCCCCGGCCGTGCACGCCTACCGGCGGATGGGGTTCGACTTCTGCGGCCTCGACACCACCCTGTACGCGGGCACACCCGCCGCCGGCGAGCAGGCGCTCTTCATGAGTCGTCCCTGCCGCTGACCGAGGTCCGGCCGCACGTCGCCCGTACCGCCAACTCCTCACTGCGGGCGGACTGTACATCCATTCGATTGCTCCCCGCAGTCCGATCCACGAAGATCACTCGGAGGGGTGTTCCGGGTGCCGCTTCCGCTCGGGGCCGACCTGCGGCATGTACAACGGGTGATTGTTCATTGCACATTCATCCGGCACGTACAGGGTGGATCTGGTCGGACAGGGGGTAATCGCCCGGAATGGAAATCCTTCAACAGAACTCCACCACCGCTCAGGTGTGGGAAGCGGCCGAGGAGTTCGTCCGACTCTTCCACCGGGAGAATCCGGACGCCGGTGATCCGCGGGCCCGGCTCGCCGCCGTGCGGGCCGAACTCGCGGAGACGGGCAGCTACCGGCACACCCCGGAGGAGCTGGTGCACGGGGCCCGCGTGGCCTGGCGCAACAGCAACCGCTGCATAGGCAGGCTCTACTGGAACTCCCTGCGGGTCCGCGACCGCCGGGAGCTCACCGACGCGGACGAGATCGCCGCCGAGTGCTTCGAGCACCTGCGCGAGGCGACCAACGGCGGCCGCGTCCGGCCGACGATCACGGTGTTCGCCCCGGACGCCCCGGAGCGCCCGGGCCCGCTCATCTGGAGCGAGCAGCTGGTCCGCTACGCCGGCTACGGCGACCACCCCTCGGTGACCGTCGGCGACGCCCGCAACGCGCCGCTGACCGAGGCCCTGCTGCGGCTCGGCTGGTCCGGCGGCACCGGGAGCCCCTTCGACCTCCTCCCGCTGGTCGTCCAAGGGGTCGACGACAAGCCCCGATGGTTCGACACCCCGGCGGACGCGGTCCTGGAGGTGCCCGTGGAGCACCCCGACGGAGAGGCCGGCGGGGACGGCTGGACGGACTGGGGACTGCGCTGGCACGCCGTGCCGGCCATCTCCAACATGTGCCTGGAGATCGGCGGCGTCCACTACTCCGCGGCCCCCTTCAACGGCTGGTACATGGGCACCGAGATAGGGGCCCGCAACCTCGCCGACACCGACCGCTACAACCTCCTCCCGGCGGTCGCCCGCCGCCTCGGCCTGGACACCAGCAGTGAGCGCTCGCTCTGGAGGGACCGCGCCCTGGTCGAGCTCAACCGGGCCGTCCTGCACTCCTTCGACCGCGCCGGGGTGACCATCGCCGACCATCACACCGAATCCCGGCGCTTCCTGACCCACATGGAACGGGAGGAGCACAAGGGCCGCGAGGTCGGCGCGGACTGGTCGTGGATCGTGCCGCCCATCTCCGGCTCCGCGACCCCCGTCTTCCACCGCACCTACGAGGACCGGCCGAGCAGCACCGCGTACGTGCACCACCCCGGCGCCCGGGAACGCGCCCAGGGGCGGGAGTTGGTCTAGACCTTCTGTTACCGTCAGCCACCGACGGATCCGGAAACGGTGGAAGGGGCATCCCGTGGGCGGCGCGGACACAAGGGACCAGGACGGCGGACGCCGGGCCTACATCGGCTCGTTCACCTCGGGAGGCGGCCGCGGCATCACCACCGCGGCCGTGGACCCCTCGACCGGCGCCCTGACCCCGCTCACGGCCACCGGCGCCGTCGAGGACCCCTCCTACCTCGCCGTCGCGCGGGACACCGGCGTGCTCTACGCGGTGAGCGAGACCGAGCGCGGCGCGGTGGCCGCCTACCGACCCACCGCCGACGGCCTCGACCCCCTCGGCGAGCCGGTCGCGGTCGGCGGCGCCGGCCCCACCCACCTCAGCGTGTCCGGACGCCTGCTGCTCACCGCCAACTACACCTCCGGCAGCGTCAGCGGCCTGCCGCTCGACGCCCACGGCGCCCCGACCCGGGGCGCCTCGGTCCTCGCGCACCGGGGCTCCGGCCCCGACGCCGGTCGCCAGGAGCGGCCGCACGCCCACCAGGTGCTGCCCGACCCGTCCGGGCGCTGGGTCCTCGGCGTGGACCTCGGAACCGACTCGGTCCGGATCTGCGCGGCCGACCCCGCCACCGGCGAGCTGCGGGTGCACGCCGAGACGGTCCTGCGCCCCGGTACCGGCCCCCGCCACCTCGCGTTCCACCCGGACGGCGAGGTGGTCTACGTGCTGCATGAGCTGGAGCCGCAGCTGACCGTCTGCCGCTGGAACCCGGCGGCCGGGCGACTGGAGCCGCTCGGCGAGGTCCCGGTGGCCTCCGCGGCCGCCCCAGGGGCCGTACGGGCCTACCCCTCGGCGGTCGTCGCCTCGCCCGACGGCGGATTCCTGTGGGCGGCCGTCCGGGGGGCCGACACCATCGCCACCTTCTCGCTCGCCGACGGGCCCGAGGCGCCGCGGCTCACCAGCACGGTGGACTGCGGCGGCAGCTGGCCGCGCGACCTGGCCGCCGATCCCTCGGGGCGCCGGCTGTACGCGGCCAACGAACGCTCGGGGGACGTCACCTGGTTCGACGTGGACCCGCTGACCGGTCGGCCGGTCCGGGCCGGCTCGGTGGCCGTGCCCGCCGCCACCTGCGTGGTCTTCGGCTGAACCGGGCCCGGGCCGGCCCGCACGCGCGCAGGGGCCCGCCCCCGGAAATCCGGGAGCGGGCCCCTGCGCACGCGGTCCACGCGGCGGCGGGATCAGTGCGCGGCGGCGCCCTTGGTGATCCCCAGGGTCGCCGAGTACTGCGCGACGGCCAGCTTGCCGAGGGCCGGGTAGGCGCCGAGCACCTCAGCGGCGGCGCAATCGGCCTCCTTGCAGGCGGTGTCCAGCAGCCCCTCGGCGGCCTCCGGGCCGATCAGGTACGGGGCCAGCGCGAGCTGCGTGGAGCCCTCGCGGCGCAGCTGCTCGGCGACCGAGGCCACCGAGCCCTCCTCGTCCAGCGCGGCAGCCTTCACCGGCACGGCGAGGCGGGCGGCGAGCAGCATGCCCGTGATCCCGGCGGCCTGCACGGCCTCCTCGCCACCGGTGGTGGCCAGCACGATGCCGTCGGCGGCGGTGGTCACGGTGAAGAGCCGGGCGCGGTCGGCGCGGGCGAGGCCCGCCTCGGACAGTCGGACGTGCAGCCCCTCGGCGAGCAGCGGGTGCGGGCCCAGTACGTCGGCCAGCTCGGCGGCGGCCGAGGAGTCCATCAGGGCCTGGCGCACCCGGCGCAGCAGATCGCCGTCCGGGCCCGCCAGCAGCGGTACGACCACGGCGTCGAGGCCGGTCGGCGCGGGAACCTCGTGGCCGGCGGCGCGCGCGAACTCGGCGCGTGCGACGCGCTCGGCGGCGACGGCCGTCAGCACACCGGACAGGGACGGGAAGTCGGAGGCGTCGTCACCCTCCAGGAAGCCGACGCGGGCGTCCAGACCCGGCAGCTCGGAGCGGCCGATGCTGATGACCTCTTCCGCGAGCGCGCGCGAGGCGGCCGAGGGGGCACCGGGCACGGCGAGCACCAGCGCGGGCGCGCCCTCGGGCGCCGCCGCGGGCTCGGGCCGGCGGTGCCGTCCGGTCTGGCGGGGTCGCGGCATTCGTACGGGCAGGCCATTCGCGGGCCCAGTGGGGGAGCTCATGGCGCCGCATGCTACTGGCTTATCGGAGGCAGGTGTTCGGGCAGGGCCTTCTTGTGCGGCATCTGTCCGTATTTATCCGGTGAATATCAGATACGCTCAACTCACGGACGGCAAGCGCCAGTCCACGGGCTGTGCACCTTGCTCGGTCAGCAGCGCGTTCGCCCGGCTGAACGGCCTGGACCCGAAGAAGCCGTAGTCGGCGGACTTGGGGGAGGGGTGGGAGGACTCCACCACGGGCAGTTCGCCGAGGAGGGGCCGCAGGTTGCGGGCCGCGCGGCCCCAGAGGATGGAGACCAGCGGTGTGCCCCGCGCCGCGAGCGCCCGGATGGCCTGGTCCGTGACCGCCTCCCAGCCCTTGCCCTGGTGCGCGTTCGACCGGCGGGGCGCCGTGGTGAGGGAGCGGTTGAGCAGCAGCACGCCCTGCCGGGTCCACGGTGTGAGATCGCCGTTGGCGGGCCGGCCGGTCCCGAGGTCCCGGTGCAGTTCCAGGAAGATGTTGTCCAGGCTGGGCGGCACCGGCCGCACCTCCGGCGCCACCGAGAAGGACAGCCCGACGGCGTGTCCGGGAGTCGGGTAGGGGTCCTGTCCGACGATGAGGACCTTCACCTCGTCGAAGGGCTGCTGGAAGGCGCGCAGCACGTGCGCCCCGGCCGGCAGGTAGGTCCTCCCCGCCGCGACTTCGGCGCGCAGGAAGTCGCCCATGGCGGCGATGTGCCCCGCCACCGGCTCCAGAGCCCGGGCCCAGCCCGGCTCGACGATCTCGCTCAACGGTCGTGCTGCCACGGTGGATCACTCTACTGGCCCAACGTCACCGCCCGCACGCACAGGACGTCCGGCAGGTGTTCGGCGAGCAGTTGCCAGCTGTCCCCGTCGTCGTGGCTCGCGTAGAGCTCGCCGTTGCGGTTGCCGAAGTAGATCCCCGCCGGGTCCGCGTCGTCCGTGCAGAGCGCGTCCCGCAGGACCGTCCCGTAGTGGTCGCCGGCGGGCAGTCCGCGCGACAGCGGCTCCCAGCTGGCGCCGGCGTCCCGGGTCCGGAAGACGCGGCACCGGTGCTCGGCCGGGACCCGGTCGGAGTCGGCGTTCAGCGGGAAGACGTACGCGGTGTCCGGGCGGTGCGGGTGGGCGGCCACCGCGAAGCCGAAGTCCGAGGGCAGTCCGCCGCCGATGTCGGTCCACCGGCCGCCCGCGTCGTCGCTGCGGTAGACGCCCCAGTGGTTCTGGAGGTACAGCCGGTCCGTGTCCGCGGCGTCCCGGGCGATCTTGTGCACGCACTGGCCGAACTCGGGGTTCGGATCCGGCAGGAACACCGCCGACACCCCCGTGTTGGACGGTGCCCAGCTGGCGCCGCCGTCCTTGGTCCGGAACACCCCGGCCGTGGAGACGGCCACGGTCACCGCGTCCGGGTCGCGCGGGTCGGTGATCACGGTGTGCAGCCCCTCGCCGCCGCCGCCCGGTACCCAGCTCTTGCGGCTGGGGTGCTCCCACAGGGGGCGGACCAGCGCGAAGGACTCGCCCCGGTCCGTGGACCGGAACAGCGCCGCCGGCTCCGTCCCCGCGTACACCACGTCGGGGGCCTCGGGCCCGGCCGGCTGGAGCTGCCAGACCCGTTCCAGCGAGGCGCCGGTGTCCTCGGGGAACTTCACCGCGGGAGCGGCGGGCTCGCGCCAGGTGGCACCGAGATCGTCGGAGCTGAAGACGGACGGACCCCAGTGCGTGCTGTCGCCGCCCACGAGCAGCCGGGGCGTCCGACCCCGGCGGTCGACGGCGACCGCGGAGACGGCCTGGGCGTTGAAGTGGGGCCCGTCGAACTCCCACGGCGCGCCATCGCGTCGGCGGCCGATGAAGAGTCCCTTGCGGGTTCCCACGAGCAGTAGTACGTCGGCCATGGCCGGCACCTCCGGACTTCGTCGTCCTTGCGGGGCGTTCCCAGCGGATGTCTTTCCGGCCAGTCTGCACCCACCCACTGACAGCGGCCCGGCAGGCCGTCCGAGGCTCCAGGTGGCTGATAGATACTGATCATTCACGTCATCGAAATGGTTGCTGCTTGTATGTAGGTGTCCGGGATGGGTTGACTTCAGGCCACTGCCGCCGCACGCGAGAGGACCTTCGTGGCCACCGAGCACCTGTCCCCGCTCGACCTCGCCTTCTGGCGGATCGATTCCGTCAGCCACCCCATGCATCTGGGCGCCCTCGCCGTCTTCGAGGCCGCCGGCCCCGCCGCCGCCGAGCGGGCCGCCGCGCTGCTCACCACCCGCTGCGCCGCCGTGCCGGGCCTGCGCCGCCGGATCCGGGACGTGCTGCTGCCGGTCGGCGCGGCCGCCTGGTCACCGGATCCCGACTTCGATCCGGCCCGGCACGTCTTCCTCGTCCCCGCCGGTCCCGCCGTCGGCGCGGCGGGGCCGTACGCGGCGAGCCCGCACGCGGCGGGGCCGTACGCCGCCGCCGGGCCGTTGATGGCTCGGCCGCTGGACCGATACCTGCCGCCCTGGGAGGCGCACGTACTGGAGGGGCCCGGTCCGGACTCCTTCGCGGTGCTGTTCAAGTTCCACCACGCCCTCGCCGACGGCCTCGGCGCGCTCGCGCTGGCGGCCGCGCTCTTCGACGAGGGGCCGGCGCTGCGGGCGGCGCCCCCGCGCCCCCTCCCCGGTCAGCGGGCCGGCTCCGCGCTGGCCAGGCTCCCCGGGATGCTGGCCGCCCGCGTGCAGGACGTCGGCCAGGCCCTGGAGATCGGCGCCGCCGTGGCCCGCTCCGGTCTGCCCGTCGGCGTACCGGGGGCGCTCACCACGGGCCCCGCCGGTTCGGGGACCCGTGCGGTCGCCGGTCTCGCCCTGCCCCTGGACGAGGTCAACCTGGTCCGCAAGGGGGCCGGCGGCACGGTCAACGACGTGCTGATCGCCCTGGTCGCCGGCGGGCTCCGGCGCTGGCTGGCCGACCGCGGCGACCCCGCCCCCCGGGGCCCCGGCCCGCGCGCGCTGATTCCCGTGTCCCGCCGCCGCGGCGCCGGGGGAGGGGGGAGGGTCGGCGCGGGGAACCGGCTTTCCGGGTACCTGCTGCGGCTTCCGCTCGCCGAGCCCGACCCCCTGCGCCGGCTGGACCGCGTACGCATCGGCATGGACCGGAACAAGGACGCCGGTCCCGGGCGCGGCGCCGGCGCGGTCGCGCTGCTGGCCGACCACGTCCACCCGCTCGGCCACCGGCTCGGCGGGCCACTGGTCGCCCAGGCGGCCCGGCTCCTCTTCGACATCCTGGTCACCAGCGTCCCGCTGCCCGGTCTCACCTTCTCCCTCGACGGGAGCCCGGTCCGCGAGGTCTACCCGCTGGCCCCGCTCGCCGGCGGGCAGTCGCTGGCCGTCGCGGTGTCCACGTACAAGGGCACGGTCCACTACGGCCTGGTCGCCGACGGGACCGCCGTGCCCGACCTGGAGGCCCTCACGGCGGCGCTGCGGGCGGAACTCGACGCTCTTGTACGAGAAGTCTCGTAGTACGGCGAGATTCGTAGTACGGTAGGTCTCGTACTTAGCCGCCGATCCCGGTGAGCCCGGTCACCATCTGGAGAGCACGATGACTGCTGCGTCCGCCGCCCTGTTCGAGCCCTACGCCCTGCGCTCGGTCACCGCCCCGAACCGCGTGTGGATGGCCTCGATGTGCCAATACAGCGCCGCGCCCACCGGCGCGGAGACGGGCATGGCCACCGACTGGCACTTCGCCCACTACACGGCCCGCGCCGTCGGCGGCGCCGGCCTGATCCTCCAGGAGGCCACCGCGATCTCCCCCGAGGGCCGGATCTCCCCCTACGACCTCGGCATCTGGAACGACGCCCAGGTCGAGGCGCTGCGCCGGATCACCGGCTCCCTCAAGGCCCAGGGCGCCGTCCCGGGCATCCAGCTCGCCCACGCGGGCCGCAAGGCCTCCACCGACCGGACCTGGAACGGCGGCGCCCCGGTCGGACCGGAGGCCCACGGCTGGCTGCCGGTCGGGCCGAGCGCCGTGCCGTTCGACGACGGGTACCCGGTCCCGGAGGAACTGACGGTCGAGCGGATCCACGAGATCGTCGGCTTGTTCGCCGCGGCCGCCGAACGCGCGCTCGCCGCCGGGTACGAGGTCGTCGAGGTGCACGGCGCGCACGGCTACCTGATCGGCCAGTTCCTCTCCCCGCACAGCAACCGGCGCACCGACGCGTACGGCGGCTCCTTCGAGAACCGGACCCGCTTCGCCCTCGAAGTCGTCGACGCCGTCCGGGCGGTGTGGCCCGAGGAGCTCCCGCTGTTCTTCCGGATATCCGCCACCGACTGGCTGGAGGAGGACGGCTGGACCGCCGACGACACGGTCCGGCTGTCCGGGCTGCTCGACGAGCACGGGGTGGACCTCCTCGACGTGTCCACCGGCGGTCTCGCCCCCCGGGTGCACATCCCCGTCGGCCCGGGCTACCAGGTGCCGTTCGCGGCCCGGGTCAGGGCGGAGACCGGGCTCGCGGTGGCCGCCGTGGGTCTGATCACCGAACCGGAGCAGGCCGAGAAGATCCTCGCCAACGGCGAGGCGGACGCGGTGCTGCTGGGCCGGGAGCTGCTGCGCGACCCGTACTGGGCCCGGCGCGCGGCCGCCGAGCTGGGCGCGCACGTCCGCACGCCCGCGCAGTACCACCGGTCCTGGTGAGCCGGTGCGGCCCGGGCGCCACCCCCGAGTCCGGGCCGCACCTTCCGTACCGCCCGTAAGTCCTACGACTCCTACGACGACTCTCGTACGATGGGGCCACGACCAGGACCGGGACCGGAGCGAACCGAGCGAGCGGAGCAGGACATGACGGAACGTGAAGGGGCCCGCGCCCTCACCCACCCGGAACCGGGCGCGATCCGCTTGGAGCACGTGCTCGACGCCCTCTCCGACCCGGTACGGCTGTCCATTGTGCGCGACCTCGCCGCCACGGACGCGGAGCTGGCCTGCTCGCACTTCGCCCTGCCGGTCACCAAGTCGACGTCCACCCACCACTTCCGCGTCCTGCGCGAGAGCGGCGTCGTCCGCCAGGCCTACCGGGGCACGACCAAGCTCAACGCCCTGCGCCGGGCGGAGCTGGAGGACCTCTTCCCGGGCCTCCTCGACGCCGTCCTGACGGCCGCAGCGGCCGAGTCCGCCCGTCTGACCCCGGCCCCGGTCCCGGCCCGGGCAGGGCAGGCCTAGTACGGACCGGCCGCGCCCAGCAGGCCGTCCCAGTCGGGGATCTTCACCGAACGGCGCCCCAGCGAGTGCCCCAGATCCGCCTCCGCCGTCTCGATGGCCAGCCAGCCCGGCCACCGGACCGGCCGGAGCCCCGCCGCGTACAGCGCGTCCAGCGGGTCCCCGGGCAGTTCGCGCCGCGCCAGCGCCCCCGCGTCCTGGAGCAGCGAGGACGCGGTCTCCTTGGCGCAGGGCCGGTTCGTGCCGATCACACCCGTCGGGCCGCGCTTGATCCAGCCCGCCACGTACTCGCCGACCGAGGCGCGGCCCGCCCGCAGCACCCGGCCCGCCGCGTGCGGGACCGTACCCGTCCGCTCGTCGAACGGCAGCCCGGCCAGCGGTACGCCCCGGTACCCCACGGAGCGCAGCACCAGCTGCGTGCCGATGTCCTCGTACACGCCGGTGCCCGCCACGCCGCCCCGGCCGTCCGGCGCGGTCCGCTCGAAGCGCATGCCGGTGACCCGCCCGTCGGGCCCGCCCAGCACCTCCACCGGACGCAGGTAGAACCGCAGGGTGACGCGGCGCGGCGCGCCGGTCGGGCCCCGTTCGGCCCACCCGCGCAGCACCTCCAGGTTCCGCCGCGCCGCCGCGGGCAGCGCGGCGGCGGCGCCCGGATCGGCGTACGTCGGGTCGAAAGCCGGCTCGGCGGGCTCCACCAGCGCGTCCACCTCCGGCAGCGTGCCCAGCTCCCGCAGTTCCTTGGTGGTGAACTTGGCCTGCGAGGGGCCGCGCCGGGCCACCATGGCCACCCGGCGCACCCCGCTGCCCGAGAGCGCCCCGAGCGCCGGCTGCGGCATGTCGGTCGGCGCCAGTTCGGCCGCGCCCCGCGCCAGGATCCGCGTCACGTCCACCGCGACGTTGCCCGCCCCGATCACCACCGCGGATTCCACCCCGGCGAGGTCGAAGGCCTCGGCCGAGGCGTCCGGGTGCCCGCTGTACCAGGACACGAAGGCCGTGGCCGAGTGCACCCCGGCCAGCTCCTCGCCGGGGATGCCCAGCATCCGGTCCCGCGCCGCGCCCACGCAATACACGACCGCGTGGTAAAGGTCCAGCAGTCGCGCCGCGGGCAGCAGGTCCCCACCGACCTCGACGTTGCCGAGGAAGCGGATCCGCTCGTCCTCCAGCACGGTCCGCAGACTGCCCTGCAGTGACTTGATCTTCTCGTGGTCGGGCGCAACTCCGTACCGCACGAGACCGTACGGGGCCGGCAGCCGGTCCAGCACGTCCACCCGCACCCCCGGCACCTCGCGCTGCTGGGTCAGTGTCTGGGCCGCGTAGACCCCGCTGGGGCCCGATCCGACGACGGCGATACGAAGCACAACGGAGCTCCTCCCGCAGGTGCTCCCAGCATGACACCGGGGCACCCCGCCGTCAGCCCATCGCGCGCATCCGGTGGATCTCGGCGGTCTGGGTGGCGATCACGTCGTTGGCCAGTTCCTCGACGGCCACGTTGTTGCCACCGGTCAGTGCCTCGCCCGCCATCTTCAGCGCGCCCTCGTGGTGGGCGGTCATCAGCCTCAGGAAGAGCCGGTCGAAGTCGGCGCCCCGGGCCGCCTCCAACTCCTTGAGCTGCTGCTCCGTCGCCATGCCCGGCATCGAGGCGTGGTCGTGGCCGCCGGAGCCGCCGCCGGTTCCGGCGCTCGCGCCGTGGTCGTGCCCGCCCGCGCCCGCCGAGGGCGCCGGATGGCGGGCCAACCACCGCTCCATCGAACCGATTTCCGGCTGTTGGGCGGCCGCGATGCGGTCCGCGAGCCGTTTGACGCCGTCCGCCGAGGCCCGGGAAGGAGCGAGAGAGGTCATCGTCAGCGCCTGCCGGTGGTGCGCGATCATGCCCGTGACGTACGCCCGGTCGGCGGCGTTGGGGCTGTCGTCGGGCTGTTCCCGGGCGGCCTGTTCGGGGGTCAGCGTGCGGGCCTTCTCGCCCGGCTTCCCGGGTGCGACCACCACGGCCCGGCCGTCCCCGGCCCGGTCCGCGGCCTCGTCGTCCTCGCAGCCGGCGAGCGCGCACAGGAGGCCGGCGACCGCGGCCGCCGCGGCGGCCCGGCCGAGCCGGATCCGTAAGACCTTGCGCCCACGGGGGTCTTTTGCCATGTCCATGGAAGGGAAGATACTGCCGGGGTCCGGGTTCCGTTCCCATCCCGAGCGGAACCGATCGGACTCCCATGGGAGGCACAGTGACCTCGTTGCACAGCAGGAGAGCGCGGAGGCGGACTCTGGGAGCGGCCGCGGCCGCCGCCGGTCTCCTCGCCACGCTCTTCGCGGCCGGACCCGCGGCCGCCAGCCCGGACCCGGGCGACTTAACACCCGGCGACGCCAACCGGCACAGCGCGGGGCTCGTCGAGGGCAGGGAGCTCGCCACCGGTGAGATACCCGGCCGGGACGAGATCGTCCACAGCCGGAACATCAAGCCCCTTGCCAACATCCCCAGCACCAACCCCGCCGTCATCAACTCCGACCTCGCGTTCCAGGGCAGGTACGCCTACGCGGGCAGTTACAACGGCTTCACGATCTACGACATCGGCAATCCGAAGGCACCGAAGACCGTCACCGAGGTGCTCTGCCCCGGCGGTCAGAACGACATCTCCGTCCTCGGGGACCTGCTCTTCCTCTCCACCGACTCCTCGCGCAGCGACGACTCCTGCACCAGCGTCTCGCAGCCCGCCACGGAGAAGTCCTCGTGGGAGGGCATCAAGATCTTCGACATCAAGGACAAGAAGAACCCCAAGTACATCAAGTCCGTCGAGACCGCCTGCGGCTCCCACACCCACACGCTGGTGCCGGACGGCCGCGACATCTACGTCTACGTCGCCTCCTACTCCCCGAACGAGGCCTTCCCGGACTGCCGGCCGCCGCACGACGGCATCTCGGTGGTGAAGGTCCCGAAGAAGAATCCGACGGACGCCGCGGTCGTCGCCTTCCCGATCCTCTTCCCGGACGGCGGCAACCCGGGCGCGCCCACCAACCCGGGCGTCTCCAAGACCACCGGCTGCCACGACATCACGGTGCTGCCGTCCAAGAACCTGGCCGCCGGCGCCTGCATGGGCGACGGCATCCTCTTCGACATCAGCAGGCCCGAGCAGCCGCGCGTCATCGACCGGGTCCAGGACAACAAGAACTTCGCGTTCTGGCACTCGGCGACCTTCAACGAACGCGCCGACAAGGTCGTGTTCACCGACGAGCTCGGCGGCGGCGGCGGCGCCACCTGCAACGAGGCCACCGGCCCCGAGCGGGGCGCCGACGGGATCTACGACATCACCGGCCGCGGGGACCAGCGCAAGCTCGCCTTCCGCAGCTACTTCAAGATCCCCCGCCACCAGGCCGACAGCGAGAACTGCGTGGCCCACAACGGCTCGCTGGTCCCGGTCGGCGGCGGTCGCGACATCATGGTGCAGGCCTGGTACCAGGGCGGCATCTCGGTCTGGGAGTTCACCGACTCCGACCGGCCGCGGGAGATCGGCTACTTCGAGCGCGGCCCGGTCTCGGACCAGCTCGGACTCGGCGGGTCCTGGTCGGCGTACTACTACAACGGGCACATCTACTCGAACGACATCACCAAGGGTCTCGACGTGCTGCGGCTCGACGACTGGCGCACGGAGAGCGCCAAGTGGGTCCGGATGGACCGGCTCAACGTGCAGACCCAGCCCGAGTACCACTGATCCCGGGCCCGGACGCGCGGCCGCCCGGCCCGGACGCGCGGCGCGTCCGGCGCCCGGCGGTCAGCGTCCGGCGCGCGCGGGGAACGCCGCGCCGGGCGGTCCGCCGTCCGGCGGGACGCCCAGCTCCCAGTCCAGCCCGTAGCGCTGGAACAGCTCGGCCCGCAGCCGGGCCGCCGGCATCGGCGCGCCCGGCAGCAGGACCGCCACCACCGCACCCATCAACAGGGCGCGCAGCAGCGGGTAGTCGGTGTCCACGTCCGCCGACCCGTACCGGACCACCGTGTCCCGCAGCAGTTCCGCGAGCCGCTGCTGCTCCGGGCACTGGATGAAACCCTCGGCCTGCAGGATGCCCGCCATGTGCGTCCGCATCAGCCGGGGCTGGTCCCGGGCCAGGCCGAGGATCGCGTCGACGGCCCGCGCGAGGAGCTCGCGGCCCTCCTGCTCACCGGCGGGCCGGGGCTCCCGCTCCAGCGCCGCCTGCAGGGTGAGGTGCATCAGCCGGTGCACGGCGGACTGCAGCAACTGCCGTTTGCCCGGGAAGTAGTACGACACCAGGCCACGTGCCGCCCCCGCCCGGTCGGCGATGTCGCCGAGCGTCGTGGCCTCGTAACCCCGCTCGGCGACGAGTTCGACCGTGGCCTGGAGCAGCCGCTCCCGGGAACGTCTGCGCAATTCTTCATTGACCGATGCGCTGCGCGGGGACATGCTTACTCCTGCGTTGACTGGCTCGGAGCCAATATACTCAGCGCACGGGTAGCCTGCTCTGGGTGACACGGGGGATCGCCCAGGGCAGGCCCGCTCATTCGTCTCCGGTCGCCGATGCGCCGCCGGGAGGGCGCCGGCTCCGCGGGGCGCGGGTCCGGCCGGATCCCGCCGTCGCGAGCACCACCACCGCCGCGCCCAGGAGCCAGCCGCCGAGCACGTCCGACGCCCAGTGCACGCCGAGGTGGAGCCGGGTGAAGCCGACCCCGAGCACCGAGACCGCGGCGACGGCCCCGGCGGTCCACACGGTCCGGCGCCGGGTCCGCCGGGTCTGCCGCGTCCGCCCGGGGAGCAGCCATACCAGCAGCCCGCACACCACCGTCGCGGTCATCGCATGGCCGGACGGATAGGCGGAGTAGTGCGCCGAATCCACCGGATCCGGCCACACCGGGCGCTCCCGACCCACAAGCGCCTTCAGTCCCTGCTGCACCAGAGCCGCGGCCGCGGTGGCCACCGCCACCCGCACCGCGCGCCCCCGGTCCCCCCGCCACCACAGCACGCCGCAGGCGGCGGCGGCCAGCAGCCGCATGGTCCACGGGTCCCACACCCAGTCGCTGAGGATCCGCATGGACTGGGTGACTCCGGGATGGGCCACGGCGTGTCCGTGCAGGCCCCGGGCGACCGACTCGTCGAGGGACACCAGCGGCTGCCATCGCGCGACCACCAGTGCCGTCAGGACGGCCGCGCCCGCGGCGCCGCCGATGCCGATCCACCGAAACCCATCACTGCGCATACGGCCGATCCTTGCACCGGCCGCCCGTCGATCCGTGCCGGGACCCGCGCTATGCCAGCGCGCTGAGCCCCGGTACGACGGCCACCAGCAGCGGAACCGCGGGCACGAGGGTCGCCAGCGCCGTCAGTCGGAGCCGGCGGACGGCGGACAGGCGCGGCGCCGCCGACAGCAGCCTGCGCACCCGGTGCGAGACGTGGGTCTGCGGGGCCGCGGACGGTCCGAACGCACCCCGGTCCTCGTTGAGGCCGACCAGGGCCAGCGCGACCGTCAGCCGCCCGTACCGCCGGGAGGCCGCGTCGTCGGCGGCGAGCTCCACCAGCCGGTGCATCTCCGACTCGAACGCCGCGAAGACCGGCACCTGCGGGAATCCGCGCGACAGCGCCCGCGAGCAGTGCAGCAGCCAGTCGTGCCGGGCCGCCGCGTGGCTCTGCTCGTGGGCCAGTACGGCATCCAGCTGACTGCCTTTCAGGCGGCCCAGTGCCGCCGTGGTGACCACCAGCTGCGGCGCCGCGCCCGACAGCCACCAGGCGTCCGGCCGCGGGCCCTCCAGTACGACGAGCCGTGCGCCGGCCGGGTCCTCGCCGGGCAGCAGCGGGGCCCGTACGAGCAGCTCGGTGCCCCGCGCGCGCCGGTCCGCACGGGCCCGCAGCACTTCCCGGGTCAGCATGGCCCCGGTCCACAGGGCGCCGCCCGCCAGGGCGAGGGCGGTGAAGGCCGCCCAGGGCCCGCCGGACGCGCCCAGGGCGTAGGCGTCGACCACGCCGTGCGGGGCGGCGGCGAAGAGGCGGCCGCGGACGGCCTGCCAGGCGGCCGCCGCGCTCAGCAGCATCGACAGTCCGAAGCACAGCAGCACCGCGCCCACCACGCATTGCCACACCCACAGGGCGACGACGGGTTCGCGGTCGGGCCAGCGGGCCCGGGCCAGCAAGCGGGGGGCGAGCAGCGCGGTCAGGACGCCGAGCAGCAGCAGAGCGGCGGGGACCATCATGGCGCCAGCCTATGAGCGAGGAGCTACCTGCGGGTACGGCCCGGGAGCATTGGTGACGCAGGACACGTTTCCCAAAGGCCTCACATCGTGAGGAGCATGGCCAACATCCCTATGCCCATGGCGAGTCGGCAGGCCCGGGTCAACTCGGCCGGCCGCGGGGCCGGCCCCGCCGCGCTTCCTCCGGAGAGGGCGACGGACGCCGCGGCGCCGCCCGGGGGCGCGCCCGTCGCCACCAGCCGGGCCCCGCCGAGCAGCACGTACCCCGCGAAGTACAGGAGCAGGGCGCCGGTCACCAGGGGCAGCCCGGAGCCCGGCCCGCCGCCCCCGTGCCCGCCGCCCGCCGGAATCGACACGGGTGCCCTCGTCATGGCCAGGGCCATGTACGCCATCGCCAGCGAACCGACCAGGTGGTGCGCGTGGTGCGCCCCGCCCCGCAGCAGCCACAGCGCGTGCGCCGCCGCCCCGCAGAAGACGGCCAGCAGCACCGGCGGCACCCAGGACCCGACCCCGGCGGGCGCCGCCATCCATGCCATCCCGAAGCCCATCACGGCCTCGCCGACCGCCGCGCCGCGCGCGGCCCCGCCGGCTCTGCCCGCCCGTGCCAGGCAGTACGCGCCGCTCGCCGCGCACAGCACGACGAGCAGCCACGCGGAGACGGCGGCGGGCAGGGACGTGGCGGAACCGTGCACGGCGGAGCCTCCCGGTCCTTCGGTGTCACGGGAAGAGATGCCCGGCCCCGGCCGCCCCCACGCCGCCCCGGGTTAGGCTCTCCTTGCCGTGCCCGGCATGTCATATGCCACCACCCAGAACGGAGCCCCCGATGTCGACCGCCAACCCCACCGCCCTGAGCTTCCGCAGTGCCGTCGAGGCGGACGTGGCCGAGCTGGTGGCGCTCGTCGAGTCCGCGTACCGGGGCGATGCCAGCCGGGCCGGCTGGACCACGGAGGCGGACTACCTGGACGGGCAGCGCACCGACGAGGAGGCCGTCCGCGGGATCGTCGAGTCCTCGGACAGCATCCTGCTCGTCGTCGAGCGCGAGGGCGGGATCGTCGCCTGCTGCCAGCTCGAACATCGGGGCGAATACGTCTACTTCGGCATGTTCGCCGTCCGCCCCGGACTCCAGGGCGCCGGCCTCGGCAAGGAGATCCTGGCCGAGGCCGAGCGCCGGGCCCGCGAGACCTGGGACGCCGCGGAGATGCGGATGACGGTCATCAACGTCCGGGAGGAGCTCATCGGCTACTACGTGCGCCGCGGCTACCGGCGCACGGGCGAGCTGAGCCCCTTCCCCTACGGCGACGAGCGCTTCGGCCTCCCGCTCCGCGACGACCTGGCCTTCGAACTGCTGGTCAAGTCCCTCTGACCCGGCCGGCGGCGCCTGCGGCCCCGCAGACCCCGGCCGCGGCGCCGCCCGGTCGCCCCCTCACGCGGTGAAGCGGCCGGTGCTGCGGATCTCGGGGAAGTCCGTGACGGCGCCGTCAAGCCCGAGCGCCCTCGCGAGGCGCAGCTGGTCCAGGGTGTTGACCGTCCAGCCCGTCACCCGCAGCCCGGCCGCGTGCGCGGCCTCCACCGTCTCCAGGGTCAGGCGCCGGATGTCCAGGGCGACCGCGGCGGCGCCGGCGGCCAGCGCCCGGTCCACGATGTCGGCGCCGTGCGGGCTCGCGTAGAGGGTGGTGCGCAGGCCCGGCACGGTGCGGGCGGCCCCGGCCAGGACCGCGTCGTGGAAGGAGGCCACCTCCACGCGGGAGGCCAGGTCGCGGCGCAGGACCAGCTCCGCGAGCACCTCGGCGGCGGCGTGGTCCCCCACCCTCGCCTGGAATGGGGTCCGGACCGCGTCCAGGGCCTCTTCGAAGAGCGGTACGCGCTCACCCCCGCCGGCGTCCAGCTCGCGCAGCTCGGCGAGCGTCAGGTCGGCGACGGCCCCGGAACCGTCGGTGGTCCGGTCCACCTCGGGGTCGTGCAGGGCGACGAGGACGCCGTCCTTGCTCAGCCGGAGGTCGAGCGCGATGACGTCCATGCCGGAACGTTCCGCTCGCAGGTACGACCGCAGGGTGTTCTCCGGTTCGACACCCATGACCCCGCGGTGACCGATGGTGAGGAAAGTCAAGGTTCTCTCGCTTCCGTCGACGGCGGCTGTCCGCGCGGTCGCGGTGTCCCGACCGGCCGCGCGCGATGAGGATGAGGTCGCATGCTAATGCGCGGGGACTGCGATGGGACCGGCCGTGCGAGGGCCCGCAAAGGCGTGGGTACCGCTTCACGCCAGGGCTCCGGGCCGTCGCGTGCCGGAGGCGGGCCGACGCCGTGTCACCCGGGCGTGGGCGCGTCTCCACCGGCTTGACGCGCCGCTTCCCGGGCGGCCGCCCCTCCTCGTCGGGGTCGCCAACAGGGCGCGCACAGGCGCCGGTTCCGCCGTGGCGCGCCGTGCCGACCGCCGGCGACCCGGGCCCGCGCTCTTGCTTCTTCGACTCAATATGACTACTAGTCATATTTCGAAAAGAAGTACCGCCGGGCACGGGACGCGACCTCTGGAGGCGCCATGGAATTCTCCGTGATCTTCGAAGCACAGCTCGCCGATCCGACGGTCGAGCGGGAGCACCAGGTCATCCGCGACTGCGTCGAACAGGCCGTACTGGCCGAGCGGATGGGATTCGACCGGATCTGGGCCGTGGAACACCACTCGCTGAAGTGGTATGCCCACATGAGCGCGCCCGAGGTCTTCCTCAGCTTCGTCGCGGCCAGGACCAGCACCATCCGCATCGGCCACGGGGTCGTGTGCATGCCCTTCAACTTCAACCACCCGGTCCGCGTCGCGGAGCGGGCGGCGATGCTCGACCTGCTCTCCGGCGGCCGGCTGGACCTCGGGGCCGGGCGCGGGGGCACCGAGCGGGAGACCTCCCTGTGCGGGGTGGACAAGGACCGCACGACCGCGGAAGTGGAGGAGGCCCTGCGCGTCATCGGCAGGGCCTGGCAGGAGGAGGAGCTGGAGTACCACGGCGAGCTCATCGACATCGACCCGCACCCGATCCTGCCCAGGCCCCGGCAGACCCCGCATCCACCGCTGTTCCTGGCGTGCAGCCGGGACGAGACCCTGGTGCAGGCGGCCGAGCTGGGCATCGGGGCGCTGGTCATGGGCTTCGCCGGTCCGGAGTCGATCGCGCGGATGCGCGCCGTGTACGACGCGGCGATCGCCGGCCGGGACGGCGGCCGGTTCGTGTCCACCGCGGTCAACGACCACTTCTCGGTGCTCTGCCCGACGATCGTGCTCGACGACCGGGGGGAGGCCCGGCGGATCGGCGTCCGGGGGCAGCGGTTCTTCGCCCAGTCCATCGGCCACTACTACGGCGGTACGGGGCTCCCGGACGAGGCCGTGGTCCCGGGGGCCGACGAGGAGGCGCGGATGCGTGAGGCCGCCGAGCAGGTGGTGGCCCGCCTGCACGAGCTGGACATCCCGGTCCGGCCGACCTCCACGGCCACCTTCCACGCGGACCACGCCTACGGCAGCGCCGACGACGCGATCGCCTACGTGGAGCGGCTGCGGGCGGCCGGTGCCGACGAGGTGATGTGCCTGGTCCAGATGGGCACGGTGGAGCAGGAGGCCTGCCTGGAAACCCTGCGGCAGTGGGGCGAGAAGGTCATCCCGCACTTCCGGGGCGGGCGATCGGCCCCCCGGCGCCCCGCCGACCGCCCGGACCTCGAAAACCTGGCCGACCGCCCCGGCCCCGAATGCCCGGCCGACCGTCCGGACCGGACCGCGTGAGCCCCGCCGACCACGCCCCCGCACCCGGCCGCCCCGGGGGTTCCACCGCGCCGCGAAAGGGGGCGGCCGGGCGGCTCGACGCCGCGGCCCGGCCCTGCGTCGACATGCTCGCCGCCGGCTTCCCCGACGTCGGCGGGGCGGTCACCGACGCCGCCGAGGCCCGCCGGATCCTGGCGGCCGCGTCCCGCCGGCCGGCGCGCCCGCCGCGGGTCGGTGCCGTCGAGGACCGGGTGGTCCCCGGCCCGCCGGGGGCCCCGCCGCTCCCCGTACGGGTCTACCTCCCCGACCCCGCGCGGTGGCCGGGGCCGCGCCCCACCGCGGTGTTCTGCCACGGCGGCGGTTTCGTGCTGTGCGACCTCGACACCCACGACGCCACCGCCCGGAACATCTGCCGCGCCTCGGGCGCCGCCGTCGTCTCGGTGGACTACCGGCGGGCCCCCGAGCACCGCTTCCCCGCCGCCGCCGAGGACGCGTACGCCGCCCTGTGCTGGGCGGCCGGGCACCTCGGGGAGCTCGGTGGCGCCCCGGGTGCCCTGGTGGTGGCGGGCGACAGCGCGGGTGGGAACCTCGCCGCCGCCTCGGCGCTGCTGGCCCGCGAGCGCGGCGGTCCGGGCGTCGCGCTCCAGGTGCTGATCTGTCCCGCGCTGGACGCGACCCAAGGCAGCGCGTCGTACCGCACCCGCGCGCAGGGCTGCTTCCTGACCGCCGCGCACATGCGCTGGTTCTGGGAGCAGTACCTCGGACCGGACGGCGACGCCCGGCACCCGCTCGCCTCGCCCGCGCTCGCCGACCCGGCCGGGCTCCCGCCGGCGCACCTCGTGGTCGCCGGCTGCGACCCGCTGCGGGACGAGGGCGTGGCCCACCACCACCGCCTGCGCCGGAGCGGCGTCGCGTCGACCCTCGACGAGCACCCCGGGATGTTCCACGGCTTCCACGCGCTGGCCCACGTACTCCCGCAGGCCGCCGAAGCCATGGCGCGCCTGGGCGGAGCCATCCATTCCACGCTGTCGAACGGGAAGACTTCCGGTGAATCAGGGGGTGACGCAGGATAATTTCCCGCCTCCCCACTTGAGTGGGAGAGCCTCGTCTGCTTAGTCTGTGGCGACGTGAGATTCTCCTGTGGAGGAAGTGACATGACGGAAACTCTTGTGCCGGGTGCCGGCGGTGCCGTGATAACCGCTGGGGCGAGGGTGGTAGACCACCCCGCATGGCCCGAGCTCAAGGCCGCCGTGGAGGAGATCCGCCCCTGGCAGGGCAAGGACGGCTCCATCGACTTCGAGGCCGAAGGGGCGCACGGCCGCGCCACCGTCCAGGCCGCCGTCGAGCGCGTCATCGGCGCCGTCGAGACGCTCTCGCCGCTGCTCCCGCACGCCACCGCGTACCACCAGGCGCTCGTCGCCGACCTGCGCAAGTGGGCCGCGGACGACTTCCGGGTCCCGGACTTCCTCGACTCGCTGCTGGCCTTCCAGCCGGCCGCCGAGCGCCAGGACGGGCTCCAGCACCTCGTGGTCTTCCCCATGTACACGCAGAACGGCAACCCGGACCGCAATCTCGAAGCGGTCGTGCTCAAGATGGTGTGGCCCGAGTGGCTCGCCGAACTGGAGCGCACCCGGTACGACAACCCGCTCTTCCTCGGCATCACCTTCGAGGACTTCACCCCGGGCTACGACACCAACTCCGCCGTCCTCTTCCCGGAGACCATCGCCGTGCGCGAGGCCCCCGAGCGGTTCACCTGGGGCGGCATCTTCTGCGACCGCGAGGCGGCCCGCTACCGCAAGGTCACCGAGGCGGCCGTCGACATCCTGGGCATCGAGCTGCCCGAGGACATCGCCCGCATGGTCGAGGACCAGGAGCGCTGCGAGAAGGCCTTCGTCCTGTGGGACATGGTCCACGACCGCACCCACAGCCACGGCGACCTGCCGTTCGACCCCTTCATGATCAAGCAGCGCCAGCCGTTCTGGATGTACGGCCTGGAGGAGCTGCGCTGCGACCTCACCGCCTTCAAGGAGGCCGTGAAGCTGGAGTCCGAGGGCAACGAGCACGGCCGCGACGTCCAGTACGCCGTCCTCTTCGACCGGATGTTCCGCTTCCCGGTCTCCGGCGACCGCAACCGCAACTACGACGGGCTCGGCGGCCAGCTGCTCTTCGCCTACCTCCACAAGCACGACGTGGTGCGCTGGACGGACAACAAGCTGAAGATCGACTGGATGCGCGCCCCGCAGGTCACCAACCAGCTGTGCGCCGAGATCGAGGAGCTCTACCGGGCAGGCATCGACCGCCCGAAGCTCGTCCACTGGTTCAAGGCCTACGAGCTCGTCTCCACGTACCTCGCCCCGCACCCGGGCTCCAAGTGGGCCAAGGGCCCCGACGCCCTCGACACGACGCAGCCGCCGCGCAAGCTCGTGGACGACGTGCTTCCCGACGAGTTTCCGCTCAGCATGTTCTATGAGGCCCTCGCCAAGAAGCTCAAGGGTGTGATCGCCTCCACGAAGGGCATCACCGCCCTGAACGCGGAACACGCCGAGCGAGTCGCCGCGTGAGCGCTCGTCCACAGGAGGCTGCACAGATGAACGGCACGGGGAACGGCAACGGAAGGCTCCACGGAGCGGTGGTGGCCGTGGCGGGGGCCGGCGGGCCCGCCGGCCGCGCCACCCTGCTCCGCCTCGCCGAGGCGGGAGCCGTCGTCATCGCGTCCGACGCCGATCCGGCGCGGCTCGCCGAAGCCGTGGACGCGGCGCGCTACGCCCACGGCGGCGCCACCGTCACCGGTGACACCGTCGACCTGCTCGACCTGGACGCCACCAGGGCCTGGGCCGAGCGGACCGAGAAGGAGTTCGGCCGCGTGGACGGGCTCGTCCACCTCGTGGGCGGCTGGCGCGGCGCCAACTCCTTCACCGAGTCGGACCTCGCGGACTGGGCCTTCCTGGAGAAGCTCCTCATCCGCACCGTCCAGCACACCTCGATGGCCTTCCACGACGGCCTGCTGCGCAGCGACCGGGGCCGCTACGTCCTGGTCAGCCAGTCCGGCGCGCACAAGCCGGTCGCCAACAACGCCGCCTACAACGCGGGCAAGGCGGCGGCCGAGGCCTGGACCCTCGCCATGGCCGACTCCTTCCGCAAGGCGGGGGGCGAGGACGGTCCGGGGGCGGCGGCTGCGATCCTGGTCATCAAGGCACTGGTGCACGACGCGATGCGCGCGGAGCGTCCCAATGCGAAGTTCGCGGGCTTCACCGACGTCAAGGAGCTGGCCGAGGCCATCGCCGGAGTCTGGGAGCGGCCCGCAATCGATGTGAACGGACAGCGTCTGTGGCTCACTCCGCAACCGTGAGGACCGATGCCCGCCGCCACCACGATCCGGCGGTGCGCGGTTTCGCCAGCGACAACTACGCCGGGGTGCACCCGGAGGTCCTGGAGGCCATCGCACTCGCCAACGGCGGCCACCAGGTCGCGTACGGCGAGGACGAGTACACCGAACACCTGCAGAAGATCATCCGCAGCCACTTCGGCCCGTACGCGGAAGCCTTCCCGGTCTTCAACGGCACCGGTGCCAACGTCACGGCCCTCCAGGCCATGACCGACCGCTGGGGCGCCGTGATCTGCGCCAAGTCGGCGCACATCAACGTCGACGAGGGCGGCGCGCCCGAGCGGATGGCGGGCCTGAAGCTGCTCGCCGTCCCCACCCCGGACGGGAAGCTCACCCCCGAGCTGATCGACCAGGAGGCCTGGGGCTGGGAGGACGAGCACCGGGCGATGCCGCAGGTCGTCTCGATCACCCAGAACACCGAGCTCGGCACGGTCTACACCCCGGACGAGATCCGGGCCATCTGCGAGCACGCCCACGGCAAGGGCATGAAGGTCCACCTGGACGGGGCCCGGATAGCCAACGCCGCGGCCTCGCTCGACGTGCCGATGCGGACGTTCACCAACACCGTCGGCGTGGACGTGCTGTCGTACGGCGGCACCAAGAACGGCATGATGTTCGGCGAGGCCGTGGTCGTGCTCGACCCGGACGCGGTCCGGCAGATGAAGCACATCCGCAAGATGTCGATGCAGCTGGCGTCCAAGATGCGGTTCGTGTCGGTGCAGCTGGAGGCGCTGCTCGCCAAGGACCTGTGGCTGCGCAACGCCCGCCACGCCAACGCGATGGCGCAGCGGCTCGCGGCAGGTGTGCGCGCGACCGACGGCGTGGAGATCCTCTACCCGGTGCAGGCGAACGCCGTGTTCGCGCGGCTGCCGCAAGAGGTCTCGCGGCGGCTGCAGAAACGCTACCGCTTCTACTTCTGGGACGAGGTCGCCGGCGACGTCCGCTGGATGTGCGGCTACGACACCCAGGAGGAGGACGTGGACGGCTTCCTGCAGGCGTTGAAGGAAGAGCTGGCGCGCTAGCCCCAGGGGCCACGAGCCGCCATCTGCACGGATGTGCCTCCGACCGTGAATCTGTTGATTCACGGTCGGAGGCTTTCTTGTGCTCCGGCGGGGCGCGGCCCCGTCACGGCTCGTCCGTGGCGGGGCCGCGTACGACCGTGGGCGGATCAGCCCGCTTCGCGCACCTGCTCCGCGGTCGGAGCGGTGCCGCCCAGGTGCGCGGGCAGCCACCACGAGTCGTCCGTACCCGCCGGCTTGCCCGGGTAGGCGCGCTGCGCCGCGTCCAGCAGTTCCTGCACGCGCTCGCGCAGGCGGCGCGTGATGGCACCCGCGTACTGGTCCGCCGGGGCGTCCATCGGCTCGCCGACGCGCATCGTCACGGGGATGTGGCTGCGCTTGAGGTTCTTCGGGCGGCCCTTGGTCCACAGGCGCTGCGTGCCCCACAGCGCCACCGGGATCAGCGGAACCCCGGCGTCCTGAGCCATGCGCGCAGCGCCGGACTTGAAGCTCTTGAGGGTGAAGGACTGGGAGATCGTGGCCTCCGGGAACACGCCGATGATCTCGCCGGAGCGCAGGGACTGGAGGGCGTGCTGGTACGCCGACTCGCCCTGCTCGCGGTCCACCGGGATGTGCTTCATGGCGCGCATCAGCGGACCGGACACCTTGTGCCGGAACACCGACTCCTTCGCCATGAAGCGCACCAGGCGCTTCTGCGGCCGGGCGGTCAGTCCGGCGAAGATGAAGTCGAGGTAGCCGATGTGGTTCGACACCAGGACGGCGCCGCCCTGGCGCGGGATGTTCTCGGTGCCCTCCATGTCGATGCGGATGTCCAGTGCCCGGAACAGCGTGTGCGCGGCGCCGATCACCGGAGGGTAGATGAGCTCAGCCATGGTGCGGAGACCCCGCTTTCTGCCTTGGGAGGTGCTCCCGGCCGGAAGTTACGGCAGCGTAGGTACGCGGCCATGGGGATCGTGCCCCAAACGGGAGCCGGTGACCAGTCCAGACGCCCGTACCAGGAGAGATTCTCGTCACGCCGGGAATGCGGAGGGGGTCGCGGGCGCTCCGATCAACTGATGAGCGTACGAGGATGACGGGCATCGAGGCGATGGCGGTGACGGGAGTGCGCGTGCGCGGGCAGGACGGACGGGGCGGACAGGTCGACGGCCGGAGCGCCGGGCCGGGCGGCCACGGCGGCAGCGCCCACGGCGGCAGCGCCCACGGCGGCGACGGCCTCGCGCACGGCAGCGGGGACGGCAGCGGGGACGGCAGCGTGCAGCGCGGCGGACGGCCGCGGCTGGGAGCCGCGGAACTAAGCGCCCGGCCGGGGGAGCGGGCCACCCTGGTGCAGTTCTCCAGCGCGTTCTGCCAGCCCTGCCGGGCCACCCGGCGGATCCTCTCCGAGGTCGCGGCGATGGTCGAGGGGGTCGCGCACATCGAGATCGACGCCGAGCACCGGCTCGACCTGATGCGGGCCCTGGCGATCGAGAAGACCCCGACCGTGCTCGTCCTGGACTCGGCGGGAAGGATCGTCCGCCGGGCGGCCGGCCTGCCCCGCAAGGCGGACGTGATCGCGGCCCTGGGCGCCGCCGTGTGACCCGCCGGACGGCCCGGGTACCGGGTCCGGACGCGCCGGTGCGCGTGCCCGCACGCAGCGTGACGCGCCTGACATCTGCCCGTTCCCGCTTGACTGTGTACACGGGAGATCGCCAGGCTGGCGGTATGCGGCATGAACTCCTGCTCTACGGACGAGTCCACGTGGACCTCGTCCGCCACGCCGGCGCGCGCTGTCCGGGTCACTGAACGTCCCCGACCCGGACATCGACAGCGACCGCGTTCCCGTGGCAGAAGGAAGATCCCCCATGACGGCCCCGACCGCTCCGTCCCCCCGCCCCGACGCCGGCCTGCCCGGCTCGCCCGACCTCCTGCGCTCCGTCTTCCGGCAGCACGCCGCCGGCGTCGCGGTGATCACCGCCGAGGAGGGCGGGCAGCCGGTGGGCTTCACCGCGACCTCCCTCAACTCCGTCTCCGCCGATCCGCCGCTGCTGTCCTTCACCATCGGCACGGGGGCCTCCACCTGGCCCGCCGTGCGCGACCGCGAGTACCTCGGCGTCCACATACTGGGCGAGCACCAGCGGGAGCTCGCCGGCTTGTTCGCCCGTAGCGGAGCCGACCGCTTCGGCCCGGCCACCGGGTGGACCGCCGGACCGTACGGGGTGCCGGTACTGGGCGGCGTACTGGCGTGGCTGGTGTGCCGGGTGGTGGCTCGGGTGCCGGCCGGGGCGCACCGGGTGGTGATCGCGGAGGCGGTCGCCGGGAACCCGGCCGGGGAAGGCCGTCCCCTGCTGTACCACCAGGGTCGCTTCAACGCGCTGCGCGACTGAATCGTCCCTGTTGGGGCGTGCCGGGCGGCGTTGGACAGATCACAGTTCACCGGCCTTGCCTCTTGGTGGGACCCACGGTGTACTGACGAGTAACATTCCCTTCGGAGCGCGGGCCGCCCCGACCGGGATCCGCCCGACAAGGCGCCTATGCTGCCTGCACAAGGCGGTACCAGAAAAGACGATGCGGTAGGAGAGCCGGCGTGAGCCTGAGGATCGTTGTCTGTGTGAAGTACGTGCCCGACGCCACCGGCGACCGGCAGTTCACCGAGGACTTGACCGTCAACCGTGACGACGTCGACGGCCTGCTGTCGGAGCTCGACGAGTACGCCGTCGAGCAGGCGCTGCAGATCGCCGACGAGGCCGACGATGCCGAGATCACCGTTCTGACGGTGGGCCCCGAGGACGCCAAGGACGCGCTCCGCAAGGCGCTGTCCATGGGCGCCGACAAGGCGATCCACGTCGAGGACGACGACCTGCACGGCAGCGACGTCATGGGCACCTCGCTGGTGCTCGCCAAGGCCATCGAGAAGGCCGGCTACGACCTGGTCATCACCGGCATGGCCTCGACCGACGGCACCATGGGCGTCCTCCCGGCGATCCTGGCCGAGCGCCTCGGCGTCCCGCAGGTCACCCTGCTCTCCGAGGTCAAGGTCGAGGACGGCACCGTGACCGGCCGCCGTGACGGCGACACCGCCAGCGAGCAGCTGGAGGCCTCCCTCCCGGCGCTCGTCTCGGTGACGGACCAGTCGGGCGAGGCCCGCTACCCGTCCTTCAAGGGCATCATGGCCGCCAAGAAGAAGCCGGTGGAGTCCTGGGACCTGGAGGAGCTGGAGATCGAGGCCGACGAGGTCGGTCTGGAAGGCTCCTGGACCGCGGTCGACTCCGCGGCGCAGCGTCCGGCGCGCACCGCCGGCACGATCGTCAAGGACGAGGGCGAGGGCGGCAAGCAGCTGGCCGAGTTCCTGGCCGGCCAGAAGTTCATCTGAGCCTCGGCCAACCCTCCATAGCCCCCAGACACTTCGCAATCGCAGGAGAGCAGTCCCATGGCTGAAGTTCTCGTCTACGTCGACCACGTGGACGGCGCCGTCCGCAAGCCCACCCTTGAGCTGCTGACGCTGGCCCGCCGCCTCGGCGAGCCCGTCGCCGTCGCCCTGGGCGCCGGCGCCGACGCCACCGCCGCGGTGCTCGCCGAGCACGGCGCGGTCAAGGTCCTCACCGCCGACGCCCCCGAGTTCACCGAGTACCTCGTCGTACCCAAGGTCGACGCGCTCCAGGCCGCCTACGAGGCCGCGTCCGCCGCGGGCTCCCTGGCCGCCGTGCTCGTCCCGTCCTCCGCCGAGGGCAAGGAGATCGCGGCCCGCCTGGCCGTCCGCATCGGCTCCGGCATCATCACCGACGCCATTGACCTGGAGGCGGGTGACGAGGGCCCGGTCGCCACGCAGGCCGCCTTCGCCGCGTCGTTCACCACCAAGTCCCGCGTCTCCAAGGGCACCCCGGTCATCACCGTGAAGCCGAACTCGGCCCCGGTCGAGGCCGCTCCGGCCGCCGGCGCGGTCGAGGCGCTCGCCGTCACCTTCGGCGCGCTGGCCACCGGGACCAAGGTCACCGGCCGCACCCCGCGCGAGTCCACCGGCCGCCCCGAGCTGACCGAGGCCGCGATCGTGGTCTCCGGCGGCCGCGGCGTCAACGGCGCCGAGAACTTCCACGTGATCGAGTCGCTCGCGGACTCCCTCGGCGCGGCCGTCGGCGCCTCCCGCGCCGCCGTGGACGCCGGCTGGTACCCGCACTCCAACCAGGTCGGCCAGACCGGCAAGTCGGTCTCCCCGCAGCTGTACATCGCCTCCGGCATCTCGGGCGCGATCCAGCACCGGGCCGGCATGCAGACCTCGAAGACCATCGTGGCCATCAACAAGGACGCGGAGGCCCCGATCTTCGACCTCGTCGACTACGGCGTGGTCGGCGACCTCTTCGCGGTCGTCCCGCAGCTGACCGAAGAGATCCAGGCCCGCAAGGGCTGACCTGCGCTTCTCTTCGTAGCTTCGCTTCTCCGGGGCCGTGTGGTGATTCTCACCGCGCGGCCCCGAGTCGTTTGTCCAGGGCGGCAGGGGGACCATTGACGGAGCGGAACCGCGTGGCTAAATTCTGCTATGCGGATCTAAGCTTCCGTGAAGCGGAAAAGAGGAGAGTGCGCGATGGGTCAGCAGGAGAAGGTGGCGACGAGCCTCGCCGGCGCGGTCAGCGAGGGCATCAGCGCCTCCCTGGCCCCGGTGGACGCGGAACTCGCACGGCACTACCCGGGCGACCCCGGCACCCGTCAGCCCATCCACACCGTCTACGTGCCCGGTGACGTCTTCGCGGCGGACACCATCCGCTCCTGGGGCGACCAGGCCCTCGCCGCCCTGGACGAGCACGCCCCTGACGCCGCCACGTTCGCCGAGGTACTGGGCATCCCCGACGAGCTGGCCGTACCGGTCTACGACCGCGTCCGCGCCAAGCTGCTGAGCGAGCCCGTCGAGGACCTCCGCGTCGACTTCGAGGACGGCTTCGGCGTCCGTTCCGACGAGGAGGAGGACCAGGCAGCGGCCCGCGCCGCACGCCTGGTCTCCGAGGCCTTCTCCAACGGCGCGAACGCCCCGTACATGGGCATCCGCATGAAGTGCATGGAGTCCAACGTCCGTGACCGCGGCATCCGCACCACCGACATCTTCCTCTCCGGGCTGCTGGAGCACGGCGGCCTCCCCGAAGGCCTCGTCCTCACCCTGCCCAAGGTCACCTACGCCGAGCAGGTCAGCGCCTTCGTCCAGCTGCTGGAGGCCTTCGAGACGGCCCGCGGCCTGCGCCCCGGCCGGATCGGCTTCGAGATCCAGATCGAGACCAGCCAGTCCATCGTGGCCTCCGACGGCACCGCCACCGTCGCCCGGATGATCGAGGCCGCCAAGGGCCGCGCCACCGGCCTGCACTACGGCACCTTCGACTACAGCGCCTGCGTCGGCGTCTCCGCGGCCTACCAGTCGAGCGACCACCCGGCCGCCGACCATGCCAAGGCGATCATGCAGGTCGCGGCCGCCGGTACCGGCGTCCGCGTGTCCGACGGCTCGACCAACGTCCTGCCGATCGGCACCACCGAGCACGTCCACGAGGCCTGGAAGCTGCACTACGGCCTCACCCGCCGCGCCCTGGCCCGCGCGTACTACCAGGGCTGGGACATGCACCCGGCGCACCTGCCGACCCGCTACGCGGCCGTCTTCACCTTCTACCGCGAGGGCCTCGCCACCGCCGCCGCGCGCTTGAAGGCGTACGTCGCCAAGATCGAGGGCGACGTCATGGACGAGCCCGCCACGGCGAAGGCCCTGGCCGGCTACCTGGTCCGCGGCCTCGACTGCGGCGCGGTCGGCGCCGAGGAGGTCACCGCCCTGACCGGCCTGACCCGCGCCGAGCTGGACGCCTTCGCCATCCCGCGCCGCTCGGCGACGCTGACGGCGAGCGCCTGACCCGACCGACCCGGGTGGCCCGGCCCCGAACCACCGGGGCCGGGCCACTTGCACGCCCGCCCCCGCCACCACCCGGCACCGCGACACCCCGTCGTCCCCGGTGGTGGCGTGCGGAGCCGGTCCGGTGAAGGGTCAGGCCGGGGGAGGGAGTTCGCCCGAGCCGCGGGGGATGAGGCGGGTCGGGAGTTCGATGCGGGACGGGGTGAGGTCGGCGCCCGCCAGGCGCTGGAAGAGGCGGTTCGTCGCCACGCGGCCGAGCGCGGCGGCGTCCTGGGCGACGACCGTGACGCCGGGGCGCAGCAGGTCCGCCAGCTCGAAGTCGTCGAAGCCGACCAGGGCCGAGGGGCGGTCCCGGTCGGCGAGCACCCGTACCAGCGTGACCGTCACGCGGTTGTTGCCGGCGAACACGGCGGTGACCGGTTCGGGGCCGGCCAGCATCCGGTGCGCCGCTGCCGTCACCGGTTCCGGCGTGGTGGAGCCGAGGGAGAGCCAGGATCCGGCCACCGGAAGCCCCGCGTCCGCCATCGCGGCGCGGTAGCCGCGCAGTCGCTCCGTCGCCGTGTGGATGTGCGGGTGGTCCCCGATGAAGCCGATCCGGCGGTGGCCCGCCGCGATCAGGTGGGCCACCCCGTCCCGGGCGCCGCCGAAGCTGTCCGACAGCACGACGTCCGCCTCGATCCGGCCCGCCGGCCGGTCCACGAACACCGTGGCGACCCCGGCCCGGATCTCCGGCTCCAGGTACCGGTGGTCGTCCCCGGCCGGGATCACGATCAGCCCGTCCACCCGGCGGGCGCACAGCGCGAGGGCCAACTCCCGCTCCCGTACCGGGTCCGCGGCGCTGGAACCGTTGATGAGCAGGGCTCCGTGCGCCCGCGCCACCTCCTCCACCGCCCGGTTCAAAGGACCGTAGAAGGGGTCGGCGAGGTCCTCCAGGACCAGGCCCACGGTGGCGGTACGGCCCTTGCGCAGGACGCGCGCGCTGTCGTTGCGGCGGAAGCCGAGGGCGTCGATCGCCTCCTGGACGCGCCTCTCGGTGTCAGCGGTGACCCCCGCCTCGCCGTTGACGACCCGGGACACCGTCTTGAGGCCCACGCCGGCCCGGGACGCCACGTCCTTCATGGTCGGCCTGTTGCCGTAACGAAGCTCGGACGGGCGGCGGCTGTGGGGCACGGCGGGGAAACCTCCGGCGGTATCGGACAACGCTCTGACCACGAGGATAAGCACTCGGCCGATAGTGAGGTTTCCGTGGCAGGGTGGGGCGGGCAGGCCACTGGGGGCTCCGGACGAGCCATGGGGAGAGGGGTAGACGTGATTGTCTGGATCAACGGCGCATTCGGTGCCGGGAAGACCAGCACGGCCCGCGAACTGGCCGGGATCCTGCCCGACGCCACCCTGTTCGACCCGGAGTTCGTCGGAGACGCGCTGCGCGTGCTGCTACCGCCCAAGAGGCTGGCGGAAGTCTCCGACTACCAGGACCTGCCGAGCTGGCGGCGGCTGGTGGTGGACACCGCGGCGGCGATGCTCGCTGAGCTGGGCGGGGTGCTCGTCGTGCCGATGACGCTGCTCAGGCAGGAGTACCGGGACGAGATCTTCGGCGGGCTGGCGGCGCGGCGGATAGCCGTACGACACGTGCTGCTCGCCCCGGCGGAAACGATCCTTCGGGAGCGGATCGCCACCCGGGAGGAGCCGGGCGCCGCGCGGGAGGTGGACCTGAGGGTCCGTCAGTGGGCGTACGACCACCTTCCCGCCTACCGGCAGGCGCTCGGCTGGCTCAGCGCGGACGCGCACGTCATCGACAACGGTGTGCCGACCGCCCGGGAGGCGGCCGAGCGGATCGCCGAGGCCGTCCGCACGGAGTCCGCGCCGGTCTGCGACATCGTGCAGACCCCGGAGCCGACGCGGGAGACGGTGGCGGCCGGGGTGCTGCTCTTCGACGAGCGGGACCGGGTGCTCCTGGTGGATCCGACGTACAAGGCCGGCTGGGAGTTCCCGGGCGGGGTCGTCGAGGCGGGCGAGGCCCCCGCGCGGGCGGGCGTCCGGGAGGTCGCCGAGGAGCTGGGTCTGGTGCTGGAGGAGACGCCCGGCCTGCTCGTGATCGACTGGGAGCCGCCGCAGCCGCCCGGCTACGGCGGTCTGCGCCTGCTCTTCGACGGCGGCCGCCTCTCGGACGCGACGGCGGCCCGGCTCCGGCTGCCCGGCCCGGAGCTGCGGGCGTGGCGCTTCGTGACCGAGGACGAGGCCGCCGACCTGCTGCCGCGGCACCGGTACGAGCGGCTGTGCGGGGCCCTGCGGGCCCGGGAGCGCGGCCGACCGCTGTACCTGGAGGCAGGCACCCCGGTCGGCTGACCGGCCGGCCCCGGGCCGCGGCGAGGCGGCGGCCGCGGCCACCGTCAGAGCGGACGGCGAAGGACGCCCGGAGCGGACCGCGCCCCGGGCGTACCCGCGTGCCTCTGCCGTCCGCCGTAGGCCGTCAGCCGCGCTTGGACTCCGCGTAGTTGACGAGGAACAGGGCCTCGGCCACCGACAGGCGCTCCAACTCCTGCGGCGACACGCTCTCGTTGACCGCGTGGATCTGCGCCTCCGGCTCGCTCAGGCCGATCAGCAGCATCTCCGCAGCGGGGTAAAGCGACGTCAGCGTGTTGCACAGCGGAATGGACCCGCCCATACCGCTGACCTGCATTTCCTGGCCCGGGTACGCCACCCGCATCGCCGCCGCCATCGACGCGTACGCCGGGCTGCCGGTGTCCGCCTGGAACGGCTGCCCCTGGCCGACGACTTCGAGCTCCAGCCGCGCCTTCCACGGAGTGTGCGCCACGAGGTGCTCCTCCAGCAGCTTGATGGCCTCGGCGGTGTCCACGCCCGGCGGCACGCGCAGGCTGATCAGCGCCCCGGCGCCGGCGTGCACCGACGGCGTCGCGCCGACCACCGGCGGGCAGTCGATCCCGAGCACCGTCACCGCCGGGCGGGCCCACAGCCGGTCCGCGATCGTGCCCTCGCCGATCAACTCCACACCGCCCAGCACCTTCGCGTCGGCGCGGAAGTCCGCCTCCGGGTACTGCAGGCCCTCCCACACCGCGTCCGAGGCGAGCCCGTCCACCGTCGTCGAGCCGTCCGCCGCGCGCAGCGAGTCCAGGAGCCGGATCAGCGCGGCCAGCGCGTCGGGGGCGGCGCCGCCGAACATGCCGGAGTGCAGGTTGCCGCCCAGCGTCTCGATCTTCACCTTCAGCAGGGTCATCCCGCGCAGCGTGGCCGTCACCGTGGGCAGGCCCAGGCGGAAGTTGCCCGCGTCGCCGATCACGATGGTGTCGGCGGCCAGCAGCTCCGGGTGCGCCTCGGCGTACTGCTGGAGACCGCCGGTGCCCTGCTCCTCGGACCCCTCGACGATCACCTTCACGCTCACCGGCACCCCGCCGTTGGCCTTCAGCGCGCGCAGTGCCAGCAGGTGCATGATGAACCCGCCCTTGCAGTCGGCCGAACCGCGCCCGTACCAGCGGCCGTCGCGCTCGGTCAGCTCGAAGGCCGGAGAGATCCACGCGGCGTCGTCCAGCGGCGGCTGCACGTCGTAGTGCGCGTAGAGCAGTACGGTCGGCGCGCCCTCAGGGCCGGGCAGGTACCCGTACACCGACTGGGTGCCGTCGGGGGTGTCGAGCAGTGCCACGTCCTGGAAGCCCTCGGCGCGCAGGGCGTCGGCCACCCAGTTCGCGGCGCCCTCGCTCTCGCTCTTGGGGAACTGCGCCCAGTCCGCCACCGACTGGAAGGCCACCAGCTCGGTCAGCTCCCGCTTGGCGCGGGGCATCAGCGAGGCGATGGTCTCGGCGATGGGATTCTGGGACATGGGCACGCTCCTCTTGGGTGCGACGTTGTTGTATCTGTACGCCGCCCGCATCCGCGTGGTGTGCGTATGCCGGGTACGGCGAAAGACATCCCCGATCCTCGCACAGCGGGACGAGGGGAAGACTCGCCGTAGGATTTCCCCGGCATCGGAGCAACCGGGTGATCAGGAGCAGCAGCACACGTGAGCAGCGACGACGACGTACGCGACGCAAGCGCAGGACACGCCGCGCAGGGTGCGCAGGACGAGGTGGCCGCAGGGACCGGCGAAGTGGGCGAGGTGTGGGACGTCGTCGTGGTCGGGGCCGGACCGGCCGGCGCCTCGGCCGCGTACGCGGCGGCGACGGCGGGGCGGCGGGTGCTGCTGCTGGAGAAGGCCCGGCTGCCCCGCTACAAGACCTGCGGCGGCGGCATCATCGGCCCCTCCCGGGACGCCCTGCCGCCCGGTTTCACCCTGCCCCTCAAGGACCGCATCCACGCGGTCACCTTCTCGCTGGACGGGAGGCTGACGCGGACGCGGCGTTCGAAGCAGATGCTGTTCGGCCTGATCAACCGGCCGGAGTTCGATGCCGGTCTGGTCGCGGAGGCCGAGAAGGCCGGTGCGACCGTCCGTACGGGCACCGCCGTGACCCGCGTCGAACAGCACGGTGCGGCCGTGCCCGACCGGCGGACCGTCGCCGTCGTGCTGGCGGACGGCGAGACGGTCCTGGCCCGCGCGGTGGTCGGCGCGGACGGCAGTGCGAGCCGCATCGGCGCGCACGTCGGGGTGGAGATGGACCAGGTGGACCTCGGCCTGGAGGCGGAGATCCCGGTACCGGAGACGGTCGCGGAGGACTGGAAGGGGCGGGTGCTCATCGACTGGGGCCCGATGCCCGGCAGTTACGGCTGGGTCTTCCCCAAGGGAGACACCCTCACCGTCGGGGTCATCTCGGCGAAGGGCGAGGGCGCCGCGACCAAGCGCTACCTCGACGACTTCATCGCCCGGCTCGGGCTCGCCGGTTTCGAGCCGGCCGTCTCCTCCGGGCACCTGACCCGCTGCCGCAAGCCCGATTCGCCGCTCTCGCGGGGCCGGGTGCTGGTGGCGGGCGACGCGGCCGGCCTGCTGGAGCCGTGGACCCGTGAGGGGATCTCGTTCGCGCTGCGGTCGGGCCGGCTGGCGGGGGAGTGGGCGGTGAAGATCTCCGAGGCGCAGGACGCGGTGGACGCGCGCCGTCAGGCCCTGAACTACGCCTTCGCGGTGAAGGCCGGGTTGGGTGTGGAGATGGAGGTCGGCAAGCGGATGCTCTCCCTCTTCGAGGCGCGGCCTGGCCTGCTGCACGCGGCGATCACCGGCCTCCGTCCGGCGTGGCGGGCGTTCGCCCGGATCACGCGCGGCTCGACGACCCTGGCCGAGCTCATCCGTACGTACCCGCTGGCCCGCAAGGCGCTGCACGCCGTGGACGCCAGGCAGGCGAATCGGAACGGCGGCCGGGGCTAGTGCGGTGGCCGGCGAGTTTGCCGGTCACAGCACTGAGGCGCGGTCGGGTGGCCTCGCCGAGCGCGGCGGTCGTAGCGCGCGGCGGGGGTGAGGGGAGTGCGAGGGGGAGGCGAGCCAGGGGGCGCGGCGCGGGGCGGGTCCGTGGCCCTGTCGGCCTGCGGTGCCTGCACCGGGCGCCGCCTGCGGGCCCCGCAGGCGGCGTGGGCCCACGGGACGCGCATCGCGATGCCGTCGAGCTTGCCCGCCAGCTCCTGCGGCGTAGGCCCGCAGGCACGGTAGGCCGCGCAGGCTCCGCAGGCACCGTGGGCTCGCAAGCCCCGTGGGCCTAGGCCCCGCAGTGCACCTCGGCCGCCGCTGTCAGCCCGACATCGTGATGCGGAAGACCGGGTGGTCGGCGGCGGCCGCCTGGAGCCGTTCGTCGGAGGACCGGGCATCGACGCCCTGGAAGAACTGGTTGACCTCCCAGCCCCACTTCTTCAGGTAGGTGCGCAGTACGGCGGCCTTCTGTACGGGGTCGGTGATCTCGGTCGCGGTGAAGGCACGCACCTTGCGGCCCACGCGCAGCTCACCGCCGCCCGCCACGCGCATGTTGCGGACCCACTGGGAGTGGCCGCGGGCCGAGACCAGGTACTGGGCGCCCTCATAGGTGTGCGGGTTGACCGGGATCCGCTGCATCGCGCCGGACGTGCGGCCGCGGACCGACATCTCGGCGCTTCCCGCGAGGCTGATGCCCAGCCGGGCCAGCTTCCCGAGGAGCGCGTTGAAACGGGCGGCGAACGGGCCGACCTGGACGTAGTACGGGGCAGGTGCGTTCATGATGCCTCCGGGCCTGATCGCTCTTGAGAGAGCACTGCTCTCGCTCAGGGTCAGTGTGCACGGATCGACGCTCCGAAGCAAGAGCAGTGCTCTCAAAAGTGGGCGGCGCTCCACTCTTTGGGCAGTGCTCCACTCGCATGGCACACTGAGTCGCATGAACACCGTGCGAGGGGCCAGGGAGCGGGCCCGCATCGAGGTCACCGCCGCGATCAAGGACGAGGCGCGCCGCATGCTCGCCGCCGACGGCGCGGCCAAGCTCTCGCTCCGCGCCGTCGCCCGCGAGCTGGGCATGGTCTCCTCCGCCCTCTACCGCTACTTCCCCAGCCGCGACGAGCTGCTCACGGCGCTCATCGTCGACGCCTACGACAGCCTCGGCACCGCCGCCGAGGAGGCCGACCTCCGCGCCCGCACCGCGGGCGCCCCGCCCCGCGCCCGCTGGATCACCGTCTGCGAGACCGTCCGCGCCTGGGCGCTGGAGCACCCGCACGAGTACGCACTCATCTACGGTTCCCCGGTCCCCGGCTACAGCGCACCGGTGGACACCGTCGCCCCCGCCTCCCGCGTCGTCCACATCCTCATCGGCATCCTGCGCGCGGCCTACGAGGGCCGGGGCCTCGCCCTGCCGCCGCTCCCGGCCGTCCTGCGGCCCGAAGCCGCCCGCATGACCGCCGACTTCGCCCAGGGGCTGCCCCCGGAGACCGGCGCGGCGCTCGTGGCCGCCTGGGCCCAGCTGGTCGGACTCGTCTCCTTCGAGGTGTTCGGGCAGTTCAACCGGGTCGTCGAGGACCGCACGGCCTTCTTCTCGTACGCGGCCGGTCAGCTGGCGCACGGGGTCGGCCTGCCCGCCGTCTGAGCCCGGCTCCGCGAGCGGCCCGCCACCCGTTCCTCTGACAAGGCGACAGTTCGATTGTCAGTTCCTCGGACCGAAGCGCCCGGTTGGGGCCTTGCGCGAGCCGCCGCCCGTCTACTGTTCCTCGGGTCCGCCGCCCCCTGCCGCCGCCGGAGGAACAGTCATGGCCCGCGCCCGCGCCGTGAACGCCCTGTACGCCGTACTGCTCACCGCCCTGCTCGCCGCCCCGGCGCCCGCCGTGACCGCCTCGGCGAGCAGTACGGGCGCCGGGCCGGAGCCGTCGGGGCGCGCGGCGCCCGGGCCGGACCCCGCCCGGCCCGCTCCGGCACCCCCCAGACCGCGGTTACCGGGCGAGCGGGGCCTGGAGATCGCGGTCCCCGCCTACGTCTGGGCCGACGACCGGATGCTGGGCGACCTCACCGCCACCCGTCCGGCCGCCTCGGTGGTGGTCCTCAACCCCGGCAACGGCGACGCCCCGTTCGACGCCCCCTGGCAGGCCCGGGCCGCCGCCCTGCGGGCCGGGACCACCGCCACCGGCGAGAAGACCAAGGTGCTCGGCTACGTCCACACCGACCACGGCAACCGCCCCGCCGCCGAGGTCAAGGCCTCCGTCGACAACTACCTCAGGCCCGGCGGCCGCGCCGCCGGCCGGCTCCACGTGGACGGCATCTTCTTCGACGTCGTCAGCCGCGACTGCGGACCCGGGAACGCCACCCGCGACTACTACGCGGAGCTGCGCCGGTACGTCCAGGAGGCCATGCACGCCACCGACCCCGAGGTCCAGGACCTCGTCGTCAACAACCCCGGCACCGCCATCGCCGACTGCTACTTGGAGCCGGGCCGCCGCACCGCGGACGTCTTCGTCACGTACGAGGACACGTACGCCTCCTACACCGGCGGCGGCTGGCTCGGCGGCAACGTCTTCGACCACGCCACCGGCTACCGGCCCGGCGCAGAACTCGACCCGAGCGGAACCGCGTTCTGGCACCTGGTCCACGAGGTCCCGCACGCGGAGGCCATGCGGAGCGCGCTGAGCACCGCCTTCGAACGGGGCGCCGGGTACGCGTACGCGACCAGCGCGACCATGCCCAACCCGTGGAACGCCGGCCCGGCATGGAAGTACCGCGCCCAGACCACGTACGCCGCCGGCCTCGGCTAGGTCCGGAAGGACCGGAGGGACCGGCAGGACCGTGAGTGCCGGACGCGCGGGGCGGCCGGGCAGAGGACGCCGTACCGCAGCTCCGCCGCCACGCGGAAGTCGATGGTGCCCTGAACGCGCCGCCACCCGGTACCGGCCGCAGGAGGTGTCGTGGCCCATGCGCCACGACACGTGCACCCCGGGTGGTCCCGGCGGTCGGCGACCGAGGAACCGGGTCCCTCCGGGGTCCGCCACGCCGAGCCGGTGACGGCCCGCCACCACGGGCCCCGGCGACCGCAGGGGACACCGAGGCCACCGGCTCGGCAAGGAATCCGGCGGAAGTCGCCGCCGCGATCTCCCGGACCGGTCCCTCCCCGCCCGCCGGAGCCCTCCCGGCTCGTCACCGCCCCGCACATACCGGCCGCCCCGCATCTGCCGCAGGTCGGCCGCCGCGGCAGGCCAGGACGCCGCGTACGCCGACTGCGCGTGGAAGAGGAGGAAGCGGGGCCCAGACCGAAGGAGAGGGCCGTCGTTCCGGCAGGCTGGTGCGGCACCGCGAGGGTGCCGCACGCGTCGGAAGGGGACGGCTACCCGGCCTGGGCGATGCGCCATCACCTCACATCGGCCGAGGCGGAACACGTCCGCCAGGGGAAGGAGAAAGGGAGCCGGGGCCCGCCCGGCGAGGGGCGGGCTCCGGCGGTGGGTCAGGCGGCGGCCTTGCCTGGCTTGGGGAGCCGGAACATGAGCGCCCACATCACCGCGAGGGCGGCGATGACGTACCAGACACTGCCCGCGAAGGCGTGGGTGACGGTGGCGCCGTGGCTGCCCGCGGGGGCGTGGTTGAAGAACACCACCGACGCCGTCGCGAAGCCGAGCGCGGTGCCGAGCTGCATGGCGGTGTTGAACAGTCCCGCCGCAGATCCCGCGTCCTGGTGGCCGACCCGGCTGAGGGTGAGCCCGGCAAGACCTGCGCCGACCATGCCGAACCCGGCGCCGACGAGGATCATGGGGGCGACGGCTGCCGCGAACGGCATCTCGGTCCGCTGGTCGGAGACGAGCAGCTGGTAGCCGGCCAGAGTGAGAGCGATGAGCACCGCGCCGGCCTGCGGGACGCGCCGCAGGTGGCGGCCCGCCCACTGGGAGGCGAGCATCGCACCGGCCATGCCGCCGATGGAGATCGCCACCGAAGCGGGCGCGAACTGCCCGGGCGTGAGGCCGAGGCCGGACTGCATGAACAGCACCCACGTCAGCAGGAACATCCCGGAGATCAGCCCGAAGACCAGCTGCGCGGCGAGCCCACCGGCGAACGCCTTGCTCTCGAAGAGGGACAGCGCGACCAGCGCGGAGCCGTCCTTGGCCGTCTTCGCCCGCTGCTGGGCCACGAACACGGCCAACACGACCGCACCCGCGGCGATCATGCCGAAGCTCCGGGCGGGCCAGTTGTGCTCGCCGCCCACGGTGAGCGGGTAGGCGATCAGCAGCAGACCCGCGGCGGAGAACAGCATGCCCAGCGGGTCCAGGCGCCGGGCCTGCTGGTCACGGGACTCCGGGAGGAACCGGATGGCGAGGAGCACGGTGGCCAGCCCGATGGGCAGGTTGATCAGGAAGATCGCCCGCCAGCCCAGACCGGCGATGTCGGCGGCGGTCAGGACCGCGCCCAGGACGGGCCCGAGGACTCCGCCGAGCGACATGATCATGCCGTACATGCCGAACGCTTTGGCCTGGGACTCTCCCTGGAAGGTGACCGCGATGGTCGCCATGACCTGCGGCACCATCACCGCCGCGCCCGCGCCCTGGAGGGCCCGGGCGGCGACCAGGAAGTCGGGGCCGGTCGCGACCCCGCACAGCAGCGATGCCAGCGTGAAGAGGGCGGTGCCGGCGATGAAGACCCGCTTGCGCCCGTAGAGGTCGCCGAGGCGTCCTCCGGTGATCAGGGTGAGGGCGAAGGTGAGGGTGTAGGCGGCGGGGATCCACAGCACCGCGGCGCTGGTGGCGCCGGTGTCCGCCTGGATGGAGGGCAGTGCGGTGTGGACGATGGAACCGTCGAGCGCGTTCATCAGCTCGGCGATCAGGATCACGACCAGGGTGATCGTGGCGGCCCGGCCGGCCCCGGTGGGGCGGGTGTGGCCGGTGGTATGGGTGTCGGTTGACACGGAGAAGAGTCCTGTTCGCGTACAGAAGGAAAAGGGGGCAGGGGCAGGCCTGGGCGTGCCCCCGCACGCCGACAGCGCGACAGGGGAAAGCAGGGTGCAACGGGCCCAGGCCGGCAAGGGCGCCGCCGTCGAGGCATACATCGGGAGCCCGCCGTAGCGGACGACCGGGGAAGAGCCTCAGAACGAGCGGCTACTTGGCCTGGGAGATACGTCATCACCTCGAAACGCAGCGCCGGGCCCCGGAACGGGCACCGACGGAACGGAAACAGGCTAGAAGGGCCGCGGACATCCGTGCAACGCGATATCTCTCGGCCCGGGCGACCCGCATCCCACCGATGATGCGGTTCCTGCGCCGTCGCCTCTCTGTCGGATGCGCAAGGCGGCCCTGCCCCCGCCCGCAGCGCGCGCGAGCTGCGGCGGACATGAGGCCGACCTTCTCAGGGAGGACCGACAGGTCGCGGTCACGGCGTCGGCGTTGTGCGCTGTCAGATGCCCGCCGAGTCCATCCACAGCCGGGCGACTCCGAGATCACCGGTCACGCCCGGGCCCGCGAGGGGGAGTCGGTTCCACAGGGCCGCGTAGAGCCAGGCCGCGTCCTCCGTCACCTCGCAGTCGGCCGGGTCGTCCGTGGCGCCCGGGACGGTGCGCGGCGGCTCCGCGGACAGGTGGACCGTCCACACCGCGCCCGTGTCGGCCGCCCTGACCCGCAGGACCCGGGGTTCCGGGGTCCGGACCCGGCTGCGCGGCCGGGCGTGGAAGCCGGTGAGCAGCTCGTCGACGCCGTCCTCCGCGAACTCCGGCTCCAGCGGCGCGTAGGCCAGCCCGAGCGCGGCCTCCGCGTCCATGCGGTGCACGGCGGTCTCGTGGGCCTGGCGCCGCGCCCAGAACGCCGGCGGCGACGGGGGTGCGGTCGGGAGGAAGGTCCAGCACTGCACTTCCGCCGGGGCCTCGGACAGCGTGCGCACCAGGGCGGAGTGGCCTTCGCGGAACCAGCCGAACAGCTCCCCGCCGGCCAGCTCCGGCGGGTCCGGGAACGGCACCCGCTCCAACCACCCCTCCCGTACGTACCCGGTCGCCCAGCGGTGCACCGCGCCGGTGTGCCGCAGCAGATCGGCCACGCGCCATTGCGGGCAGGTGGGAACCGGGACGTCAGGGCCCGCCCGTTCCGCCAGGTCGGCGAGCAGCTCGCCTTCCCGTTCGAGGATCTTCAGGTACGCGGTGATCTCCATTCGGGGGAGTCTGCCAGCCGGCCCGCCACAATGGGGAGGGGGAGCCGGGAACCGGAAACGGGGGACCGGACGCGGGGACGGGTGGAGGCGGCGATGGACGGCGCGGCGATGGACAGGGCCGGGAAGGACTGGGACGCGGCGGGTGCGCGCGCGACGGGCGGCGAGCCGGTCGAGCTGTTCCCGCGCGAGCGGACCGTGATCGCTCCCGGCGCCGTGCACCTGCCCGACTGGCTCGGTCCGGCCCGGCAGGAGGAGTTGCTGGCGGCCTGCCGGGCGTGGGCGCGCCCGCCGGCCGGCCTGCGCACCGTACGTACTCCCGGCGGCGGCACGATGACCGCCCGGCAGGTGTGCCTCGGGCTGCACTGGTACCCGTACGCGTACGCCCCGACCGCCGTGGACGGCGACGGAGCGCCGGTGAAGCCGATGCCGGGGTGGCTCTCGGAGCTGGGGCGGGAGGCGGTAGCCGCCGCGTACGGTGAGCCGCCGGCTCGCGAGGTCGCGTACGACATCGCACTGATCAACTTCTACGAGGGCGACTCCCGGATGGGGATGCACCGCGACGCCGAGGAGAAGTCCCCGGCTCCCGTGGTCTCGCTGAGCCTGGGTGATTCCTGCCTTTTCCGTTTCGGAAACACCGCATCGCGGGGACGTCCGTATCGGGACGTGCGGCTGCGCAGCGGTGATCTGTTCGTGTTCGGCGGACCGAGCCGACTGGCCTACCACGGTGTGCCGAAGGTCCTGCCGGGCACCGGCCCGGTCGGACTCGGGCTGACCGGGCGGCTGAACATCACCCTCCGGGTCGGCGGGCTCGGCTAGCGCCCGGCGTCCGCCGCCCTCCGGCCGTGCGAGGATCGCTGTCATGAACGGCAACGGGGCCCCGCCGCGGGTGGGAGATGCGACCACGGCGCCCACCGCGACCACCGCGACCACGGCGCACACCGCGTCCACGGCGCACACCGCGTCCGCGCGGACCAAACTGGAGCGGGGTCGCGGCGCGCTCGGACCGGCGCTGGAGCTGGTCCACACCGGCAGGGCTCCCACCAGGGCCGTCCTCACCGCCGAGCTCGGCGTCACCCGCGCCACCGCGGGGGCCGTCGCCGCCGAACTGGAGGCGCTCGGCCTGATCCGCGTCGACTCCAGCCCCGGCGGCGCGGGCGGCACGCAGGGCCGGCCCTCGCACCGGCTCGCGGTCGACGAGAACGGCCCCGTGGCGCTGGCAGCCCAGGTCCACCCGGACGGTTTCCGCGCCGCGCTGGTCGGCCTCGGCGGGCGGATCGTGGCCACCGCACCGGGCAAGGTCACCGTCTCCGCCGACCCGGCGCAGGTGCTCGGCGCGGTGGTGGACGCGGGCGCCGAGCTGCTGGCGGACAGCGGCCGCCGCTGCGTGGGCGCGGGCCTCGCGGTGCCCTCGGCGGTCGCGGAACCGGAGGGCACGGCGCTGAACCCGCTGCACCTGGCCTGGCCGGCCGGTTCGCCCGTACGGGCCATCTTCGCCGAGCGGGTGAAGGCGGCCGGGATCGACGGCCCCGCCCTGACCGGGAACGACGTCAACCTCGCGGCACTGGCCGAGCACCGGCACGGCGCCGGCCGCAGCGCGCAGCACCTGCTGTGCGTGGCCACCGGACACCGGGGGGTCGGCGGCGCGCTCGTACTGGACGGGCGGCTGCACACCGGCAGTTCGGGCCTCGCCCTGGAGGTCGGCCACCTCACGGTCAATCCGGAGGGCCGGGCCTGCCACTGCGGCGGCCGGGGCTGCCTCGACGTCGAGGCCGACCCGCTGGCCTTCCTGACCGCGGCGGGCCGTACGCCCGGGCCCGAGGTGTCGCTGCTCCAACAGGCCCGTGACCTGCTGCGCGAGGAGTACGCGGAGCCGGCGGTACGGGAGGCCGCGGAAGAGCTCATCGACCGGCTGGGGCTGGGTCTCGCGGGCCTGGTGAACATCCTGAACCCGGACCGGATCATCCTCGGCGGGCTGCACCGCGAGCTGCTCCACGCCGACCCGGAGCGGCTGCGCGCGGTGGTCGCGGACCGCAGCCTGTGGGGGCGCAGCGGGGGCGTACCGATCCTGCCGTGCACCCTGGACCACAACAGCCTGGTGGGCGCTGCGGAGCTGGCTTGGCAGCCGGTCCTCGACGACCCGCTGGGGACCCTGGGCACGACGGTCGCGTAGGAGCGGGCGGCGCGGCGGAGGAGCCGGACGACGGCGACCCGAGGCGCTGACCGCCGAACGCCACCCCGGCCGCTACCACGACCGCCGGCCTCCGGGCCGCTATCCGGGCCGCGACCCGGCCGCGGCTTCGGCCCCGCCGGCCCCGGACCGGGTGCCGACGGGCACCACGACCGACGGACCGGCGATGTCGATGTCGATGTCGATGTCCGGCTCGGCGCCCGTGCCACCGGCGCCGGCGTCCATGCTGATCAGCACCGGCCGCACGGGTTCCCGTACGGGTTCGAGCCCGATCCGGACCGGTCGCTGCGGCGCGGGCGGAGTGGGCGTCGCCGTCAGCGAGAACCACACCACCTTGCCCGGACGGTCGTCATGCTGCCTCGCCCCCCAGGCCTCGCTGACCGCAGCGACGAGCGCGAGCCCGCGCCCGCAGGTCTCCAGGGTCTCCGGCGTGCGGGACGGCTGGACCCGACTCTCCCGTAGCACCGGGAGCCGGGGATCACTGTCGATCACCGAGACGGTGAGGCGCCCGAGGCGGAACTCGATCTCGACCGTGCAGGTCTTGTCGGGCTGCGCGTGGCGATGGACATTGCTGAGCAGTTCCGTCACTCCCAGCGCGGCCCGGTCGATGAGCGGGTCGAGTTGCCAGTGGCGCAATTGCGCGGCGACGATGCGGCGGACCTGACCGATCCGCGAAGGCAGGGCCTGCAGTTCTACGACGCAGTGCCTGCGGGAATGACTGATCACGGCTGCGACTCCCCGACATCAGTGTTACGGGTGCTGCACCCTCGGTAATGCTCCACCAGGGTCACCCACGGTGTGCCGGTGTGCAACCGAAGGCGATCGAAAGCGATCCGAATGGAAACCCAAAGTGACTGTTTGTGCAGGTGAGGGAGGTACATTGCGAAAGCAGGGGGTAGAGATACACGCACGAAGGAGCACGGCGCATGAGCACCACCGGCACCACCGGCACCACCGGTTCGACTGCCACGACCACGGCCGCGACGGTCGACGTCGACCGCAGTGACGCGGAGTACCGTGCCTGGCTCAAGGAGGCCGTCCGCAAGGTCCAGGCGGACGCCAACCGCTCGGCGGACACCCACCTGCTGCGCTTCCCGCTCCCGGAGTCCTGGGGCATCGACCTCTACCTCAAGGACGAGTCCACGCACCCGACGGGCTCGCTGAAGCACCGCCTCGCTCGCTCGCTCTTCCTCTACGCCCTCTGCAACGGCTGGATCCGTCCCGGCCGTCCGGTCATCGAGGCCTCGTCCGGCTCGACGGCCGTCTCCGAGGCCTATTTCGCCAAGCTGATCGGCGTCCCGTTCATCGCCGTCATGCCGCGCACGACCAGCCCGGAGAAGTGCCGGCTCATCGAATTCCACGGCGGCGAGTGCCACTTCGTCGACGACTCGATGAAGATGTACGAGGAGTCCGCCGAGTTGGCCGCCCGCACGGGCGGGCACTACATGGACCAGTTCACCTACGCGGAACGGGCCACCGACTGGCGCGGCAACAACAACATCGCGGAATCGATATACCAGCAGCTGCGCCTGGAGCGGTACCCCGAGCCCGCCTGGATCGTGGCCACCGCCGGTACCGGCGGCACCTCCGCGACCATCGCGCGCTACGTGCACTACATGCAGCACGACACCCGCATCTGCGTCCCGGACCCGGAGAACTCCTGCTTCTTCGACGGCTGGACGAACAACGACCCGTACGCGAGCAGCGACTGCGGCTCGCGCATCGAGGGCATCGGACGGCCCCGGATGGAGCCGAGCTTCGTACCCGGCGCGATCGACCGGATGATGAAGGTCCCGGACGCGGCGAGCGTCGCCGCCTGCCGGATGCTGGAGACAGCCATAGGGCGCAAGGCGGGCGGCTCCACCGGCACCGGCCTGTGGAGCGCCCTGAAGATCATTGCGGAGATGGTGGCCGAGGGCCGCACGGGCAGCGTCGTCACCCTGCTGTGCGACCCCGGCGACCGCTACCTGGACAAGTACTACTCCGACGGGTGGCTGGCGGCCCAGGGCCTCGACATCGCCCCGTACCTGGAGACGATCACCACCCTGCTGTCCACCGGCACCTGGCGCGAACCCACCCGTGACGGCGTCCCCGGACCGACTCCGCGACGGTGACCCCGGACCGACCTCGTGACGGTTACCCCGGACCTACCTCGGACCGGTCCCGCGCGGGCGGGGCCGGCGCTACTGGTCGGCCCCGCGCCGGGTCGTGAGGCGGGTGTCCAGCGCGCGGACCGCCGTGCGGAAGGAGCGTCCCAGGCCCGGGCGGGCCGCGGTGAGGGCCAGCCGCAATGGGATCGGCCCGTCCGCCGCGAAGGTCCAGCGGATGCGGGTGCCCGAACCCGCCGGCGCGAGCCGCCATTCCTCCAACAGGGCCCGCAGGCCGGGCGCGTTGGTCTCGTCGACCCGGTAGGCGTAGCGCCGCTCGGGCTCCGCCGCCATGACGGTCTCCTGGAAGCGGACGCCGCCCACGAGCTTGATCTCCCGACCCGCGCCGCCGTGCGTCGGGCGGGCCAGGGACACGGCCCCGAACCACCGCGGCCAGCCGGTGACTTCCTCGGCCAGGGCCCGGTACACGTCCTCGGGCGCCGCCGACACCTCGGCGGCGAAGACCAGACGGATCGGCGCGTCCTCGATGAAGTCCAGTCCGACCGGGCGCAGTCGACGAGCCATGAACGTACCCCCTGGGCGTGGTGACGGACACTCCCTGTGTGCGCTGCACCCTAGCTGGCCGACCGTCAGATGTCCTCTCCACCGACCGAGTCCCGCAGCAGCGGTCGGGGGCCTGGGCAGGAGCGGCCCCGCGCGGGATGCTGGTGCGAGCCGAACCCGCGCCCGTGAGCGGAGGCCGTCGTGCCGGACACCCCACCCGCCCCGCCCCTCGCCCTCGAACTCCTGGTCCACGGTGTCGCCGGAGCCCCGCCCGGTGAACTGCTCGGCGATCCGCGCACGGTCCGCGTGACCGGGGACTCCACCGCCGCCGTGTTCCGCCGTACCGAGGACGCCGACGCAGAAGCACACCCCGACCGGTACGCGGGCCGGCCCGTCCCCGAGGCCTACTGCTGGTCCCGCCTCACCTCCGGCAACGGCGCCCGCGCGCTGTGGCTGCTGCTCCTGCCGTTCATGGTGGTCAACCTCGCCCACTGGGCCCGCCCGGCGACCCCCGCCCGCGACCCGGCGCCGCGCGCGGTCCGCGCCTACGGGTTGCTCGTACGGATCCTCGCGCTCAGCCTGACCGTGCTGCTGGTCGCGGCCGCCTGCGAGGTGGCGCTCGACCTCGTCGCCTGGCAGTGCGCGGGCTCCGGTACCTGCGCCGCGTCCCGTTCCTGGCTCGGCTTCCTCGCACCCGGCGGGGGCTGGTGGGCCCAGCCGGGGCGCCGGTTGGCGCTCGCCGCCGTCGTTCCCGCCGCTCTCACCGGCCTGCTCTGGTTCCTGTCGGACCGCACCTGGAGCGCCTACGAGTCCCAGCCGCCGCCCGCCGACGAGCACCCCGGCACGACCGCTCCCGCTCCCGCCCCCGCTCCCGCACCGAAATCCGCCCGCGCCCCGGACCCGGCCTCCGCCCCCGACGACTCCGCCCTCGCCCCGGACCCGGCCTCCGCCCCCGCCCCCGACGACTCCGCCCGCGCCCGCCACGACTCCGCACGGGCCCCGGACCCCGACGGGCAGCCCCCGCTCGCCCGCCCCGGGTTCTGGTACGGCCGCCGGCTCGTGGCCCGGCTGCGCGCCGCGCACACCGCCGCCGCACTGCTCACCGTCGCCTGGGCCGTCGCCGCGCCCACCGCCGCCCACGACCGCCGCAACGACACCCCCGTCCTCGAAGTCCTGGGCTGGGCCGCCCAGGCCCTGCTCCTCGCCGGCGCGCTGACCGCGGCGGGGATCGTCTGCCGCCGCGGCCGCACCGAGGTCCGGCCCGATCACCGGCTCGACCGGGCCGCCGTCACCCTGCTGCCCGGCGCCGCTCTCGCCCTCCTCGCCGCCGTCCTGCTGTACGCCGCGTGGTCCCGCCCGGGCTGGACGTCCGCCGGGCGGCTCCCCGGGGACTTCGCCTTCGGCACGCTGATGCTCGGCCAGGGCATGTGCGTGCTCGGCCTCGCCGCCGTCGCCGCCCGCCTGCACCGTCGCGCCCCCGACCCGGCCGCCGCCCTGCACGGCCTCGGCGGACCCGCCGTCGCCATGCTCGGCTGCGCCCTCGGCGGCGTGATGTCCGGCGGGGTCGCCCAGCGCGTCGCCGACTGGCTCGACGGCGCGGCCACGCCCGGGGCGGCCGGCGCCCCGCTGCCCGGGCCGCCCGTGCTGCTGTCCTGGCAGGCCGCCGTACTGCCGCCCCTGCTGCTCGTACTGGCCCTGCTCGCCGCCTGGTTCGCGGCACGCGGCGCCCGGGACCGGCGCCGCATCGCACGGGCCGTCGCCGCCGAGTACCCGGGGGAGCGGGCGGACCCGGCCCGCAGCGGCCGGATCGCCGGGGCGCGGGCCGCGGCCGCGCTGACCGACTCGGCTCCCTGGTTCGTGGCGGCCGTCTCCGGGATCACCCTGCTGCTCGGCGCGGGCGCGCTCGCCGGAGCCCGGATCAGCGGACAGGTCCCGGCCGAGGCGGCCCGGGGCAGCGGGCCCCTCCTGGAGCTCGCCGCCCGCGCCGCCCAGGACTCCGGGTCCTGGCTGATCGGACTCGGCGTCGCCGCCTTCGTCACCTGGGGGCGCCGCGCCTACCGGGACCCCGCCGCCCGCCGCACGGTGGGCATCCTGTGGGACGTCGGCACCTTCTGGCCGCGCGCCGCGCACCCCTTCGCACCGCCCTGCTACGCCGAACGCGCCGTCCCCGACCTGACCTGGCGGATGGCCGGCTGGACCGCGCGCACCGGCGGTCCCCTGGTGATCTCCGGGCACTCCCAGGGCAGCGTGCTCGCGGCGGCCGCCGTCTGGCAGCTGCCGCAGTACGCCCGCGGCCGCGTCGCCCTGCTCACGTACGGGTCCCCGCTCGGCCGCCTGTACGGGCGCTGGTTCCCCGCGTACTTCGGCCCCGGCCCGCTCGCCGCCCTGCACCGAGAGGTCGACTGCTGGCGCAACCTCTGGCGCGCCACCGACCCGATCGGCGGCCCCGTGCTGCCCGGCCCGGGTGCGGGCGTCGACCGGGGTCCGCTCGTCGACCCGCTCTCCTACGGGCGCACCGCCCGCCACCCGCTGCCCGCGCCGATCCTCGGCCACTGCGACTACCAGGCCGACCCCGTCTTCGCCGCCGAACGCGACGCCCTGCTGGCCCGGTTGGCGCGCCCCGACGGACCGGGCGTTCCTGCCGCCCGGCTCAACAAGGAGCGGGCAGGGCCGGCAGCGCCGGCAGCGGCGGAAGGTCCGCCGGGAACAACAGGGTGAGGTCGTCCGTACTGGGCTCCGACAGCTGCGCCACGCGCCCCGCGTGCCGCTCGACCATCGACTCGAAGGTCTGGCGGGCGGTGCGGCCGTTGCCGAAGGCCGGTCCCTTGGGCAGCTCCGTGAAGTACACCAGCAGCGCCTCGCGGGCGCCCTCGCCGAGCCGGTACTCGTGCTCCTCCGCCTGCTGCTCCACGATCCGCAGCAGCTCTTGCGGGCCGTAGTCGCCGAAGGTGATGGTGCGGGAGAACCGCGAGGCGACCCCCGGGTTGACGGTCAGGAAGCGGTCCATCTCCGCCGTGTACCCGGCGACGATCACCACCACCGCGTCCCGGTGGTCCTCCATCAGCTTGACCAGCGTGTCGATGGCCTCGCGCCCGAAGTCCCGACCCGAGTCCTCCGGCGCCAGCGCGTACGCCTCGTCGATGAACAGCACGCCGCCGCGCGCCCGTTCGAACGCCTCCTGCGTACGGATCGCGGTGGAGCCGATGTGCTCACCGACCAGGTCCACCCGTGACACCTCGACCAGATGGCCGCGCTCCAGCACGCCGAGGGAGGCCAGGATCTCCCCGTACAGCCGGGCGACCGTGGTCTTGCCGGTGCCGGGGGAGCCGGTGAAGACCAGGTGGCGGCGTACCGAGGCGGCCTTGAGCCCCGCCTGCTGCCGCCGGCGCCCCACCTCGATCATGTCGGTGAGCGCGCGCACCTCCCGCTTGACGCTGTCCAGACCGACCAGTGCGTCGAGTTGGCCCAGCACCTCGGCGGAGCCCCGCGCGGCCCCGTCCGCACCGCCGTCCGGCAGGTCCGCGGTCCGGGGCACGGGGACTTCCGGCGCGTGCCCCGCGGGACCCTGCGCCGCGGCCACCGTACGCACCCCCGCGCGCGCCCCGGCCAAGGCGCCGCCCGCGGCCGACCGGTCCGCCGCCCGCGCGCCGGACTCGTCGCCGGTGCACTCCTCGGCGACCGGCCCGTCCTCCGCGAACTCGTAACCCCCGCGCGCGCAGCGCTCGGTGTGGCAGCCCTTCAAGGTGGTGCGGCAGCCGTCGAGGACGTGGAAACCGAAGCCCGCGCTGTCCGTGACCCGGCACGCGGTGAAGGTGCCCCGGCCGCCGGCCGACACGTAGAACCCGGCCTCGGCGGGGGACGTGACCGTGCACCGCTCCAGGGTCGGATCGGCGCCCTTGGTGACGATCACACCGGTCTGCACGGCGTCGATCGTGCAGTTGGCGAGGGTACCGCCGCTGCCGTGGTCACGGAACCAGGCCCCGGTGGCGGCTTCCCGGATCCGGCAGTCGTCCAGCTGGGCGGTGGCGCCGTCGCTGACCGAGACGGCCGTGTTGCGGACCTGCGACAGGTCGCTGTCGACCACGTCGGCGCGCGAACCCCGGTCCAGAACGAACACCGCGTCCGGTACGTCGTGCACCCGGCAGGAGTCCAGTGAGGCGGTCGCCCCGTCGCTGATCCAGACGGCCGGGTAGTCGCCGGTGCTGTCGTGGATCTCGCAGGACTCCGCGTCGACCCGGGTGCCCGGGTCCCACACCGACAGGCCGTTGCGGCCGAACCGGCGCACCGTGGTGCGGCTGAGGGTGAGCACCGAACGGGAGCGCAGGTCCACCGCGTTCTCCGGGATGTCGTGGATGTCGCAGCCGACCAGGGTGAGGACCGCGTCCGTGTCGAGGGTGACCCCGTCGGCCGAGGTGCGGTGCACGGAGCAGTCCGTGAGCCGGGCCGTGGCGCGGGAGGCGATCTGCACCCCGGTGCCGTTGATCTCGTACACCTCGCAGCCCAGCGCCTCCAGGCCGGAACCCTCACCGGTCACCCCGATACCCGCGCCGGTGGCGTGGTGGATGCGGCAGCGCTCCAGCCGGGGGCGGCCGCCGCCGCGCACGGAGACCCCGGTCTGGCCGGCGGCCACGACCTCGCACTCCTCGAACACCCCGCCGCCGCCGTCGAGCACGGCGATGCCCACGCCGGTCGGATTCTCCACCGTGCACCGCCGCACGAGGGGCCGGGCCCCGCCGCGGACCTCGATGCCGGCCGCGGAACGGGTGCTCACCCGCAGGTCGGTGAGCTCGGGGGAACCGTCCTCGACGAGCAGCGCGGGCGCCGCCCGGTCCTGGCCCTCCAGATGGAGGTCCTGGACCACCGCCGAGGCGCGCACGGTCAGCGCGACCCCGTCGGGCGGGGCGATCCGGACCGAGCCCAGCCCGCCCTCGGGCCCGCGCAGGATGACGGCGTGGTGCAGCACCAGGTTCTCCCGGTAGGTGCCGGGGGAGATGGACAGCACGTCGCCGTCGCCCGCGACGGCCAGCGCCGCGGTCAGCGTCGGATACTCCCCTGAGCGGCGCCGCCACCGCGAAGACCCGCCGCCGTGCGTCACCTGGACCGTGCCCTGAGCCATGGTGCTGTCGTGCCCCCACCCTCGTACTCGTCCTGCCGATGCGACCGATCCGGTCCGGCCGCCCCACCGTAGCGCGCGTGGCGCCGGTGAGCTGCCAGGTCAACTGCCCGCGCCCGCTCGCCCCCAGTCGGGTCCGGCCGCCGCCCACGCGTGGTCCAGCCGCGCGTACCGCTGATGCATGAGCCGCCGTACGACCAGCCGGCGCACCGTCTCGACCAGGGCGGCCACGGCCAGGGCGGCGGCCAGGCCGGCCGCGGTCGCGTGGAAGACGGCGGCGGACGTGTCGAGCGGCTGCCCCACCAGGCGGCCGTGCGCGTCGGTCCATATCCGGAACCGGTCGCCGGTGAGCGGGGGTTCCTCCGCGGCGGGCACCGTGCCCTCGTGGCTGCTGCCGTCCGGCGCGGTCCACGCGGCCACGACCTGGGTGCGCCGCGGGGCGGTCCGCTGCGCCGCCGGGTCGGCGGACTCCGCGGCGGCCGGCTCCGGCGCGGGCCGCACGACCACCGCCGGGACGAGGTGCCGCTCCCGCAGCTGCTCGCGCGCGGCCCCCTGCAAGGTGGCGTCCACCCGGACGCCCGCGACGCAGCCGACGGTCGGAGCCACCACCAGCACGCACACGAGTGCGGCGAGGGCCGCCCACGCCTCGATCAGATCGCTCCGCCGGCGCAGCGGATTGCGCCGCCAACGCCACACACCCATCGCTGTCCGCACGGTCCGGCTCCCCCCGCTTCCGCCTGCCTGCGCGTCCCAGCCTTCCGCATGCCCCCGGGACGCGCATTCCGGGACGCGCGAGACATGCGTCACCCAGTACGTCACGCGTACGTCACCCCGAGGTCCCTGTCGGAATCCGGGCGGGCGTCCACCTGTCCCGACTGATCCAACGGCCCGGCGGGGCCCGTTGGTTCCGGCACGGGCCGCGAGCCCCTCGAAGGTGTCATTCCGGTCGGCCGACCGGGCTGCCCCCGCAGCGTCACCCCAGGACACGGACCTCGTCGCCGACCCGCACCGTGCCCAGCCGCACGGGCACCAGCTGCCGCCCGAAAGCCAGCGACGTGCCGATCCGCCGGTGGGCGGCCAACGTCCTCAGCGGTTCCCTGCCGCGTTCCGCCGTGGTCTGGTCGGTCGTGGTGACCACGCACCGGCCGCACTCCCGCACCCCGCGGAACACGGCGTCGCCGATCGCGATGCGCCGCCAGCCGTCCTCCGCCCAGGCCTCGGCGCCGGACACCACCACGTTCGGTCGGAACCGGTTCATCGGCAGCGGCCCCTCCGCCGCGTGGTCGCCCCGGGCGATCAGCGCGTTGAGCGCGTCCAGCGAGGCGAGGGTGGTGACCAGCAGCGGGTACCCGTCGGCGAGGCTCACCGTCTCGCCGGGCAGGGCGTACTCGGGGTCCACCGGCCGGCGCACGGCCGGGTCGTCCATGTGCACCAGCCGCGCCGGTGTGCCGAGGTAGGCGCTGAACCAGTCGGCCGCGGCCGCCCCGGCCACCACCGTCTCGAACTTCTTCCCGAACAGCACCACCGGCTCCAGCGGACCGGGCGCGGGCACCTCCACGACCAGCTCCGCCATGCCCGGCGCCGTCACCGCGATCCTCCCGCCGTCGACCGGCCGGGCCGCCGCCAACGCCAGCCGCGGTTGCCGGCGTTGCGTGATGACCGTTCCCTCGGCGTCGACCAGCGCCCACCGCCGGTCCCCGGCCGGACCCCAGGGCTCCACGGCCACCTCGTCGGGAGCGGTCCCCGCGAGCGACTTCACCGGATGGACGTGGAGGGCCTGGACGTACAAGTTCGACATGGGAGCATCCTGCCAGCCTCCCGTGTCACCGCCCCGGACGGGCGGATCGGACCCCGTCAGTAACCACGCCCCTGGTAAGGCCGCCCGTACGGGTCCTCGTACGAGGCGGCCGGCACCGGCGCCGGAGCCTGCATCGGCCGGGGCGCGGCCGGGCGCATGGCCTCGTAACCGGTGGCCGCGGCGACCGGACGGGGCTGCTGCGGCTGGGGCTGCTGCACGTATCCGCCGCGGGCCGCGACCGGCTGCTGCTGCGGGATGTACGGAGCGGGCGCGTGCTGCAGCGGCATCGGCTGCGGCGCGGCCTGCTGCTGGTACGGGTACCCGTACCCCGAGGCCTGCTGCTGCGGCGCCGCGGGCGGCAGCGCGGGCATCGCGGACGAGAGGGCCGGCAGGTACCCGCCGCTCGAATAACCGGCACTCGGGGAGTCGTAGGCGGCCGGGACGCGGATCGGGGCGATCTGCGGAGTGCCGCGTTCGGCGACGAGGGAGTCGTAGATGGGGGTGTCCGGGAAGGAAGGCGCGGAGTAGTAACCGCCGCCATAAGTGGAGCGGGGGGAGGTCATGGGACCTAAGTTAAGCCCACGACTTCACCGGGTCCATAGCGAGGTGCTGCGAACACCGCCCTGACCTGCATCTTCCCAGGTCAGGGCCACAGCTTTCACTTGGGGTTCACGTGCACGATTCGCCACTTCCACCCCATCTTGTTCCTACTCGTGCCTACCGGTTGTGTGTTGCACCGACTTCTTGCTGACGCAGCGTCACAACGCGGTGACCTCGGATGACTCCGCTCCGGGCAGGGGACCGTCGTTTCAGGCGTCGCTGGGACGGGCATAGGTACGTCCCTTCCAGGCCGCGCCGCGGCCCCGGTAGTGCTGGACGGCCGAGTCGACGGTCATCAGGAGGTACAGGAAAGCGGTCAGGGGCAGCAGCGGCGCGAGCACGGCCGGCTGGCGGTAGTGGCGCAGCATCGGGAGGTACGTACCGGCCATCAGCAGCCAGGCGAGACCGCCCGCCCACGCGACGGCGGGCCGGTCGGCGGCGAGGCCCGCGAAGAACGCGGCCGGCGGCACCAGGTACACCAGGACGAGCCCGGCCACCGTCCCGGCCAGGAGCAGGGGCTGGTGGCGCAGTTGCGCGTAGGCGCTGCGCGCGATCATCCGCCACAGGTCCGCGAGTGCGGGGTACGGGCGCACGCTGTCGACCCGCTCCGCCAGGCCGAGCCAGATCCGACCGCCGGAGCGCTGGACCGCGCGGGCGAGGGAGACGTCGTCGATGACGGCCTGCCGGATGGAGTCGGGCACCCCCGCGCGCACGGCCGCCGCGGTGCGCAGCAGGACGCATCCGCCGGCCGCGGCGGCGGTCCGGGAGCCGGGGCGGTTGATCCGACGGAAGGGGTAGAGCTGCGCGAAGAAGTAGACGAACGCCGGGACGACGAGCTTCTCCCAGACGCTGACGGTGCGCAGCCGGGCCATCTGGGAGACGAGGTCGAGGTCCGCGGAGGTCGCGGCGGCGACCAGCTCGCGCAGGCTGTCCGGCTCGTGTGCGATGTCGGCGTCGGTGAGGAGCAGGTACTCGGGCCCGGAGGCGGGCGGGGTGCCGCCCCTGTCGTGCGGGACCTCGTCCGCGGTGCCCTGCGGGGCCTCGTCCGCGGTGCCCTGCGGGGCCTCGTCCGCGGTGCCGTGGGCGGAGCGGACGAGCGCGATGCCGTGGCGCAGCGCCCACAACTTGCCGGTCCAACCGGGGGCGGGGTCGCCGGGGAAGGTGACCGTCAGCGGGAGGCCGGGGTTCTCGCGGGCGAGCCGCAGGGCGAGTTCGGCGGTGCCGTCGGTGCTGCCGTCGTCGACCAGGACGACCTCGGCCTCGCCGGGATAGTCCTGGGTGAGGAGGGAGGGGAGGCTGTACGGAAGCACCTCGGCCTCGTCCCGCGCCGGGACGACGACGGCGACGGACGGCCAGCGGGCGGGGGCGGAGCGTGGGGGGAGCCGGACGTCGGTGCGCCAGAACATGCCCTGGGCGAGGGTGAGCCAGAGCCAGGCGGCGAGGGAGGCGTAGGCCGCGCAGGCGGCGATGAGGGGGCCCATTCCGGCAGTGTGCCGGGCGCGACGGGACGTGTCGCGCCGTTCCGCGCCTGCGCGTCGGGCACGCCGGTCCGGCGCGGCCGGGACCGCCGCCGGGAGCTCGCCCGGAGCGCCGCCGGGAGCGCCGCCCGGACACGACGCCCACACCCGCCGCCCGGAGCGCCGCCGTACCTGCCGCCGTACCTGCCGCCGGGAGCGCCGTCCGAGCCCGGTGCCGGGAGCGCCGCCCGGACCGCAGTCGCACCCCGCCGCCGCACCTGCCGCCGGGGCCGCCGGGGCCGCCGCACCCGCCGCCCGGAGTCTGCGGCGGTGCCGGGTGCGGAAGGGGGGTCGGCTAAGGTGGGGCGGGTGAAGATCGCGCTCATGGACTCCGGAATCGGCCTCCTCGCGGCGGCCGCCGCGATGCGGAGGCTGCGGCCGGACGTCGAGCTGGTGCTGTCCTCCGACCCGGACGGGATGCCCTGGGGTCCGCGGACTCCCGACGACCTCACGCAGCGGGCGCTCGCCGTCGCCCGGGCCGCCGCCGCGCACCGCCCGGACGCGCTGATCGTGGCGTGCAACACCGCCTCCGTGCACGCCCTGCCCACCCTGCGGGCCGAACTGGAACCGTCCGTCCCCGTCATCGGAACCGTGCCGGCGATCAAGCCCGCCGCGGCCGCCGGCGGGCGCGTGGCGATCTGGGCCACCCCCGCCACCACGGGCAGCCCCTACCAGCGCGGCCTCATCCGGGACTTCGCCGCCGGGGTCCGTGTAACCGAGGTGCCGTGCCCGGGACTCGCGGACGCCGTCGAGGCCGCGGACGCCGCCGCCGTGGAGGCCGCCGTCGCCGCCGCGGCCGCGCTGACCCCGCTCGACGTCACGGACGTGGTGCTCGGCTGCACGCATTACGAACTGGTCGAGGCCCCGATCCGTGCCGCCCTCTCCGCGCGCGCCGGAATCGGTTCGGACGCCCCGGCGCCCGTCTTCCACGGTTCCGCCGAGGCCGTCGCCGTGCAGGCGCTGCGCCGCTGCGGGGTCCGCCCCGAACCGGCTCTGCCCCGTACCGGCACCCTCACCGTGCTGCACAGCGGCCGGCCTGCCGAACTCCCCGCCGCGGCCCTCGGGTACGCCGCCGGCCGGCTGCTGCTCGCCGGGCACGGCGCGGTCGTCGTGTAGGACGCTCCACCACCGCTCGCCGGGGGCGGGGCGCCGGGCCCACTGCCGTCGGGCCCGCCCTGAACGCCCACACCGCCTCAGCGGGCGCCGGCCTCCGCGAGCCGCCGCGCCAGAGCGCGCAGATCCTCGGCGTCCAGCACCCGGTCACCGAACCCGGGCAGCGGTACGTGCAGCGGCCCCGTCCACTCCGTCGGAACCGCCCCCGCCCCGTACCGGGCCCCGGCCGGCATGCCCGTCACCGCCTCCACCGTGTCGGCGTCCCCGCCGAGGTCGACGGCGGCACGTACGGCCCGCGCACATACCCGTTGGTGGTGCGCAGCGCCCACACCGCCGAGCCCGAGCACGGCCGGACGGCCCCGAACTCGGTGGCCAGGCCGGGGTGCCGGTCGGGGGCGAGTACGCGCTCGTAGCGCGCGCGGTGCTCCGGATGCACCTCGGCGAGCGCCCCCAGTGGGTCGCCCCCGTCCAGGGCCACCCGTACGAGCTCGTGCAGGACGGCGGTCCCCTCCCACGCGGCCCGGTCGCCGTGCGTCAGCGCCGCGATCCGGCGGGCCGCGTCCATGGTGCCCAGGCGTCCGGCGGCGGCGAAGTACACCGCCGAGGTGGCGGCCCGCATCAGGGAACCGTTGCCCGTCGCCCGGACGTTGACCTGGAAGTGCAGCGCCGCCGCGAGGTCCCACGGCTGGCCGCTCGTCAGTACGTCCTCGGTCCGGAGCCCGATGTCCTTGGACTCGCCGGCGGCCCAGCGCCGGAACCGCTCAAAGGTGTCCGGGAGTTCGAGGCCGCCGTGCTCCAGCAGGGATTCGCCGACCAGCACGGCCATCTGGGTGTCGTCGGTCGCCTCGCCCGGATCCCAGCCACCGCCTCCGCGCATCTCCGCGCCGCCCGCGGACAACTGCCCCGCGGGGCCGAACTCGTAGGGCGCGCCGAGGGCGTCGCCCGCCGCCGAGCCGACCACGGCCCCCGCGGCCCGGTCCAGTCGGGTGATCACGCCGTTCCCGCCGGGAACAGGGCGGTCAGCAGGCCGCGGGCGAAGCCGTCCAGGTCGTCGAGCCCCGCCGCGGCCAGGGTGTCCGGAGCGCCGGCCAGCAGGTGGGGGATCGCACCGTGGAGGGCGAGGGCGAGGGCGAGGGCGAGGGCGAGGGCACGGGCGAGGGCAAGCGTGCGGGTCTGCGCGGGTCCACCGGGCAGGCCGACCCCCCGCAGCAGGTGCGCGTACGCCGTGAAGTCCGCCGCGCCGATCGGGTCGAGGAGCGCGGCCGGCCACGACCGCCGGGTCGCCTCGGTCCGGAGTTCCAGATGGGCCAGGACCCGGGGCCGCCCGGGACCGGCCGCGTCGCGCAGTAGTTCTTGGTGGTGCCCGTCGGTGCCTCGGCGGCGGCGGCGACGGCCCGGTGCGTCAGCCCGCGCGCGCCCGATTCCGCCAGTACGGCGACGGCCGCGTCGCGCAGCCGGTCCCTCCGGTCCTGACCCACATGGCCGCCCTCACCACGTCCGTGGTTCCGCGGATGCAGTGCCGCAGATGTGGTGCTCACGCCGCCGGCTGGATCCGGTACGGGATGCGCCTCCTGTATCCGCGCTCCGCGCCGACGGCCACGGCGGGCCGCGCGGGCGTCCTGGGGCGGTAGTGCTCGGGAACGGCCCGGGCCGCGTCATGGGTGTTCATGCGGACGGACGCAGGACCTCGCGTTCGGTTCAGACGCCTGTCGGCACGCCTGTCGGCACGCCTGTCGGCACGCCTGTCGGCGCACCTGTCGGCGCCCGGTGCGGTCGGGTGGGCAGGCGGTGGCGGGCATGCGGAACGTGAGTAGGCTGACGCCCATGACGGTTCACCCCCCGGGCCCGCTCTGGACGGGCCGGGCTTCCAACCGCGCGCAGTGGCTCCTGGCGGCAGCCGGTGCGGCCTGTCTGGCCCTGGGCATCCAGCTCGCCGTGGACGGCTCCTGGACCTCGGGCATCGCACCCCTGCTCATGTCCGTGGTCGGCTGCCTCGCCGCGGGCCTGCTGATCCTCTACGGGACCCTGGCCTTCGTGCACGTCGCCGTCACCGTGGACGCCGAGGTCCTGGAGGTGCGCTGCGGGCACGTCGGGCTGCCCCGCCGTACGATCAGGCTCGCCGAGGTGACCTCCGCCGCGTTCGTCCCCCGCATCACCCCGCAGCAGTGGGGCGGCTGGGGGTACCGCTGGCGCCCGGAGAAGGGCACGGCGGTCGTCGTCCGGCGCGGCGAGGGACTGGAACTGGAACTGGACGACGGCAAGCGGTTCACCGTCACGGTCGACGACGCCGAGAACGCGGTCCGGGTCATCCGGACGCACCTGAGGGCCCTCTCCCGGCCGGACCACCCGTGAGGCGGTAAGGGGCTCACCCGGCTCCGACCGGCGGGGACGTACACTCCGCCAGATGAGCAGCAGTGTCACCCGCGCGGCCGGGAACGAGCCCGTGAATCCCTCCGGAGCGGCCCCCGCGAGTCCCGATCCGGCGGACCCGCCCGCAGGATCCTCCACCGGTTGCGACCCCTCCGCCGGTTCCGGCCCCGTCGCCGGTTCCGACCCCTCCGCCACGCCGGCACCCGCCGGGCCCGCCGCCCCGGCCGGTCCCGGGCGCAGGGCGATCCCGCTGCTGCGCGCCGTGCTCGCGGCGCTCGCCGGCGTACTGCTCTACCTCAGCTTCCCGCCCCGCCCCCTGTGGTGGCTGGCCCCCCTCGCGCTCGCCCTGCTCGCCGGCTGCCTCCACGGCCGCCGCGCCCGGGCGGGCTTCGGCCTCGGACTCCTCGCCGGCCTCGGCTACCTGCTGCCGCTGCTCGTCTGGACCGGTGAGGAGGTCGGCCCCGTGCCGTGGGTGGCCCTGGCCGCCGTCGAGGCCCTCTTCATCGGCCTCACCGGCCTCGGTATCGCCCTCGTCAGCCGGCTCCGGGCCTGGCCCCTGTTCGCCGCCGCGGTGTGGGTCGCCGGAGAGGCGCTGCGCTCCCGGGTCCCCTTCGGCGGGTTCCCCTGGGGCAAGCTCGCCTTCGGCCAGGCCGATGGTGTCTTCACCCCCCTCGCGGCGCTCGGCGGCACTCCGCTGCTCTCCTTCGGCGTCGCGCTGTGCGGATTCGGACTGTACGAGGCCCTGCGCACCGCCCGCGCCCACCCGCGCCGGGCCACCGCCGCGCTGGCCGCGCTCACCGTCGCCGCGCCGATCTGCGCGGCTCTGGCCGCCCGACCCCTGGTCTCCGACGCGGCCGAGGACGGCACCGTCGTCGCCGCCGTCATCCAGGGCAACGTGCCCCGCCTCGGCCTCGACTTCAACTCGCAGCGCCGCCAGGTCCTCGACAACCACGCCAAGCGCACCGTCCAGCTCGCCGAGGACGTCAAGGCCGGCCGCGTCCCGAAGCCCGACTTCGTGGTCTGGCCGGAGAACTCCTCCGACCTCGACCCGTACGCCGAGCCCGATGCCCGAGCCGTCATCGACCATGCGGTCAAGGCCATCGGCGTGCCCGTGGCGATCGGCGCCGTGGTGGCGCCGGAGACCGGCACGCTGCGCAACACGATGATCCTCTGGGACCCCGTCGCCGGGCCCACCGCGACCTACGACAAGCGCAAGATCCAGCCCTTCGGCGAACGCATCCCGATGCGCTCCTTCGTCCGGCTCTTCAGCTCCGACGTGGACCGGGTACGCCGCGATTTCGGCCCCGGCAAGGATCCCGGCGTGTTCGACATGGCCGGGAGCGGGGTCGGCATGGTCACCTGCTTCGAGGCCGCCTTCGACGACGCCGTCCGCTCCACCGTCCAGGACGGGGCCCAGGTCATCGCCGTTCCCAGCAACAACGCCACCTTCGGCCGGAGCCAGATGACCTACCAGCAGCTCGCGATGGACCGGGTCCGGGCCGTCGAGCACAGCCGGACCGTCCTCGTCCCCGTCACCAGCGGGGTCAGCGCGGTCATCCGCCCCGACGGGACGATCGTCCAGCAGACGAGGATGTTCACCCCGGACGCGCTGGTGGCCGAGATCCCGCTGCGCTCCAGCCGCACCCCGGCCACCGTCGTCGGGCCGCTGCCGGAGTACGCGCTCCTCGCGCTGGCCGCCGGCGGACTCGGCGGGATTCTGGCGCGCCGAACGCGCACGCGCCGGACCACCTGAGCCGCGCCGACGCGCGCGACGCGGCACGTCACGGCCCGCCCGGGTTCGGAAGCGGCCACCCAGGCCTCGTACGCTCGGGGAATGACCACGCCCGAGTTCATCCGCGAGATCCGTGCCGGCGCCGGGCACCAGCTGCTCCTGCTGCCCGGCGTCACCGCCATCGTCCTCGACGACCGGGGCCGGGTGCTGCTCGGCCGGCGCTCGGACACCGGGCGGTGGAGCGTGGTCGGCGGCATCGCCGAGCCGGGCGAGCAGCCCGCGGACACCGCCGTGCGCGAGGTCTACGAGGAGACGGCGGTGCACTGCGTCCCCGAGCGGGTGGTCCTCGTCGAGATGCTCGCGCCGATCACGTACGCCAACGGCGACGTCTGCCAGTTCCAGGACATCACCTTCCGCTGCCGGGCGACGGGCGGCGAGGCGCGGGCCAACGACCACGAGTCGCTCGAAGTGGCCTGGTTCGAGGTGGACGCGCTGCCGCCGCTGGAGCCGTTCTCGCTGCACCGGATCCAGCGCGCCCTGCGGGACGAGCCCACCTGGTTCGCGGCCGCCGCCGAGGTCGCGCGGTAGCGCGGCGCGTCTCAGCCGACGCCGGCCGCGCGGCGCGCATCAGCCGACGCCGGCCGCGCTGCGGTACAGCTCCAGCGCCGCGTCGCCCATCACCGCGCTGTACGAGACCTCCGGCACCGTGCCGCCGCCCTCGTGGCCGCCGAGCACCCCGGCAAGGGCGCCGTCCACCAGCCAAGGGCTCCCGCTCGTGCCGCCGCTGAGGTCCGGGCAGCCGATCCGGCGCTGCGTGTCGGAGATCAGCTCGGTGGCGTTCACGCAGCGCAGGGGGGCCTCCTGGTCCCGCGGGTACCCGACCACCGTCACCGCGGCGCCGTCCGGCTGCGCCCCCGCCACCGGGAAACCGCCCACCGCGTCCTCCACCGCGTCCTCCAGTGCGGCGTGCTCCCCGCCGTCCACCGGCGCCACCGTGGCGAAGGCGATGTCGGCGTCCGGGTCCTGGCCGTCGGTCCAGCCCGGGGCCACGTGCACGCCGGTGAGCCGCCAGACACCGTACGGGGCCGTGCCGTCGCGGTAGCCCGGCGCGAAGACCGTGGTGCCGGGGCCGTCCAGGCAGTGTGCGGCGGTGGCGATCACGTCGCGGCCGGCGCTGCGCACCACGGCGGCGGAGCAGAAGTGCCCCCCGTCCAGGCCGCCAGCGAAGAGGGGACCCACCCGGTCCGCCACCGCGTCGGGCACCGCCCGCGCGGTCACGCCCAGCGGCGTGCCGGCCGGGGCGTCGGGGACGTCCACGCTCAGCAGCGCGGCCATCGCGGCGAACGCGAGCGCGATCCGGGCGGGGCGCCCGGTACGGGCGCGGGACCGGCCGGCCGCCCGGGGCGGGTGGAACATGCGGTGGATCATGTTCCGAACCTGCCCGGCGAACCTTTGTCCGGAGCCCGGTATTCCGTATGAATCCGCTGTGAATCCCGTGAACCCCGCGTGAAACCCGGGCCGTCCCGGTCGTCCGAGGCGGCGGCGCGGCCCGCCCGGTCGCGGTTATCCCTGCTCGCGCCGTTCGTACACCGTCACCCGGCGGCCCCGGACCTGCCGGTCCTCCACCACCGTGAACCGCTCCCGCAGGACCTGCGTCTTCACCTTGTCCCGCTCCGCCGACGGCGGCTTCGCGACCCTCGCCGCGTCCGTCACAAGCAGCACCCGCCGCTGCCCGAGCAACGCCTCCCTGATCCGCGCCGGATCACCCTCCTCGCCCTTGAGGGTCCCCGACTCCGCCGGCGTCCGGGCCAGCGCCAGGTCCGTCAGCCCCGTGAACGCACCGGGGGAGACCAGCGCCGTGTCCCGCCGCGCGGCCGGGACGAACACCACCGCGTCCCCCGCCCGCTTGAGCTCGGCCACCTCGCCGGCCGCCGCCAGGACGTCGTCGACCCGGCTGGCCGGCGCCCGCTTGCCCAGCTCCACCGGCAGCAGCGCCAGCGCCGCCACGCCCACGACGCCCGGCACGAGCGCGCCCGACACCCTCGGGAAGCGGGGTGCCAGGGCCCGTACGGCCGCGCCCAGCGCGCCGCCGAGCAGCAGAGCCAGACCCACCATGGAGAACAGCACGTACCGGTCGAGGAACAGCGGCTGGACCAGCGACAGCCCGATCAGCCCGAGCTGCGGCACGGCGAGCAGCGGAAACCCCACCGCCGCCGCCGAGAGCCGTCCGCGCGCCGGGCGGTCCGCCCACGCGCACAGGCCGCCGACCGCGAGCAGGATCCCCGGCCCGATCAGCATGTGCCAGGTCAGCGGCGGTATCCACGACACCTGGCCCGACTGGCCCCGACTGAAGAGGATCAGCGGCAGCGCCCCCGCCACCGCGCCGGCGCCGTACGCCGCCCAGCGCAGCCGCACACCGCGCCCGGCCCGGGTCCACCACAGGGTGGCGGCGTGGGCGGGCAGGACCAGCAGCGACAGCCAGTTCAGCAGGGCGCACACCAGCACGGTCAGCCCGTACGCGACCCAGCGCGGCCACGTCCGCCGGCGCCCGGCCGCCTCCCCGACGAGGGACACCAGCAGCAGCGTCGACAGCGCGGCCCCTGCGGCGACGAGCGCGTACGGGCGTCCCTCCTGGAGGTAGAACTGCACGGCCGGCAGCATCGCGAGGGCCAGACCGGCGCCGAGCCCCGCCCGGTAACCGGCGAGCCGCCGCCCCAGCAGCGCCACCCACCCCGCGGCGGCGGCGACCGCCAGCACGGACGGCAGCCGCAGGGTCGTGGTGCCGGGGCCGAAGACCTCGAAGAGCCCGTGCATCAGCAGGTAGTACAGCCCGTGCACGGCGTCGACGTTGCCCAGCATGTGCCAGATCTCGCCCGCCGAGCGGCCGGCCACCTGCCAGGTCGCCGCCTCGTCCCGCCACACGCTGTCCTGCCGGGAGAGTCCCCACAGGCCGAACGCCAGGGTCCACAGGAAGGGGACCAGCCAGAGGAAGGCACGGTGTCGGGGCGCGGATGTGTGGCACAGCATGAGAGTGCTGGGGTCCTCGGTCGGGCGGTCGGGCGGTCGGGCGGTCGGGCGTTCGGGTGGAAGGCGCCAGTCTATGGACGACACGGACGGTTCCCGACCACCTGTTTGTGCACGACGGTGCGTGAGCGTCCGGCCCGCCCGCCCCTAGCCTCGCCGCAGGAGCACGAATGAGGGGCGGTACCCGGTGAACTGGCTCATCCACGACTACCGCGAGAGCGATCTCGCGGCCGTCGTCCATCTGATCGACACCACGGCCGAACTCGGCCAGGAGTCCCTCTTCTCGCTCGCCGAGTGCATCAGCGCCCTCACCGACCGGCAGCCCTGCGTGGTCGCCGTCCACCAGGGCGTCCCGATCGGCGCCGCCCTCGCCTGCGTGACCGGCGAGCGGGCCTGGGTGATGCGCATCGCCATCGCGGCCGGTTGGCGCGGCCGGGGACTGGCCAGCGCCCTGCTCGTCGAACTGGAGCGGCGGCTCATCGCCGCCCGCGTCGGCCGGATCGCCTACGTGCTGCCCGAGGAGGACCTGCTCGGCGAGGGCCTGCTCAACGCCGGCTACACGCGCCAGCCCGCCGTCGCCTACTTCGAGAAGACCGAGCCGCTGCACGGCCCGGCCGCCGGCCTCCTCGACGACCTCGGCGGGCGGTTCCTGCAGGGCGACCTGTGGGCCGGGGTCGCGGGCATGGAGAAGGAGAAGGACCTCATCGAACGGCGCGTGGTGCTGCCGCTCGCCGAGCCCGAACGGGCCGCTTCGCACGGCGTGCGGCCGCCGCGCGCCATCACCCTCTTCGGTCCGCCCGGCACCGGCAAGACCACCTTCGCCCGGGCCATCGCCTCCCGGCTGGGCTGGCCCTTCGTGGAACTGCTGCCCTCCCGCCTCGCCGACGAGGGCAATCTGGCCGCCGCCCTGCGCGACGCCTTCGCCCGGATCGCCGAGCTGGAGCGTGTCCTCGTCTTCATCGACGAGGTCGAGGAGATCGCGCCCGTGCGCACCGAGCCCGCGCAGCCGGGCGGCATCCACGGCGTCACCAACGAGCTGCTCAAGCTGATACCCGGCTTCCGGGAGGGCGACGAGCGGCTGCTGGTGTGCGCCACGAACTCCATCCGCTCCCTGGACCCGGCGTTCCTGCGGCCGGGGCGCTTCGACTACCTCATCCCCATCGGCACCCCGGACGCCGGGGCGCGCGCGGCGATCTGGTCCCGCTACACGGCGGGGCGGGCGGACGTCGACGTCGAGGCCCTGGTGGCGGCCACGGAGCTGTTCACGCCGGCCGACATCGAGCACGCGGCGCGGATCGCGGCGCAGGTGTCCTTCGAGCGGGACCTGGAGGCGGTGGGCGCGCGGGGCGGGGGAGCCGCGCGGCTGGGAGCGACCACGGACGACTACCTGGCGGCGGTCCGCGAGTGCCGGCCGACGGTGACCCCGGCGATGACGGGGGAGTTCGAGGCGGACATCACCGCGCACGCCCGGTTCTGAGCTCCGTCCCCCGGTCGCGGCGGGGAGCGTGTCGCGCGCTCCTCCCGACACCCGGCCGAGGGGCCCGCGGCACGCCCCGGGACAGGGAGGGGGCCGGCTCAGGGGGCGCAGCGGTAGGTGAACTCCACCGCCGCCGTGCGCTGCCCCGGCGAGACCAGCTGGAGCTCGGCCCGCGCCGGGTAGGTACCCGTGCCCCGGAACGTCCACAGCAGGTGCAGGCGCGCCTCGTGCCGTCCGCGCGGCACCCGCTCGGTCAGCCGCTCGGAGTACGTCCCGTCGCTGCGCGCCCAGCGGTACGTCAGGGTCCCGGGGCGCCCGTTGGTACGTACGACGGCCACCACATCGGCCGCCGAGTCGCAGGACGGTCCGGCGGCATCCGCGACCACGGCGACGTCGCGCACCTCGATGGCCGGCCCGTACCGCTGCCAGCCGAGGTAGCAGAGCACGGCGAGCAGCACGGCCGCGGCGAGGGCGTACCGCCGCAGGCCGCCGCCCCGGCGCGGTCGGGACGGCGCGGGGGCGGTCAGCGGGAAGGGCGCGGGCATGGCCGCGGTCACCCCGGGCCCGAACCGGAGCACGGACCCCTCGACCCGGTCGGGGGCGACCTCCGGCTGCTGCGCGGGCCCGCTGAACCAGTGGCTGCCGAGGACCGTCGCGCTGTAGTCGTCGTCCTGCGGGGCGCGGGGATCGGTCATCGGAGGGGCTCCTGGCAGCGCAAGAGGTACTGAGAGTCGGACGCGGACGTGTTCCCGGCGGCGGGCTTGGTGGTGACCCGGACGCCGCCGTAGCAGCCGCGGTCCCGGGCGAAGGTGTGGGTCCGGACCAGGGGCGCCAGGGATCCGGCCTGGACCACGACGGTGTCCGTGCCGTCGGGCACGGAGTAGTCGCCCGCCCTGCTGCCGAGGAACCACTCCAGTACGACGGTCACCGGGCCGGTGCCCTGCGTGGCGACGGAGACGGTCGCCTCGCCCCGGTAGACGCCCGTCCGGAGCGAGACGTCGACCTTCGTGACCTTCGTCGCCGGGGTGGGCGTGGGGGTGGGCGTCGGCGTGCGGGTCGGGGAGGGCGTGGGGCTCCATGTCGGTGTGGCGGTCGCGGTGGCGGTCGCCGTCGGCGACGCGGTCGCCGTCGGTGAGGGGCTCGCGGAGGCCGAAGGGCTGGGACCCGGCGACGGGGAGGCGGAAGCGGCGGGCGTCGCGGACGGCGTGCCGGTACCGGGCGCGGCCGGGCCCGTGGTCGCGAACGCGCTCAGGGCCGAGGCTCCGCGAGGCGCCGCGCCCAGGGCGTCCGTCGTGAGCACCAGCGCCGTCCCCAGCACCAGGGCGAGTCCCGCCGCCAGCCAGCCGCTGCGGCCGGGGGCCCAGCCGGAGCCGCTGCTCAGCGTCGTCGTCGCCACCGCCGTGGTGCCCGCGGCAGGCGCCCCGGCCGAGGGGAACAGCAGCGGGAGCAGCGCGGCCAGAGCGGCGAGCTTGCGCTGCCCCGTCTCCTCCCAGTGGGGCCCGTACGCGGCGAGCGCCACGCCCTCCAGCTCCGCTACGAAGGCCTCGGCGTTCTCCGGGCGCTGCTCGGGCTCCTTGGCCAGACCCCGCCGGATCAGCGGGCGTACGGGTTCGGGGGCCTCGGTCTCCGGGACCGGGGCCTCGATGTGCTGGACGGCGAGCTCGGCGAAGTTCTCCCCGTCGTAGGGCTTGCGTCCCGTGAGGCACTCGAAGAAGGTCGCCGTCGCCGCGTACACGTCGGCGGCGGGCGAGGCCGGGCGGCCCTGCCACTGCTCGGGAGCCATGTAGGCGGGCGTTCCCGCGACGCCGGGCGTGGTGCCGCGGCCCGCGGCGATCCCGAAGTCCACGAGCTTCGACGAACCGTCCGCCGCGACCAGCACGTTCTCCGGCTTGTAGTCGCGGTGCACCACGCCGGCCCGGTGGGCCGCCGCGAGGCCGAGCAGGGAGCCCTTGAGGACCACCAGGGCGGCCTCGGCGTCGGCCCGCCCGGACTGCTTCAGCAGGGCGCGCAGGGAGATGCCGTCCACGAGCTCCATGACGATGGCGGCGCCGCCGGGCGCCTCCACGTACTCGTACAGGCCCACCACGTACGGCGACCGCAGCCCGCCGAGGAGCCGCGCCTCGGCCCGGAACTCGCCGACGAAGGCCGGGTCCTGGCGCAGCCGGTCGCTGAGGTACTTGACGGCGACCGGCGTGCCCGTGCCGTCGTGGACGGCGAGCACCACCCGCCCGCTGCCGCCCGAACCGAGGTCCCGGATGTGTGTGTACCCGGGGACCGTCCACGCGTGGTCCATCGCCCTGCCCCCTGCCTGCCGTGACGCACCGCGTCCCTGCGCCGGACCGGTCCTCTGTGCGGCCGGTCGGTGACCGGCCGCACCGGGCCCGGTCTCCCCCTGGGACACGGTTTCCGCCACGGCCGGTTCCCAACCGCGCGGGGTGTCTCAGCCCGCGGCCGACATCGCGCCGATCAGGGCGTGCAGCCGGTCGGCCGCCGCCCGTCCGAAGTCCGGATCGTTGATGTGGGTGTCGTAGTCGTAGAGCCGGGCGGCACTGCCCCGCAAGCCTTCGCGCAGCGCCGAGAACAACGCCGTGTCCGCCGCGGGGTCATGGTAGGGCCCGCCCGGCGCACCGAGCGTCGACAGTCCGCGGAGCGGGACGCAGACGGCGGTGGGTCCGGTCGCCGCGCGCAGTTTCGCCGCGACGCGCCGGCCGAGTTCGGCGCACTCGTCCGGCGTCGTGCGGATGACGGTGATGGAAGGGTTGTGAACGTGGACGCGCCGGTGGGGGGCCTGTTCGGGCAGGGTCTCCAGGGGGCCGAGTTTCACCATGTCCAGCGCTCCCAGGCTCACCACCTGCGGAATCCCGGCGATCCCGGCCGCGCTGAGCCGGTCCGGGCCGGCCGTGAGGATGCCTCCGCACAGGTCGTCGGCGAGCTCGCCGAGCGTGAGGTCGAGGACGCCGGCGAACAGTCCCCGGCCGGCCAGGGTCTCCAGTGTGCGGCCGCCCGTACCGCTCACGTGGAAGACGAGCACCTCGTAGCCCAGTGCGGTCAGCCGCTCGCGGGCCGCGTCCACGCCGGTCGTGGTCACCCCTGCCATGCTCGTGGCGATCAGCGGCCGGGGGCCGGCTCCCGGGAGGGGGGACGGGCGCGCCTGCGGGGCCGAGCGGGCGAAGGCCTCGGCCATCGCGGCGATCGCCTGCACGGCGTTGGCGAGGATCGGCCCGGACACACGGTTGATGCCCCCGATGTCCACCACGCTGTACATCATCGTGATGTCCGAGGAGCCCACGTACGGGGCGACGTCCCCGGACGCCATGGACGAGACCATGAGTTTGGGTACGCCCAGCGGCAGGGCCCGCATCGCCCGGGTGGCGATGGAGGTGCCGCCGCTGCCGCCGATCGCCATCACCCCGTGCAACCGGCCCTCGGCGTGCAGGCGCAACAGGGTCGCCTCCGCGCCCCGGGCCATCGTGGTCACGGCCGCGCCCCGGTCGGCGGCCGTGCGCAGTTCCGACAGTTCGGTGCCCGCGGCCCGGGCCACCGCCCCACGCGGCACTTCGGCGGGCACCCGGGGTTCGCCCATGATGCCCGTGTCCACCAGTACCACGTCGACGCCGGCGCGCAGCAGCCTCTCGCGCAGCCAGCCGTACTCCATCCCCTTGGTGTCCAGGGTCCCCACCAGCACGACGTTCGTCATGTGTGCAATCTGCGCGCAGGCCGACGGGTTGGCAAGCCGGGTCGCGTCAGTCCTCAAGAAGGGTCAACAACCGCTCCAAAAAGGGCATCTGAGAAACCATCAGCTTCTTGGCGGCCGCCTCCGGAGCGAACCAGGCCACCCGGTCCAGCTCCGGGAACTCCTGTACGTTCCCGGAGCGCCGCGGCCACTCCATGGAGAAGGTGCCGGGCACCACCAGCGCCGGATCGAGGTCCGCCTCCACCGCCCAGATGGTCACCAGCTTCCCGCTGGTCAGCGACACGTCGCCGAGCGGGAGGTACGGGCCCTGCGGCGGCGGCAGCCCGAGCTCCTCGGTGAACTCCCGGCGAGCCGCGTCCCGGGGAGTCTCGTCCGGCTCGTACTCGCCCTTCGGGATCGCCCAGCCGCCCGCGTCGCGGGAGGACCACAGCGGACCGCCCATGTGCCCGAGCAGCACCTCGACCCCCGGGCCGGTCCTGCGGAACAGCAGCAGGCCGGCACTGCGTTTGCGCGTCATGTTCCATGCATGCCCCGCGCGCCCGCCGCTCAGTGCTCGGATCGTTCGCCGCGGCCGTTCAATGCGCGTGCGGGCCGTGCCGGTGCACCGGCCCGTGGGCGTCCGCGCAGTGTGCGTCGGCCGGCTCCTCGCCCGCCCGGCCCACGGTGAGCAGGGAGTCCTGCGCGTGGTCCACCTGGAGGGTGGTGTGGGTGATCCCGTACTCCTCGGCGAGCAGCCGCTCCAGGTCGCGGCGTACGGCGTGGCAGTCACCGGCCGGCTCCACGAGCACGTGCGCGGAGAGCGCCGCCTGCCCGGAGGTGATGGTCCAGATGTGCAGGTCGTGGACCTCGGTGACCGGCGGGTGGCCGACGAGCCGGTCGCCGACAGCGTCCGGGTCCACATGGGCGGGAGCGGCCTCCAGGAAGATCCGGCCCGACTCGCGGACCAGCCCGTAGCCCGCCTTGACCATCAGCACCACCACGACGAGGGTGGCGATCGAGTCCGCCTGCCGGAAGCCGGTGGTGAGCACGATCAGACCGGCGACGGCCGTCCCGATGAAGGCGAAGAGGTCGTTGAGGATGTGCTGGTAGGCGCCCTCGACGGCGAGCGAGGACCGGTTCGCCCGGGAGATGCACCAGGCCGCGGCCAGGTTGACGAGGATGCCCGCGAGCGCCGTCACCAGCACCAGCCCGCCCTCCACCGGCGGCGGGTCCATCAGCCGGCGCACCGCCTCGTAGGCGAGCCAGACCGCCAGCAGGAGCAGGGTCAGCCCGTTGGCCTGGGCGGAGAGTATTTCCGCCCGCTTGAGGCCGTACGTGAAACCGCCGCGCGCGGGGCGGGCGGCGAGCCGCATCGCGATCAGCGCGAGGACGATCGAGACGGCGTCCGTCAGCATGTGGGCGGCATCGGAGATCAGCGCCAGCGAGTGGGCCACGATGCCGATGCACACCTCGACGGCCATGAACGCGCCGATCAGGCCCAGGGCGATCGCCAGCCAGCGGCGGTCCGCGTCGGCGCTGACGCCGTGGCTGTGGCCCGCGTGGCCGTGCCCTCGGTCGTGCCCCCGGTGCCGGTCGTCACCGTGGTCCTGACCGTGGTCGTGCCCGCTCATCGTGTCCCCCGTCTGTTCGGTTTCTCCGCGTCCTTCGCGTGAAGTGAAGCGCACCCCGGCGCGATGGGCAAAGGCTGCAACGGGGACCGTTGTCATTACCCATAAGATGCCTCTGACCTGCGACGATGCCGGGCCGCTGCCGGTGCTCCGGGATCGTGGGAAAATCTGGTCATGGTCCAGCGCTCCGGTGTGCCGCCCGCGCCCCAGCTCGTCCTGGAGACCGACTGGGGCGCCACTGACATGGATCCCCGCCGCGTCTACCACGTCGGGCGGGACCCCCTCTGCGAGATCTGCCTCGAAGACGCCCGCGTCTCCTGGCACCACGCGATCCTCCGCCCCGACGGCGACCACTGGACGCTGGAGGACGACAACAGCACCAACGGCACCTGGGCCGACGGCCACCGCGTCCACGCGTCGAGCGTCGGCCCCGGCAGCGAACTGCGCTTCGGCAGCGCCCAGGACGGCCCCCGCGCCGTCCTGGTCGGCCGTACGCCGCCCCCCGCGCCCCCCGCCGACGGGCCGCCCCAGGTCTCCCACCCGGATCTGACCCGCACCTTCCGCCGGCCGACCAGCGTCCGTCCGGTGCCCGCACGGGCCGTCGTGACGATCGGCCGCGCCCCCGACAACGAGCTCGTCATCGACAACCTCGTCGTCTCGCGCCGGCACGCCGAACTGCGCGGCCTCGCCGACGGCGCGTACGAGATCGTCGACCTCGGCAGCCACAACGGCACCTACCTCAACGGTGCGCGGATCCACGGCGCCGCCCGCCTCGCCGAGGGCGACATCGTCGGCATCGGCCGGTCGGCCTTCTGCCTCGTCGGCGACCAGCTCCAGCAGTACGTGGACACGGGCGAGGTCTCCCTCGACGTCCAGGAGCTCGCCGTCACCGTCGACCAGGGCCGCAAGACCCTCCTGGACCGCGTGTCCTTCCCCGTGGGCGCCAAGAGCCTGCTCGCCGTCGTAGGCCCCAGCGGAGCCGGCAAGTCCACCCTCCTCGGCGCCCTCACCGGACTGCGCCCGGCCGACCACGGCTCCGTCCTCTACGACGGGCGCGACCTCTACCGGGACTACGCCGAACTGCGCAGCCGCATCGGGCTCGTCCCCCAGGACGACATCCTGCACCTCCAGCTCACGGTCCGGCGGGCCCTCACCTATGCCGCCGAACTGCGCTTCCCGCAGGACACCGCCAAGGCCGAACGCCGGGCCCGGGTGGACGAGGTCATCGGCGAACTCGGCCTCCAGCAGCGCGCCGACCAGCCCATCCACAGCCTCTCCGGCGGCCAGCGCAAACGCGTGTCCGTCGCCCTGGAGCTGCTCACCAAGCCCTCCCTGCTCTTCCTGGACGAGCCCACCTCGGGCCTCGACCCCGGCATGGACCGCTCGGTGATGAACATGCTGCGCGGCCTCGCGGACGACGGCCGCACCGTCATCGTCGTCACCCACAGCGTGCTCAACCTCAGCGTCTGCGACCGCCTCCTGGTCCTCGCGCCGGGCGGCCGCGTCGCGTACTACGGCCCCCCCGACGAGGCCCTCGGCTACTTCGGGTACGACCAGTGGCCCGAGGCCTTCGAAGCCTTCGAGAACGACCGCGACCGCGACTGGGCCGGCGAACACCGGGCTTCACCCATGCACCGCCGCTACGTCGACGTCGACTCCGGCCGGGTGCCGGGCATGGCGGACGCCGACCGCGCCGCAGGCGTCCAGCCGCCGCCCAAGGCCCAGAGCTGGGGCTCCCAGCTCTCCACCCTGATCCGCCGGTACGCCGCCGTGCTCAGCGCCGACCGCACCTTCCTGATCATCATGGTCGCGCTGCCGTTCGTCATGGGCGCCATGGCCCGCGCGCTCGCCGGGAGCGCCCTCACGGCCGAAACGGCGCTGAACGCCCTGTTCATCCTGTGCGTCGGCGGGGTCCTGACCGGCGCCGCCAACGCGGTGCGCGAACTGGTCAAGGAGCGCGTCATCTACCAGCGCGAGCGCGCCGTCGGCCTGTCCAGATCGGCGTACCTGATGTCCAAGGTGGTGGTCCTCGGCACGGTCACGGTCGGCCAGGCCGTGGTTCTCACCCTGGTGGGGCTCGCCGGGGTCCAGATCAACGCCCCCGACGGCCAGGGCGTCTACCTGCCGCCCCTGATCGAGATCACGGTCGCCGTCGCCCTGCTGTCCGTCACCGCGATGCTGCTCGGACTGCTGATCTCCGCCCTGGTGAGCAAGGAGGAGGTCACCATGCCCCTCCTGGTCCTGCTCACCATCGTCCAGGTCGTCTTCTGCGGTTCCCTGCTCAAACTGACCGGGGTCCCCGTCATCGAGCAGCTGGCCTGGTTCGTGCCGGCGCGGTGGGCGATGGGGGCGATGGGGAACACCATCGACCTGGGCGCCATCGTGCCGGGCAAGATCACCCAGGACCCGCTGTTCGACCACGAGGCCGATCTGTGGCTCATCGAGATGGGCATGCTCGTCGCCCTGTGCGTGCTGTTCGGCGTGCTGGTGCTCCGCGTGCTGCGCCGCCACGAGCCCGCGGTCATGCGGAAGTAGGGCACATGAGCAGCCCGATGGCGGACGCAGGGGGTGAGGTGCCGGACTTCCGGCCCACCCACGTCGTACCGGGAGAGGGACTCGCCGCCTGGGAGACGGCGGACGTGTCCCGGCCCACCACCGCGCTGGACCCCTTCCTGCCCGTGCAACTGCTGGCCCGACGCGGGGAGTGGGGGGAGATCCTGTGTGCCAACGGCTGGTCCGCCTGGGTGGACGGCCGCCTGCTCGTCCCCGTGCCGCTGCCGCCGCCGACGACGGGAGGCCCGGCCCCGGCGCGTACCGAGGACCCGCGGCCGCTGCTCGCCCGGAGCGCCGACGCGGTGGAGCGCTACCGCAGGGCCGTGGAGGAGTACGCAGTGGGAAGGCTGGACGCCGAGGGGTTCCGGAACTCCGTGCGGGGGCTGCGGGCCGGGATCGTACTCGAAGGGGAGTCGGCCTGGCTGTACGACCGCACCGCCGGCCGGTGGCTCTACGCGGAGGGGCCCCGCGCCGCGACCTTCGCCGTGGCCGGCGGGCCGGAGCGACCCGCGCCGGCGTCCGTGCCGGAGCCGAGCGAGGCCGACACGGTCGGGGTCCAGCTCGACGTCCTGCCGGAGCCGGGGGAGACGCACGAGCCGACGAGGATCGTCCAGATCCCGGAGGCGCCACGGGCCACCGAAGGCGGAGAGCGCTGATGGAGCCGGGACCGGGACAGGAGTCGGGACCGGAGCCGGGGCAGGAACCCGAGCGGGAATTCGAGCGGGAATTCGAGCGGGAACCTGGGCGGGAGCCGGAGCGGGAACCGGGTCCGGCGCGGGCGCCGGGTGCCGGAGAGGAGGATCCGGCCTCGGTGCCCGGGCGGCCCGCGGACCTGCGGGGGCAGCGGATCGCCGGGTACCTGGTGGAGGCGGAGATCGGGCACGGCGGGATGGCCGTCGTCTACCGGGCCCGGGACCTGCGGCTCGACCGGATCGTGGCACTGAAGGTGCTGGCGCCCGCGCTGGCCCGCGATGAGACGTTCAGGAAGCGGTTCACCTTCGAGTCGAAGGTGGCCGCCGCGATCGACCACCCCCACATCGTGCCCGTCTTCGAGGCGGGCGAGGCGGACGGACTGCTGTACATCGCCATGCGCTACGTCGTCGGACAGGACCTGCGGGCCATGCTGGACCGCACGGGTCCGCTGTCGCTGGTCGCGGCGGCCCGGATCACCGGTCAGGTGGCGTCCGCGCTGGACGCGGCGCACGCCCACGAGCTCGTCCACCGCGATGTCACGCCGGGCAACATCCTGGTCGCCAAGGGCACGGACAGCGAACACCCCGAGCACGTGTACCTCACCGACTTCGGACTGACGAAGAAGTCCCTGTCGCTCTCCGGGTTCACCCACGCCGGGCAGTTCGTCGGAACCCTGGACTACGTGGCTCCCGAACAGATCTCGGGCAAACCGGTGGACGGCCGGTGCGACGTCTACAGCCTGGGATGCGTCGTCTACGAAACCCTCGCCGGCGCCCCGCCGTTCCGGCGCGACGACGACATCGCGCTGCTGTGGGCGCACCAGTTCGATCCCCCGCCGTCGCTGACCTCGCGCCGTCCGGGGCTGCCGGCCGGGGTGGACGCGGTACTGGCGAGAGCGCTGGCCAAGTCCCCGGAGGACCGGTGGCACAGCTGCCTGGAGTTCACCGGCGCGCTCCGACGGGTGGGTGCGCAGGCGGAGGCGGGGCCGGAGGCGGGGTCCGACGTGGGACCGGCCGGCGCGGACGACGCCGACGCGGGGACCCGGACCCACCCCCCTCCGTTGCCCCCGCGATGGGCGGCGCCGGTGTTCCGGCGCCGCGACTGAAGCGGCCGCGGGACCCGCGAGCCCCCAGCCGCGGTGCCCGCGGGCCCCGGGGCCGCGCCGCAGGTCAGCTTCGAGGCGGCGCGGGATCGCCGGTGCGGTGGTGGAAGGGGCGGGCCAGCAGGGCGCCCAGGAACCCGGCCACCGCTCCCCACAGGAGGGCGAGGCCGACGGTGCGCCCCAGCACCGGGACGAGTTCGACCTCGGCGCCGAGCCCGTCCGCCCCGCCGATGCCCAGCAGCGAGAGGCCGAACTGGACCTGCACCCTGGCCAGCAGGCAGACCGTCAGGGTGGCGAGGGCCAGCGCGATGCCCAGGTGGAGCGCGTGCTGCCAGGGCCGGACGTGAGCGGGCGACCGTACGGCCGCCAACACCCCCGTGCCGAGCAGCAGGACGGCCGCCACCGCCACCAGCCACCACGCCCGCGAGTCCTGCTCCGCGAGCGAGGACACGTCCACGGAGGACAGCTCCGGTCCCCGCAGCACCTGGTCGAGCAGTGGGGGCATCGGGAGTCCGAAGGGCCCCTCGACCCTGCCCTCCCAAGCGCCGCCGAGGCCCAGGGTCAGGGCGGGCCAGGCCAGATTGGGAAGCCCCAGCAGGACCACGGCCAGGGTCCGTGCCGCATTGCCCTGGGTCACGGCCACCACCAGGGCGACGACCACTGCGAGCACGACGTACGTGAGGAGCAGCGCGGTCGTGGCGAAGGCCGCCGGACGCACCGCCGCGTGGAAGCGGACCAGCCGGGCCGGCAGCGGAGCGCGCCGCGACACCAACAGCGAGATCAGCAACAGGCCGAGGATCCACAGGAGTCCGTAGCAGAGGGTGGCGGGCACGGCGGCCCGGAAGCCCACCGTCGGTGTCGCGTCGATGAGTTCACCGATCTCGCCGATGAGGGAGTCGCCGGTGACGACGCCGAAGGTCTGCCGCGCGAGCACGGCGACGCCGGTGAGGACGAGCAGCCACAGCAGGACCAAGGGGGCGGCCCGGCCCAGCAGTTCGCGTGGGCGCGCCACCGCGCGGTTGTGCAGCGGGCGGAGGAAGAGGAAACCGGTCGTGAGGGCGCCGGCGAGGCTCACTGAGAGCGGGAGCACCGACAGGCTCGCGCCGCCTCCCGCCAGGAAACCGGCCCCGCCCGTGACCTCCACCGCGCCGCCCGCCGCCAGTACGACCACGGCGGCGACCACCCGCGGGAACGCCCCGTTCGGCAGGTTTCCGGCCCCCGCGCAGGCAAGTCCGGCCGCGGCGACGGCAGCCATGACCACGAAACCCGCCAGGACCGCGACGAGGGAGTCGCGCCACGCTCTCGCGGCGCCCCCGGACGCCGTTACCACTGGCGATTCGGCAGACCTGGTTGTCCGGCTCACCCTGCCACCGTGGCACTCTCGGCTTGCGGGCACCACCTGAACGGCGCACACAATGGTCGCCAAAGGGAACTCCTCCTCCTAGGAAGAAGAGCCCGTGAGTACGCACCCCGATCACCAGCCGCCCCCGCAGCCCCCACCCCCACCGTCCTCGTCGTCCGCGTCGACGACGCCGTCGTCGGGGCGCCCCACCGGGCCGCCGTCCGGCCCGCTGTCGGGCGGCCAGCAGGCGGCTCCGCCGCCCCCGCCCCCTCCGCCCGCACCCCCGGGCGGGTCGGGCGGTTCGGGCGGCGCCGGCGGACCGGCCAAGGGCCCCTGGTGGCGGTCCGTGCCCCGGCTCGTCACCGCGCTCGTCGCCGCCGCCGCGGCCGTGGCCCTCGTCGTGGTGCTCATCAAGCCCGGCGGCAGCCCCGGCAACGCCAACGCTGAGGTGTTCCTCCAGCCGGCCGCCGCTTCCGGCCCGGACCCGTTCACCGCGTCCACCGCCACGCAGCAGGCGCCGCCGGAGAGCCCGGCCCCGCGGAGCCCGTCGCCGGCCGGCACCTCCGCGGGCAACGTGGGCACCCGCAGCGTCAGCGGCGCCGAACCGGGTGTGTACCAGGGAACCAGTGCCGCGGCCAGCTGCGACGTCGAGAAGCAGATCAAGCTGCTGAGCGCCCAGCCCGCCAAGAACGCCGCGTTCGCCTCGGTCCTCGGCATCCAGCCGGCGGCCGTCCCCGGGTACCTGCGCTCGCTCACCGCGGTGCAGCTGAGGATGGACACGCGGGTCACGAACCACGGCTTCCGGGACGGCCAGGCCACCTCCTACCAGGCCGTGCTCCAGGCGGGGACGGCCGTGCTGGTGGACGACCGCGGAGTGCCCCGGGTGCGCTGCGCCTGCGGAAACCCGCTCAGCGAGCCGGTGCCGCTACGGGCTGACCCCAAGCGCTTCGGCCAGACCTGGCCCTCGTACCAGCCGGCGAAGGTCGTCGTCATCGCGCCCGCGGTGACGGTCGTGAACAAGTTCGTCTTCTACGACTACGAGAGCCGGCGCTGGTACGAGCGCGACCGGCGCGACCACCACGGCCGCAACGACAGGCCCGTGCCGCCCCCGGTCATCCCGCCGCCGCTCACCCAAAGCCCCGTGGTCACGCCCACTTCTCCGACCGGCACCCGGACGGGGACCGGGACCCCGACGGGGACTCCGACGGGTACGAGGACCGGGACCCCGACGGGTACGGACACCGGGACTCCGACGGGTACGGAGACCGGGACCCCGAGGACCGACACCGGGACCCCGACGGGTACGGAGACCGGGACCCCGACGGGTACGGAGACCGGAACTCCGACGGGTACGGACACGGGAACTCCGACGGGTACGGACACCGGAACTCCGACGGGTACGGAGACCGGGACCCCGAGGACCGACACGGGGACCCCGACGGGTACGGAGACCGGGACCCCGAGGGGGGCCGAGACCCGGCCGGAGACCCCGACCCCGACCGAGGCGGTGACGCCGACGACGCCGCCGCCGGTGACGGAGTCAGAGGCACCGTTGGTCACCGAGTCACCGCCCCCGGTGACCGTGACGCCCCCTCCTTCGACCCCTCGCTCGGCCGCGCCGCCGATCGTGACGCAGCCCCCGACCACGCCCCAGCAGGACGTTCCGGAACCGCCGCTCGCGACCCCGGAGCCGGAAGGACCGGTATCGCCTCCTCCGGAAGAGCAGCCCGGTGACGGCCCCGGTGACGGACCTGGTGACGGACCTGGTGACGGCCCCGGTGACGGACCTGGTGACGGCCCCGGAAACGGCAACGGCAACGGAGACGGAAACGGAAACGGCGGGCAGTAGGACCCACCGATCAGCCGCGGGTGCGGCGGGCGAGAGAGTCGCCCGCCGCACCGGCCGTCCGTGCTCGTGGCGGCGCCGGCCGGTGACCGACGGCGAGCGGTGCGGCCCGCGTCCCGCAGGGACAGCGGCGGGCATGGGTGAGACCCTGGCTGCATGGCCCAGAGGGGACACCACCCCGAGGTCGACTGGCCCGCTCGGCCGGACACGAGCCTCGCGCTCAACCGCATGGGGACCTTCGACTGGGACCTCGACAGCGGACGCATGCACCTGGATCCCACCGCCTTCGAGGTCCTCGATCTGCGCCCGGACGAGTTCAGCGGGACCGCCGAAGGGCTGCGCCGGCGCATCCCGCCCGCCGAGGAGGCCCGGCTGGACGCCCGGGTCGCCCAGGCCCTCAAGGCCGGCCGCAGCCACTACGGGGCCTACATCCGCAGCCGACGGCGCGACGGCTCCCCGGCCTGGACCCACATCCAGGGCAGCATCCTGCGGGACCCGGACGGCCGCCCGTACCGCGTGATCGGGATCGTCCGCGACGCCGCCCACGACCCCGCCGAGCCCGGCGCCGCCGGTGAGCGCAGCGAGGGGCGGCGCCGGATGACCGGAGTCGTCGAGCGGACCACCGCCATCCTGGCCCACGCCCGCACGGTGAACGACGTGACCGACATCCTCAAGGACCCGCAGGCACTCGGATACCTCGGCGCGGTCAGCGTGATGCTCGGCGTGGTCGACGGCGGCCGGATCCATCTGGTCGCCGAGGGGCAACTGGGCTCGTACGTGCCCGAGATCGAGTACACGCGCATCGACGCGCGACTGCCGATGAGCGAGGCGGTACGGACCATGCGGCCGGTCCTGCTCGCCTCGCGGGAGGAGTTCCAGCAGGGCTACCCGGACCTGTGGCCGTACATCGAGCCGCTGAACGTCCGCAGCGGGGTCTACCTGCCGCTGATCGCCCAAGGGCGCCCCATCGGCGCGCTCGGGCTCCTGTACGCGCGGGACGGGGACTTCACCGCCGAGGAGCGGAACCTGCTGATGGCGCTCGGCAGCGGCATCGCGCAGAGCCTCCAGCGCGCCATCCTCTTCGAGCAGGAGCACGACCTCGCCGAAGGCCTCCAGCGGGCCATGCTGCCCCGCCGGATTCCGGAGGTGGCGGGCGCGCGGATCGCCGTACGGTACCGCTCGGCCCGGATGGGACGGGACATCGGCGGCGACTGGTACGACGTGATCCCGCTCGGTGAGGGCCGGGTCGGGGTGATGATCGGGGACGTCGAGGGGCACGACACGGACGCCGCCGCCGTCATGGGGCAGCTCCGCATCGTCCTGCGCGCGTACATCGTCGAGGGCCACACCCCCGGCACGGCCATGGCCCGGGCCTCGGACTTCCTGCGGGAACTGGAGACGGAACGCTTCGCCACCTGCACGTACGCCGAGGTCGACCTCGCCACCGGGATGCTCCGGATGGTGCGCGCCGGCCACCTCGACCCGTTCGTGCGGCGGGGGGACGGCAGCTGCCACCGGATCCAGGTCGCCGGCGGCCTCCCGCTCGGCCTCCCGCGGAACGGGGCGGGCAGCGGGCTGGGTCCGGACACCGTTCCGGACACGGGTAGGGGGCGGGGGCCGTCGAGCGGTCCCGACTCGGGCGCGGACTGCGGTTACCCCGTCACCACGCTCGAACTGCACCCCGGGGACACCCTGCTGCTCTGTACGGACGGGCTGATCGAGCGGCCGGGTACGGACCCCGACACCGGTATGCGGGAGTTCATGTCGACGGTCGGCCGCGGCCCCCGCGAGGTGGAGGAGCTCGCGGACGTGCTCTGCGAGCTGGTCGGCGACTCGGGCGGTGGGGACGACATGGCCCTGCTCGTCCTGCGCCGCCGAGGCACGCCCATCCCTCGCGGCGGCGGCCCACTGCGCCACCGGCTGGACCCCGGCGACACGGAGGGCCCGGCGCTGGCCCGCCATCTGATCCGGGCCGCGGCGGCCGCCTGGGGCGCGCCCGAGCGGTCCGACGAGATCGAGCTGGCGGCCGACGAGCTCATGACCAACGCGCTCGTGCACACGGAGGGCGGCGCCGACATCGGGCTGCGGCTGACCGGCGAGGGGCGGATCCGGGTCGAGGTCGCCGATTCCAGCAGCGCGCTGCCGCAGCGGCGCGAGGCGGAGGACTGGGCGGTGTCGGGACGCGGGCTGATGCTGGTGGAACGGCTCGCGGACGCCTGGGGCGTGCAACCCCGGGGTGGCGGAAAGCTCGTGTGGTGCGAGTTCTCCGTACCAGCACCCGCGGGCGGATAGCGGGGCCACCCGGCCGGCGGCGGGGACGTCGGAACCGTGGTGCGGTGCACCCGGCCCGTCGTGCGCGGTGGTCGCGGTCAGGGCGAACCGTCGTGCGGTGCACCCGGGCGACCGCCGCCGGCGTGACCACCGACGGCCGCGAGACGGTCGGCGAGGTTCGCCACGGCGAGCACGGCATCCGCCGGGCGGTGTCCCTCCCGGTACAGGCCCACCACGATGAACGGGGGGTTCTTGACGGCGACGACGCCCCCGCCTCCGCGCTTGCCGTGCAGGAGGCGCCCGTCCGCCTCCGCGGCCACGTACCGCACGCCGCCCACGGTCATCCCCGACGCGACGGCGTCCTTCGGCGCCTCGAACAGCTTCGCCAGTTGCCGGCCCTCCCGGACCGTGGTCAGGAACGCACCGGTAGCGGCCCGGACCGAACCGTCCAGGCGCAGGATCTCCGCCGCGGCCACACATCCCGAGTCCAGGACCTGCCGCAGACTGAGCGTCGTCTCGTCCACCAGGTCACTCCTTCGTGTCGGCGACCGAAGCGACGGCCGCCTTCGGGGCGCCTACCCGCCTCGCGCCCACTCACCCGGTCCGCCCCGCCCGACGCACGGGTTCCCCGGTGCCCCGAACGGCTCGCATCCCGTGGACAACGGCGCGTCCGGGGCTCTCGGCGGGTGCGAGTCGTCGATCCTGCCGGGATGCCGCCGTCCCCGCGTTCCGCGCTGCCGGTCCTGCTCGCCGTGCTCCTCGCCGCGCCCGCGGCGCCCGCCGCTCCGGCCGTGTCCGCCGTGTCCGCCGCTCCGGCTGTGTCAGCCGCGCGTGCGGCTGTCGGCGACGGGGTGGAGACGGCCCGTACCGTCCGGCAGGTCGCTCCCGGCGTCCGGCTCGCCTCGTACGACCGGCTCGAAACCGACCGCTGGCTGCGCATCGACGAGCTCGTCGTGGACCTCGGCGGCGACGCCGGCGTCCGGGCCGAGTACCTCCGGGGCACCGGGGCGGGCACCCGCCCCGCCACTGTCACCACCGTCGCGGAGGCCGCGGTCCGGCACCCCGCCGGGTCCGGGCGGCGCGTGGTGGCCGCGGTGAACGGCGACTTCTTCGACATCCGGGGGACGGGCGCACCGCTGGGCCCCGGCCTGCGCGCGGGGCGGCTGCTGCACTCGGCGTCGGCCGGAGCGGGCGCGGCGGTCGGCTTCGGCGCGGACGGCAGCGGTCGCGTCCTGCGCGTCGCGCTGACCGGCGGCGTCACCCTGCCGGGAGGCGCCGTGCGCCCGCTGACCGGTTACAACGCGGCCAGGCCGGTCGCCGGGGGCTTCGCCGCGTACACCGCCGACTGGTCGGCGGACGGCATCCAGGTACCGGCAGGGGGCGCGGCGGCGGAGGTCCGGGAGGGGCGCGTCACCGCGGCCGGCACGGTACGGGGCCCCGTACGCCGCCCGCGTCCCCGACCCGGCACCACGCTGCTGGTCGCGGACGGCCGGACGGCGGCCGAACTCGCTCCCCTGCGCCCCGGCGACGCGGTGGCCGTCGAGGCCCGGCCCGCGGTCGCCGCCGCGGCTACCGCAGCCGACCCGGTGCCGGTCACCGCGATCGGCGGCCGGGAGCCCCTCGTGGTGGCCGGGGTCCCGCAGAACCACGACGGCAAGGCGAACAACGCGGCTGCCCCGCGTACCGCGGTGGGCTTCTCGCGCGACGGCCGGCGGATGCGGATCGTGACGGTGGACGGCAGGCAGCGGGACAGCGGCGGCCTCACCCTCACCGGCTTCGGCCGCCTGCTGCACGGGCTCGGCGTCCACGAGGCGCTGAACCTGGACGGCGGCGGCTCCTCCACCCTGCTCGCCGCCCTGAGCGGGGTGACCGGGCTCGCGCTGGAGAACGCGCCCTCGGACGGCCGGCTCCGACCGGTCCCCAACGGCCTGGTCCTGACCGCCCCGACGGGCTCAGGACGGACGGCCGGCTTCCGCGTCGAAGCCCTGGGCGGCGCCGTTCGGCTCTTCCCCGGCCTGACCCGGACCCTCACGGCGACCGGCCACGACGATGGGCTCGGTCCGGCGGCGGGCGAGCCGGTGTGGTCGGCCGACACCGGCCGGATCGGCGCGGACGGGGTGCTCCACGCCCCGCCGGCGGCGAGCGTCACCGTGCGGGCCGCGCGCGGGGCGGCGTACGGCACGCTCCGGCTGGACGTGCTCGGCCCGCTCGCCCGGATCCGGCCGGCCCCCGACCGGATCGGGCTCGTGGCGGCGGGGGAGAGCGCCGGCTTCGTCCTGACCGGGTACGACGACCAGGGCGCGGCGGCCACCGTCGAACCCCGGGACGTGAGCCTGCGCTTCGACACGTCGCAGTGGCGCGTCACCGAGGACGGCCGGGGCGGCTTCACCGTGACCGCGCTCGTCCCGCGGGCCGTCGGGCGGCTCCGCGCCACCGTCCGGGCCACGGGGGCCACGACCGAACTCGCCCTCGGCGCCGGCCTGGTCCCGCTGCCCCTCGCCGACCTGGAGGACGCGGCCGCCTGGACCGGACCCCACGCGGCCCCCACCGAGGGCCGCCCGGGCCGCGGCATCGCCCTCGCCCTCGACGCCTCCCCGTCCCCCCGAACCACCACCCCGCCCGCCTCCCACCCCGCCCGCCCGGTCCCGCCCGCCGCCACCCCCCGGGGCCCGGTCCGCGCTGCCCCACCCGCCGCCGCCGTCCGGGGCCCGATCCGCGCTGCGTTACCCGCTTCCCTCCTGGGCCCGGTCCGCCCGGCGCGGCCCGCCGCCGCCCCTACCGGGGGCCCGGTCAGCGTCCCCGGCTCCGCCTTCCTCGGGCCCCCGCTCCCGGCCGCCGCGCCGACGCCCGTGGGGCGCCGCTTCCCCGGCTCCCATGTCCCCTCCTCGCCGCCCCGGGTCACCGCCTTGGCATCCGCTGCGCCCGGCGTCCCCGGCTCCGTCTTTCTCGCCCCGGGGTCCCGGGCCACTGCCCTGAGGCCTGCCGGGTGCAGCGTCCCCGCATCCGGTGTCCTTTCCTCGCCGGCCCCTCCCGCATGCCCGGTGCCCGCCGGGCCCCGCGATACCGGCCCCGGTGTCATCGCCCCGCCGCTTGCGGCTACGGTCCTGCCGACCGCCCCGCAGCGCGGGCCGGGCCGGGCCGTTGCGGTCGCGCCCGCCCCCGGCTCGGCGACCCCGCCGCGACCGCTGCCCGTGCCCGAGTTGGCCCGGGCGCTGTCGCTGTGGGTGCACGGAGACGGGTCCGGGGCTCGGGCCGCCGTGGAACTGGCCGATGCCGACGGGGGCGCGGTCGTCGTGCGCGGGCCGGCCGCCGACTGGACCGGCTGGCGGGAGGCCGTCCTGCCGCTGCCCCCGGAGGCCACGGCGCCGCGCCCGCTGTCCGTCACCCGACTCTCGGCCTCGGGCGGCACCCGGCCGGGCCGGCTGGTGCTCGACACCCTGACCGCGCGGACCCCGCCGACGGGTCCGGCGGCGCCCGAGGCGACGCGCCCCGACCCGATCGTGGCCGCGGCGGCCGCGGTCCTGGCCCGGCCGTGGCGGTTCGCCGTCGTACCGTCCCCGTCCTTGGCGCGGGCCGAACAGACGCGGGCGGAACAGACCCGGGAGGACGGCGCCGACCTCGTGCTGACCGGTGCCGAGAGCGCGCCCTTCGTGCACCGGGGCGTCCGGTTCCTGCCGCTGGACACCGGCCGCCGCACGCTGGCCGGCGGCGGGGTGGCCCGGATGCGGGCGCTGCGCGAGGCCCTGTCGGCTGCCGCCCGCGAGCCGGGTACGGGCGCGCTGGCCGTCGTCCAGCGGTACGCGCCGGCCGCGCTCGACGGCAAGGAGACGGCCCTGCGGGACCGGTGGCTGGCCGAGTTCCGCCGCACCACCGGCAAGCGGGTGGCGGTGCTCACGATCGGCGGCCCACGCTTCGAGGCCGGACGGTCCGAGGGCGTGCTCCGGCTCACGGCCGCGCGCGACGCTCGCACCCTGGTCGGCGCCGACGCCTTCGCCCGGGCCGGCCGGGACTGGCTTTCGGTACTACCGGGGCACCCCGGCAGGCTCTGAACTCCGGCCCGCCAGCGGCGCACCCGCACCGAACCTCGTGGCTCCGGCGCGAGGCGCGCCCGACCGGAACTTCCGACTCCGGCGCATGGCGCGGCCGGGCGAAGGCTCGGGCTCCGGCGTGCGGTGCGGTGCGGCCGGGCGGCGGGCTTGGCGCGGGGGCCGCGCCCTGAGGTGTCAGTCTCGGCGTCCCGGCTCCGCCCCGGTGCCGACCGCGTCGAGCAGGATGCGGGCCAGCTCGCGCGGCCGGGAGAACATCGGCCAGTGCCCCGTGTCCAGTTCGACCAGCTGCCACCGCGGACCGCTCCGGAGCAACGCCGCCACTTCCGCCTTCGGCTCGGCCCCGTCGAGCAGGCACTTCACGTAGGTCGCCGGGAGTTCGCCGAGCGGGCGGGCCAGTACGGCCGGCTCGGTCAGGGTGGCGCCGGGGTGCGGGGTGGCGCCGCTCACGATACGGGCGGTCTGCTCGGCGTCGAGGCCCTGGCCGGCGTAGTCGCCGGCGGTCAGCGGGGCCCAGAAGCCACCGGTCGCCGCGATCGAGGCCTCCACCACCGCCCGCCCGTCCGGCCAGCCGGAGACGAACGACTCGCCGTCGGCCGGGACTTCGGAGTCGACGAAGACCACCCGGGTCAGCCGATCACCGAGCCGCTCGGCCGCCTGGCCGACCGGGATGCCCGCATAGCTGTGCCCTACCAGCACGACGTCCCGCAGGTCCCGGCGCTCGATCTCCTCGACGACGTCCCGCACATGGGTCTGCTGCCCGGCCGGGACCCCCTGCCTGTCGGCGAGCCCGGACAGCGTCAACGGATGCGCCCCGTGCCCTGCCGCGCGCAGCGGCGCCACCACCTCGGACCACGCCCACGATCCGAGCCAAGCGCCTGCGACCAGCACGAAGTTTGCCATGCACGCACCGTAGCGCGAGGGTCCGACAACGCTCCGTCCGTCTGGTCGACGGGCACGGCGGCCCCGCAGCCCCGCGGCCCCCGCCCCGCAGCTCAGAGGCGTACCAGCGTGACCTCGGTCGCCTTCACGCTCGTCCAGACCGCCACGCCGTCGACGATGCCCAGCTCGGCCGCCGCGTCCGGCGTGATCTCCGCGACGAGGTCCGGCGCCTCCTCCGAGGCGACCAGCACGCGGAGCCGGCTGCCGACCGAGGTGATCTCGCGGACCGTCCCCCGCCAGACGTTGCGGGGACTGCCGCCCGGGCGGGTCCGGTGCACCGAGACCGCCTCGGGGGCGATGATCGCGAGCGCCCCGGTCCCCTCGGGCAGAGCCTCGGACACCACCAGTCGGCCGCCACCGGCCAAGGCGAGACCGTCGGCCGAGGCCGTGCCGGGCCAGGCGTTGCGCCCCAGCATCCGCGCCACCCAGGGGGAGCGCGGGTGCCGCGTCACCTCGGCGGGCGGCGCGTCCTGGAGGGCGCGCCCGTCGGCGAGTACGAGGACCCGGTCGGCCAGCGACACCGCCTCGACGGGGTCGTGCGTGACGATGAGGCAGACGCCGCCGAAGCCCGCCAGATGCGTGCGCAGCGTGTGCCGCACGCGGCCCCGTGTCGTCTGGTCCAGCGCGGCGAGGGGCTCGTCGAGCAGGAGGAGCCGGGGGCGCGCGGCCAGGGCGCGGGCGAGGGCCACGCGCTGGGCCTGGCCGCCGGAGAGCTGCGAGGGCTTGCGCCGGGCGAGGTGGCCGACGCCCAGCCGGTCCAGCCAGGCCTGCGCCTCGCGGCGGGCGTCGGCGCGCGGCACCCGGCGGGCGCGCAGCCCGTACGCGGTGTTGGCCAGGGCGGACAGGTGCGGGAACAGCGCACCGTCCTGCGGGACCCAGGCCACCTGCCGCTTGTGCGGCGGCAGGGAGGTCACGTCGGTGTCGCCGAGCCGCAGGTCGGCGTGCGCCCGGGGGGTCAGCCCGAGCAGCGCGCGCAGCAGGGTGGTCTTGCCGGCGCCGTTCTCGCCGACGACCGCGATGGTGGTGCCGGGCCGGGCGTCGAGGGTGAGCTGGTTGAAGCCGGTGACGGTGGCGTGCAGGGGCCAGTGGCCCCGGTCCGCGCCGTCCTCGCCGTCCGCGAGGTTCGGGTCGGTCCGGTCGGCCCGGTCGTCGGGCTCGTCCGGCGCGTCCCGGCCGGCCGGTTCCTCGACGGCCGGCGGCGCTCCGGCGGTCTCCGCGGCGGGCGGCCTTCCGGTCCAGCGGCCGCGCAGGGCGATCAGCACGCCCATGGCGATCACCAGGAGCAGCAGGGAGACGGAGGTGGCGGCCTCGGGCTGGTCCTGCAGCAGCAGGTACACCTGGAGCGGCAGCGTCTGGGTGGTGCCGGGCAGGTTCCCCGCGAAGGTGATCGTGGCGCCGAACTCGCCGAGGGCGCGCGCCCAGGTGAGTGCGGCGCCGGCGACCAGGCCTGGGGCCACCATCGGCAGGGTCACCGTGAAGAAGACGCGGACCGGTGCCGCGCCCAGCGAGGCGGCCGTCTCCTCGTAACTCGGCTTGAGCCCACCGAGGGCCCCTTCCAGGCTGATGACGAGGAACGGCATGGCGACGAAAGTGGCCGCGACGACGGCGCCGGAGGTGTGGAAGGGCAGGGTGATCCCGAAGGAATCCTCCAGCCAGGGTCCCAGCAGCCCGCGCCGGCCGAAGCCCAGCAGCAGGGCCACGCCGCCGACGGTCGGCGGCAGCACCATCGGGAGCAGCACCAGCGAGCGCACGAAGGCCTTGCCCCTGAACTCCACCCGCGCGAGCAGCCAGGCGAGCGGCACGCCGAGCAGGAGCGACAGGATCAGCGCCCACGCGGACACCAGCAGCGACAACCGCAGCGCCTCGACCACACCGGGGCTGGTGAGGTGCGCGCCGAGCCGGCTCCACTGGGTGCGGGTGAGGATGCCGACGAGCGGGAGCAGCAGGAACGCGACGGCCAGGAGCGCGGGCAGCGCCAGGGCCACCGGAGGCCGGGTGCGGGTGCGGGGTCTGTTCATGTCCGTTCCTGGCGGGGGAGGGGGCGGCGAGCGAAGCGTACGGTGGGCGCTGCCCGGAACCGCGCAGGACGGCGACGCGTGGCCACCGAATACGCGGGGGCCGTCCGGGCGGTGGCCGCGGCGCGGCCTCTACGGGGTGCGGAGCCGGGGGGACGCCCGTCCCCCCGGACCGGGCGTGCCCCCGGACCGGGCGTGCCCCAGGACCGGTCGCCCCCCTGGACCGGGCGTCCCCCTCGGCGTTCTGACGCGGGCGGAGGTCAGGCCGGCTGGAAGCCCGCGTCCTGGAGGATCTTCTGCGCCTCGGGGGCGCTCAGCCAGGCCACGAACGCGGCCGCGGCCGCGGCGTTCTTGGACTGCTTGAGTGTGGCGGCCGGGTAGGAGGCCACCGCGTTCTCGGCGTCCGGGATGTCCACGGTGACTGCCTTGTCGCCGGACTTGACGGAGTCGGTCTTGTAGACGAGGCTGGCGTCGGCCTCGCCCAGCTCGACCTTGCTGAGTACGGCGCGGACGTTGGGCTCCTGCGAGACCGGCTTCACCTCGATCCTCTGGGCGTCGAGGATCTGCTTGCTGTAGCGGCCGACCGGGACCTCGGGCGCGGCCAGCACGACCTTGATCTTGGAGTCGGCGAGGTCCTGCAGCTCGTCGATCTTGAACGGGTTGCCCTTGCCCGCCGCGATGACCAGGCGGTTCTTGGCGATGATCCGGGCGTCTCCGGTCTCCGCCCCGAGACCGTCCATCGTTCTGGTGTCGGCGGTGACCAGCGCGTCGGCCGGGGCGCCCTGCTTGACCTGCGCGGCGAGTTCCTGGGAACCGGCGAAGGAGAAGGTCACCTTCGTGCCCGGGTGGGCCTTCTCGTACGCGGCGCCGGCGGTCTTGAAGACGTCGGTGAGGGAGGAGGCGGCGAGGACGGTGAGGTTCGCCGCCTTCACCTCGCCCGAGGTCGAGGAGCCGCTCGTGGCGTCGGCGGTGGACTCCCCGCCGCCGTTGCCGTCGGCGCAAGCGGCCAGAGGTACGAGAAGGGCGGCGGCGAGCACGGCGGTGAGGGTGCGGCGACGGGACGCGGTCGGGGACATGGGCTTGCTGCTCCTCGGTCGGGCCGGCGGCCGGCCCGGTGCCGGTTCCGCGCGATGGTGACCCGCGCCGGCGACGGCCGAGCGGGTGGGGCGTGATGGGTGGGGCGGTGGAGTCGCGGGCGTCGGGTCCCAAGGCCCCACGCCGCGGTCCCCCGGATCAGGAACGGCGCGCCGGTTGGTTCAGGTCCGCTCGATGCGCACGCCGGCGGAAGTCCCCCGGCCTGTGTCCCGCCTCCCGACCTCCGGGCCCGCGAAGGGGCGGCATGGCGTACCTCGACGGGGAAGGCCGCCGGATCGCGGCCGCCGTCCGGCCGAGGGAGTGAGACTGCATGTGCCATACGGTAGAGGTGTATGAGCCGCATTTGCAATCACCTTCGGATGATCTGCATGGCATGTGCGTAAGGACTCGTCTCATCCGACAAAAGTCGCTCCGTACCCACCGGGTCACCTCGCTAGAGTCGAGGCATGGCTGATGAGGTAACGGCAACGGGCTCGGTGCGGGTGGACGCGTGGATCTGGTCCGTGCGGCTGACGAAGACCCGCTCGATCGCGGCGACCGCCTGCCGGGCGGGCCACGTGAAGGTCAACGGGGAGCGCGCCAAGCCCGCGCAGGCGGTGCGGGCCGGTGACGAGGTGCGCCTCTTCCACGCCGGGCGCGAGCGCATCGTCGTGGTCCGGCGGCCGGTGTCCAAGCGGGTGGGGCCTCCGGTCGCGGCCGAGTGCTACATCGACAACAGCCCGCCGCCGCCCACCCCGGTGGAAGCGGCCGTGGTCGGCATCCGCGACCGGGGTGCCGGGCGCCCGACCAAGCGCGAACGCCGCGAGATCGAATCCCTCCGGGGCCGCTGATCACCGAAGAAGACAGGACAACAGTGACCCACTACATCGGCTCCGGCCCGTACTGCTACGCCAACTCCCTGGGCATGGTGCTCGGCGAGGCGGCCCCGCCCCCGGCGGTCATTGAGGTGCTGACCGGTTCGCCGTTCGGCTTCGAGTTGCTCGGCGGCACTTTGCCGCTGTTCGACCCCTACGGCTGGGACCCGGATCTGGGACTGGACGCGGCCATCGCCCTACTCGGCGCGCGCTGCGCGCGTACCACCGGCGGCACGGCGGAGGAGGCTGAGGAGCGGCTGCGCGAAGCCTCCGCCCAAGGCCCCGTCCTGGTCGGCCCCGTCGACATGGGGCTACTGCTCCACCAGCCGGGCACACCCACCGCCGACGGTGGCGACCACTTCGTGGTCGTGCTGGAAGTCGAGGGCAGCATGGTGGTCTTCCACGACCCGCACGGTCATCCCTGTGCGACGCTGCCGGTCGCGGACTTCCTCGCCGCGTGGGAGGCGAAGACGGTCGGCTATGTCGACGCCCCCTACGTGATGCGCGCCGGCTTCGTTCAGGAACGGAAGGTCACTCCGGAGGAGGCGCTGCGACGGTCGCTGCCCAATGCGGAGCGATGGCTGGCCGGTGGCGGCGACCAGCCGGTGCCGCCGGGAACGCTCGGAGGTGCCGCCGGTGTGGAGGCCTTGGCCGCCCAGGTCGACGGGGGACTCGACGCAGGCATGCGCGGGTTCCTGGCGCACTTCTCGATCAGAGTCGGCGCGCGCCGACTCGCCGACGCCGCGCACTGCCTGGACTTGCTGGGACTCCCCGATGCGGCGGCAGTCGCGTCCGGGCAGTCGCGGCTGGTCGGCGGCCTCCAACACCCCCTGGTCACGGGCGACGACCGGGCCCTGGCGGACGGTCTGCGCCGGTTGGCGCCGAGCTACGAGCGGCTGCGGAAGGCGCTCGCGTCCCGCGTTGCTTGAGTGGGGCTGGTGCGGGGCGTGACGTGACAAGGGCCGCACGGGTTCTTCGAGTGCGACCAAGAAGTGGGCCCGTGCGGCTTTGTCCCATCCTGAACCGCGCGCCCGTTGTGGGACCTTCCGCGCCGCCTTCCGCCGGCCGGCGGCAAGACCGGTCCCCCGGCGGACCCGTCGCGCCCGTACTGACCGCAGCCGGGGGCGGGGCCGCGCGCCGTGCGGCGCCGCATCTCGTCACCGCACCGGGACTGCCCCACGGGCCTCCTACGTCCGCCCCGCGCGGCCAGTGGCCGGCCAGCGGGGGTGGTGGCGGTCGATGACGTAGTGGTGGCCGTGCCGCCAGCCGTCCGGGGCCGGTCGGGCGTCGGCGAGGTGGGGGTGGCCCGGCGGCAGGTCGGGGTGGGCGTGGTCCAGGCGGGAGGGGTCGCTGGCGGGCCAGACCGCCGACGCCGCGACCGCGGCGGCCAGGGCCACGGCGCCGAGGGCGGCCGAGGCGACGGGCAGTCCGGCGCCGGTGCCGAGCCAACCGGCCAGCGGGTACGTGACGAGCCAGCAGCCGTGCGAGAGCGAGAACCGGGCGGCGAAGGCGGCGGGCAGGTCCGCATCGGCGGTGGAGCGGCGGATGACCCGGCCGGCGGGGGTCGACGCGGCCGAGCAGGCGGCGCCGATCCCGGCCCATACCGCGAGGAACGCCCACCACCAGCCACCGGGAGCGGAGGACGCCAGCAGGGCCGCGGCGCCCAGCAGCACCGGCAGGACGAAGGCGGCCGGCAGCATCACCGCGCGGTCGGCCACCCGCCGCAGCAGCCGCGGCAGGAGCAGCGCGGTCAGCATCGAGCCCGCCCCGTACGCGCCGAGGGCCAGCGAGACCGCGCCCGCGCCGCGCGCGAAGTGGTCCCGGACCAGTACGACGGTGTGCACGAACACGAGCGCCCCGGCGGCCGCGACCGCGAGGTCGAGGGCGAGCAGGGCCCGCAGCCGCGGCGTGGCCCGGAACAACCGGGCACCGAAGGCGGCCTTCGCGTACGCGCCGCCCTCGCGCTCGGCGTGTACCGGGGTCGGCAGGGCGACGGACACGACGAGCGCGGCGGAGGCCAGGAAGCCGGCGGCGGTGCCGGCGAACAGCCAGGCGGAGGGGAGCACGGTCAGCAGGGCGGCGGCCAGCACCGGACTCAGCAGGCTCTCCAGGTCGTGGGCCAGCCGTGACATCGACAGGGCCCGCGTGTAGTCGCGTTCGTCGGGCAGGACCTCGGGGACGGTGGCCTGGAACACCGGCGTGAAGGCCGCCGAGGCCGCCTGCAGCAGGAGGATCAGTACGTAGACCTGCCAGACCTGGGAGACGAAGGGCAGCGCCAACGCGGCGGCGGCGCGGAGCAGGTCCGTGGCGGCCAGCAGGGCGCGGCGGGGTACGCGGTCGGCGACCGCGGCGGCCAGCGGGGCGACGGTGACGTAGGCGGTCATCTTGAGGGCCAGCGCGGTGCCGAGGACGGAGCCGGCGTCCGCGCCGGCCATGTCGTACGCGAGCAGGCTCAGCGCGACGGTGGCCAGGCCGGTGCCGAGGAGGGCCACCACCTGGGCGGAGAGCAGGCGGCGGTAGGTGCTGTTGCGCAGTACGGACAGCATCGGGACCCGTCCCGGTCGTCAGGGGGTGGGGGCCGTACCAGCGTAGCCAACATGTGCGTACCTGTGCACGTATGGCGCGGCGCGGAGGCGGAAGCCCGGGCGGGGAGCCGACGGGCCGGGCGGCCGGGTCAGTCGTGGGGCGGCAGGCCGCGCAGTTGGTGGTCGGCCACGTTCAGGGCCTCGTCGACCAGGCGGCGCAGATGCCCGTGGCGCAGCGAGTAGACGACGCGGCGGCCGTCCTTGCGGGTGCCGACGAGCCCGGCGAGGCGGAGCTTGGCGAGGTGTTGGCTCACGGAGGGGCGGGCAGCCCCGCACGCCTCGGTGAGCGTGGTGACGTCGGCCTCGCCGCGGCCGAGCCGTTCGAGCAGGGCCAGCCTCGTGCGGTCGGCGAGCAGGGCCAGTACGGCCGCGGCGGTCTCCAGGCGGTCACCCGGCTGCTGGGTGGCCTGGGTGTCCTGTGACTCCTGCGGATCGTGCCGGTCGTGCGCACCGGCCGGACGCCTGCCTGCGGTCATGCGGACATCGTAGGGCGGCCGGGTGGGGCGGGTGCACGCGTGCGCGCCCGCGCACGGATTCCCGCCGCCCGGCGTGAGGGGCGGGGAGTGCGAGGGGCGGCGCCGCGGCCGCACGCACAGGTGCCCCGGCGGGGACGTGCCGGGGGACGCGCGTGGCCCGGCGGTTCCCCCTGAGGGACGCGCGTGCCCCCGCCCCCCGGGGGACGCGCGTGGCCCCGCCGCCCCCGGGGGGACGGCGGGGCCACGTCGGCTCCGGCTCGGGTGCGGCGGATCAACCGGCCGCCGGCACCTGCCGCTGCGCCGGCGTACCGCCGTCGACGGCGGAGTCGGTCGTGGGCGGAGCCAGCAGTCGCTGGGCGAGGAGCCCGAAGACGACCGCGAACACCACCCACAGCACGAGCTGGACGGCCAGTGAGGCGATCCGGAACTCCCACAGCAGCGCCGCCGGGAAGCCCGGCTTGACCGCGTCATCGTTCCCCGGCAGGAACGCGAACGCGAGGCCGGCGGCCAGGACGAAGCCGGCCCCGGCGACGAGCGTCGCGTTCCAGTTGCCCAGGCGCGGTGCCAGCCGCCTGCCCGCGATGACCGCGCCGACGCCGAGCAGCACGCTCAGCAGGATCATCAGGAAGAACAGCGTGGTGCGCTGCCCGATGGTGTCCGGGTTCCCGACCGCCGGGGGAGTGGCCGGGTACTTCAGGAACGGCACCAGATAGACGGTGGCGAAGGCCCCCGCCGCGGTGAGGGCCGCCGTGGCCCGCGGGCTGAACGCGCCCACGCGCCCGAGGGCGAAGGAGAAGGCCAGGGAGGCGATGCCGCCCAGGGCGACCCCGTAGACGAGGACGCCGGTGGCCAGGCCGAAGGTCGACTGGACCGGCCGGCTGACCAGTTCCTCTTCCTCCTCGGCGGCTCCGGCCGCGGCCGCGCCGCCGCCGTGACCGGCGTGGGCGCTCTGGGCGTCCCGCGCGGCCTGGGCCTCCTCCACGGCGATCGAGCCGTTCACCGGGGGCTCACCGACGACGTAGGCGACGGCGAAGGCGAACAGGCCGGCGATCAGGCCCGCGAGCATGCCGCGGACCAGGAGGCCTCTGACAGTCGAGGCGTGCATGGTGTGCGTGCCTCTCAGTGGCAGGGGAAGCCGAGCAGGTGGCGTCCGTCGTGGACCCACTCGTGCACACCGGCGCCGGAGAACACCGACGTGGCGCCCTGCTCGGCGCCGACGAAGTAGAGGGCCACGAGCATCAGCAGGCCGGCGAAGAGGGCCCAGGGCAGGACCGCTTTCACGGGCAGCGGAGCCGGCAGGGAGCCGGCGGGGGTGGAAATGGCGGTGGAGACGACGGCCTCGGCCATGGTGGAACCTCCTCGGGGAACAACGCGTCCCATACGGTGGTGCAGGACGACGGTCCCCGGGTCTGACTCGCCGCGCCGAATCCCCGCAGGGATACCGCCGCAGCACACAGTGGCGCGACCATGCCGGATTCTCACCGGACTTCCGTCTCGCCGTCGTCTGTCTGTTGAATTGTCGCCGTGACGGTACCGCGTGACGGGCTGTCGGCCAAGAGCGTGAGTTGCTGATCACATCCGCGCGCCCCCTGTGACGTGCCGAAAGCATGGCCAAGACGGAAGCGCGAACCGCCGGCCGGGCGCAGGGCCCGGCGCCCGGCCGCGCCCTTCATTCGTGCAGATGTTCGGTTCCTGGAGTTAGGCTGGGTCCATGCACGTGGTCAGCGGCCTGCAGGGGTCCCTCTTCGATCAGGGCGACGAGCTCCGGCTCGGCCCGCTCGTGGGCCTCCGGCGGACCGAGCTCGGAGCCGGTGCCTGGGTGGAGCACCTGCCCGGTTGGCTGACGGGCTCCGACGCCCTGTTCGAACGGCTGGCCGCCGACGTCCCCTGGCGCGCCGAGCGGCGGCAGATGTACGAGCGCGAGGTCGAGGTGCCGCGCTTGCTCGCCTTCTACGGGGAGGGCGAGGCCCTGCCGCACGAGGTGCTCGAAGAGGCGCGCCGGACCCTGAGCCGCCACTACGTCGAGGAGCTCGGCGAGCCCTTCGCCACGGCCGGGTTGTGCCTCTACCGGGACGGTCGGGACAGCGTCGCCTGGCACGGCGACCGGACCGGCCGGTCCTCGACCGAGGACACGATGGTCGCGATCGTCTCCGTCGGCGACCCGCGCGACCTGGCCTTCCGGCCCCGCGACGGCGGCGCCACCGTGCTGCGCCTGCCCCTGGGGCACGGCGACCTCGTCGTGATGGGCGGCTCCTGCCAGCGGACGATGGAGCACGCCGTGCCCAAGTCGGCGCGGGCCGTCGGGCCGCGCATCAGCGTCCAGTTCCGGCCCCGGGGCGTCCTGTGACCTATCCGCTTGTGCGCGGCGGGAGTTGCTGCCCCGGGCCGAGCGGGTCGTGCAGGGGGCCCGGCTCCTTGCCCGGCAGGCGGGCGGCCGCCGCCTGCAGGGAGCGCAGCGCCAGCAACAGGATCCCGATGTCGTCCAGGTAGACCGGATCCGGGACGAGGTCCACCGGCGAGACGGTGTAGATCACGGCCACCCAGAAGAGCGCCTTGTCCCGCACCGGGATCCCGGCGTCGAGCAGCAGCCGCCGCGCCTTGAAGACCCGTACGAGCAGCACCGCCGCGGCGATCGCCAGGCCGATCGCGAGTACCGCGGCCACCGTGAGCCAGACCTTTCCGTCCATGCAGCCCGTTATACCCGGATACCGGCTCCGCTATCACCACCCGGGGCGTACGGCCCGGCGGCAGCACGGGCGTGCCGGCCCGGCGAGGGGGGCGCGGCGAGGGGGCCGCGGCGGGTGGAGCGGGTCAGGCGCCCTGTTCGCGCAACCGCCGGCCGACCTCGCCGAGCCCGTCGGCGAGCGCGTCGAGCTGTTCCGGGGTCAGCACGTCGACGAGGACCTCCCGGACCGTCGCCACGTGCCCGGGCGCGGCCTCGTCCAGCCGGGCGCGGCCGGCGTCGGTGAGAACGGCGAAGATCCCGCGGACGTCGGAGGGGCAGCTGCGGCGGCGGACCAGTCCGGCCTTCTCCAACTGGGTGATCTGGTAGGTCAGCCCGCTCTTGGAGTTGATCAGCCCGTTGGCCAGTTCGGTCATCCGCAGTTCCCGGTCGGGCGCCGCGGCGAGGCGCACGAGGATCTCGTACTGCGGGTGCGAGAGCCCGGAGTCGTCCTTGAGCTGCTGGTCGAGGCGGCGGTTGACGAGCGCCGAGGCGGCCAGGAAACCGCTCCAGGCCCGCATCTCGCGCTCGTCCAGCCATCGTGTCTGCGCCATGCCTCCAGCCTACACAGGTTGTTCCAATTTGAATCAGTGGCTAGGGTCGGAGCGAGCGGTTCGAATTTGAACAACTGTGTCCGTCCCCCACTCCCGGACCGCCCGACCGGAAGGAACCACCTGATGACCAGCCCCTCCGCCGCCACGACCAAGCCGCGGGCCACCGCACCGGCCGCGCGCGGCGCCGCCGGCGCCCCCCTGTCCACCGCCGGTACGGACTCCGGTCTGCTGCTCCTGCGCCTGGTCCTCGGCCTCACCATGGCCGCCCACGGCTCCCAGAAGCTCTTCGGCTGGTTCGGGGGCGGCGGCATCGACGGGACGGGCCGGTTCTTCACCGCCAGCGGCTACCCGGCCGGCGACGCCATGGCCGTCCTCGCGGGCCTCACCGAGACCCTCGGCGGCCTCGGCCTCGCCGCCGGGCTGCTCACCCCGCTCGCCGGGCCGCCCTCGTCGGCACCATGATCAACGCCATCGCCGTCCACGGCACCGGGGCCTTCTTCGCCCCGAAGGGCATCGAGTACGAACTGCTCCTGACCGTCGGCGCCGCCGCGCTCGCCCTCACCGGCCCCGGGCGGTACGCCGCGGACCGCTTCCTCCCCGTACTGCGCGACGGGCGCCCGGCCCACGGAGCCCTCGCCCTCGCCCTCGGCATCGTCCTGGGCGCCGCACTGCTCCTCGTACGCGGCTAGGCCGTCCCGGCGACCGACCGCGCGTAACGGGCGGGACCGGTGGGGCCGGTGAGGTCGGTGTGCACGAAGGTGTCCGGGGCCGGATCTGATTGGCCCCGGGTATTCGAGGGAAGAGCGCACAAATGACACAACCCATCGAAGACTACGCACTCATCGGCGACCTGATGACCAGTGGGCTGGTCGGCCGTGACGGGTCCATCGACTGGCTGTGCCTGCCGCGCTTCGACTCGGCGGCGTGCTTCGCCAAGCTCCTCGGCGACGAGGAGAACGGCCACTGGCGCATCGCGCCACTCGACGCCGCCGACGGCGAGCAATGCACCCGCCGGGCCTACCTCGACGGCTCGCTGATCCTGGAGTCCTACTGGGAGACCGACACCGGCACCGTCAAGGTCACCGACTTCATGCCGCAACGCCATGTCGCTCCCGACGTCGTCCGCATCGTCGAGGGGATCTCCGGCCGGGTCAGGATGCGCAGCACCCTGCGCCTGCGCTTCGACTACGGCAACGTCGTCCCCTGGGTCCGCCGCAGCGACGAGGACCGGGTGGCCGTCGCCGGACCCGACTCCGTCTGGTTCCGCAGCGAGCCGCCCGTCCGCACCTGGGGCGAGGAGAACAGCACCCGCTCGCAGTTCCCGATCAGCGCCGGTCAACGCGTCGCCTTCGTCCTCACCTGGCACCCTTCGCACGAGCCGCGCCCCGAGGTCATCGACCCGTACGAGGCCCTGGAGCACAGCCTCGCCGACTGGCGCGCGTGGACCGCCCAGTGCCGCTACGAGGGCCCCTACCGGGAAGCCGTGACGCGCTCCCTGATCACCCTCAAGGCCCTCACCTACGCCCCGACGGGCGGCATCGTCGCCGCCGCGACCACCTCCCTCCCCGAGGAGCTGGGCGGCGTCCGCAACTGGGACTACCGCTACTGCTGGCTGCGCGACTCGACCCTCACCCTCGGCGCGCTCCTCGCCACCGGCTTCCTCGACGAGGCCCGGGCCTGGCGGGCATGGCTGCTGCGCGCGGTCGCGGGCGACCCGGCCGACCTCCAGATCATGTACGGGATCGCCGGGGAACGGCGGATTCCCGAGGCCGACCTGCCCTGGCTGCGCGGCTACGCCGACTCGGCGCCCGTACGCATCGGCAACGCCGCCGTCGACCAGCTCCAGCTCGATGTGTACGGGGAGGTGCTCGACTCGCTGCACCTGGCCCGGGCGACCGGCCTCGCCGCCGAGGCGCACGCCTGGAAGATCCAGCTCGCGCTGCTCGACTTCCTGGAGCGCAACTGGAAGCGGCCCGACGAGGGGCTGTGGGAAGTGCGCGGCCCCCGCCGCCACTTCGTCCACTCGAAGGTGATGGCCTGGGTGGCCGCGGACCGGGCCGTGAAGGCCCTGGAGCGCGACCCCCTGATCCCCGGCGACGTGGAGCGGTGGCGGGCCATGCGCGCGGCCGTGCACGCCGACGTGTGCGAGAAGGGCTACGACCCGGTCCGCAACACCTTCACCCAGTACTACGGCTCCCGGGAGCTCGACGCCGCGACCCTGCTCATCCCCCGGGTCGGATTCCTGCCGCCCGACGACCCCCGCGTCGTCGGGACGGTGGACGCCGTGCGCGAGGAACTGGGCCGCAGCGGACTGGTACGCCGCTACAGCACCGAGGGCCCCTCCATCGACGGACTGCCCGGCGACGAAGGGGCCTTCCTGGCCTGTTCGTTCTGGCTCGCCGACGCCCTGCACCTGACGGGGCGCGGCAAGGAGGCCCGCGACCTGTTCGAACGGCTGCTGGGGGTGTGCAACGACGTGGGACTGCTCGCCGAGGAGTACGACCCCGTCTCCGGACGCCAGCTGGGCAACTTCCCGCAGGCGTTCAGCCACATCGGCCTGGTCAACACCGCGCTCACCCTGGGCACGGGCGAGGTGCTGGACTGACGGCCACCGGTCCCGGGCCTCGAACCGCTACCCGTACCCGCTGCCGGCCGCGGGAGCGACTACCGGCGCCGGTTGAAGGGCAGCCTGCCGAGCACCACGGCCATCCCGCACGTGCCGGTGAGCGCCGAGAAGACCAGCCCGCCCGCGAGCCCGGCGCTGAGCAGCTGGAACGCCGGGTGCACCAGCAGCCCGAGGAGCAGGCCGAGCAGCACGATCAGCCCGGCGGTCAGCCGCACCTGGCGTTCCATGGCCCACACGGCCCGCGGGCGCTCGGCGGGGTAGTCGAGGCTGTGGCCCCCGGCTGACCAGGAACTGGTGCCGCCGGTCAGGCTGGCGGCGGCGATCCCGTGCTCGGCCAGGGTCCGGGCCGCGTTCTCGGAGCGCGCCCCGGAGGCGCAGACCAGCAGCAGACCCCCCTTCGCGGCGGCTTCGCGCAGCTCGGGCAGGGAACGCCGCAGCCGGTCGAGCGGGATGTTCACCGCGCCGGGCAGGTGCCCGGACGCGAACTCGCCCGGGGTGCGGACGTCGACGACGGTGAGCTCGTCCTGACGGGAGTGGGCCTGGCTGACGCTGGGGGTGGTGGGAGTGCTCATGCGATCGGGCTCCTCGGTACGGCGGGGGAGTGCGATACGGGCGTGGGGCACGGGCCTGCGGTACGCACGTCACGTACGCGAGTGAGGTACGGCAGGCCCCGACCGGCCGCGGGGGCGGCGACGGCACGGCGCGCGGAACGGCCCGGGCGGGGCCCCGCGCGCCGACGGGGCGCGTCGCGGGATCCGGAAGGCGGGCAGGCGTCAGCGACAGCAACAGGAGCGCGACAGGAGGCGCGGTACGACGGCCATGCCGCGGATCATAGACACTGCGGCGGGATCGGGCCAGTGAGGCACCCGTTCGTGGACGGCGCGCGTCTCACCAGGCGGATCAGCCGTAGTGGATCGGGCGGTTCCAGCGGAGCGCGTACCGCGCGGCAGCGAGGTGCACCGCCGTGAAGTACGCGGCGTCGAGGTCCCGCGTCCACCCGCCCGGCCGGGCCGCGGCCGCCTCGGCGACACCCGGACCGGCGAACCAGTTCGTCAGGCCCAGAGCGCCCCCGTGTGCCGTCGCCACCGCCGGCAGCGAGAGGGCGGCGGCGAGCCGCTCCGCCGCCTCCAGCGCCCGGTGGGCGCTGCGGACGGTGATCTCCTCCCCGGTCACCGGGTGTTCGGGGAGGTCCAGGGATCCCGTGAAGGGGAGCGGGACCAGCAGGTTCCAGTCGAGCAGCGCGTCCTCGCACTCCGTACCGCCGGACTGCGCCCGGCACAGTTGCGAGAAGCCCTCCATGGGGCGGTTCAGCTTCTCGGAGAACCCCGGCTCCGGCGCGTGCGCCGGCCCCGCCGCCGGACCCCAGGCCGGCCATCCGCGACGTGCCAGCTCGGCGTCGAGCGCGAGCGCGGTCGGCCGCAGCACCTCTTCGTCGGACCAGTCGGCCGCGTCGACGGAGTACAGGTAGATCCCCATCCCCGGGAATTTACGCCCGGGCACCGACAACGCCGGCGGCAGCCCCTCAACGGCGCTTGCGGAGGCGGTGCTTCTGCTCCCTCCGGAGGAGCGGACCAGTGGCCGGTCAGCGCTCTCGGTAGGGGCGGGCGTCCTCGGCGGCGCCGGGGCCGGGGCCCCCGGGGTGTTGTACGGCGGCGCCGGGGCCGGGGCCCCCGGTGCCCGGCTCGGCGCCGCCCGTACGGGACGCGAGCAGCAGGGCGATGTCGTCCGGCCGGTCGGTGGCGCCGCCCGCCTCGCTGATCAGCCGGTCGGCCGTCTCCGTCAGCGGCGCCGGCCGGGCCGCCGCGGCCAGGGCGCACCGCAACCGCTCCACCCCGAGGTCGATGTCGACACCCGGCGCCTCCACCAGCCCGTCGGTGTACAGGGCGAGCACGGAGCCGATCTCCAACCGCAGCGGCGTGACGGGGTACGTGGCCTCCGGGTCGATGCCGAGGACCACGCCGCCCGCCAGATCCAGCACCTCGGTCCGGCCGTCGGGGTGGCGCAGCAGCGGTTGCGGGTGCCCGGCGCGGACCGCCCGGACGGCGCCCGACGCGGGGTCGAGCAGGATGTAGCAGCAGCTGGCGAACTGCCCCGGGTCCAGGTCGATGAGCAGCCGGTTCGTTCCGCGCATCACCTCTTCCGGCGTGCTGCCGGCGAGAGCGAAGGCCCGTACCGCGCTGCGGAGCTGGCCCATCGTCGCCGCGGCCGACACCCCGTGGCCCTGGACGTCCCCGATGACCAGGGCCAGCGGTCCGCCGCGGGTCTCGATGACGTCGTACCAGTCGCCGCCGACCTCCATGCCCTGGGTGCCGGGGAGGTAGCGGCCCACCGTGTCCACGTGTTCGCGCACCAGCAGGCGGTGCGGCAGCAGTGCGGCCTGGAGGCCGCGGGCCAGCGCCGCCTCGGTGTCGTAGCGCCGCGCGCGCTGCAGGGCCTGCGCGATCAGCCCGGCCAGCGCCGTCAGCACCGTACGCTCCTCCGGACTGAATCCCCGGGGCGCCTCGAAGCCGAGGATGCACGAGCCGACCGGCCGGCCGGAGGCGATCAGGGGCAGGAAGGCGCGGGCCCCGACGTCGGCGTCCAGCGGGATGCCCGGATAGGCGGCCGCCAGGTGCTCCATCGACTCGAAGAACAGCGGGCGGCCGGAGGTCAGGGTCTCCACACCGGGCAGCCGGACGTCGAGCGCGACCCCGTCGAACCGGTTGAGGAAGCCGCGCGGGAAGCCGGTCTCCCACGCCAGGTGCAGGTGCCGCTCGTCGAGCAGGTAGATCGCCAGTTGGCGTCCGCCGAAGGCAGGCAGCAGCTCCTGCGTGACCACCGCCGACACCTGGCGGGCCGTGACCGCCTCGGACAGCGCGATGGCGAGGGCCACCGGCCGGTACAGCGCGGTGGCCCGGTCGGTGGGCGAGTCCGGACCCGCGCCCGGCTCGATGACGGAAGCGGGCGCGTAGGCGCTCCTCTCGGCGGCACCGATCGTCAGCGTCACCCCGCCCGGGCCGGGGTAAAGGCCGACGGACATCCACTCCCCGGGCGGGTGCCGGCCGCGCCGGGCCCGGAAGTGCACCGGTTCGGTGGACATGAAGACGGCCCGGAAGTGGTCCTCGTACGCGGGATGCCCCAGCCACGGCAGCACCTGCCAGAGCACCTGCCCCCGCAGCCGCGCCGCGCGGAGGCCGAGGAGCTCCTCGGCGGCGGAGTTGACGAAGCCGACGACGCCCTGCCGGTCCAGGGACAACACGGCCTGCGTCAGCCGGTCCACGGCCTCGCCCGCGCCCCCGCCGGTCGCGGGCGGGCCGACGCCGAGCGCGTCCCCCTCCCAGGCCACCGGGTCCCCGGCGCGTGTGAGCGCGGCGAGGTCGCGGGCGAGCCGCTCCCCGGCCGCGCGCAGCCGCTCCCGGTCGAGGGCCCCGACCGGGACCCCGGGAGTCGCCGCGCGGATGACGAACAGCACGCCGAACCGCTCCGGACCGGCGGCCACCGGTTCGTAGAGGGAGGCGAAGGGGAACGGCAGCCCGACCATCAGCTGCGGGAAGCGCATGGCCGCCTCCGCGTCGGTCAGGTGCACGGCCTGCCCCGTGCGGTACACCTCCGCGACCGGGTAGGGGCGGTTCGCGTGCATCCGCCACCAGGGCCGGAAGAGGCGTACCGGCAGTCCCGTGACCACGGCCAGCCGGAGCAGTCCCTCGCTGCCGGAGCGCAGGTAGACGCCACCCGCGTACCCGCCGACGGCCGCCACGGCTTCCAGGATGGCCCGGGCCAGCGTGCGGGCCGTGGCATCGGGGGCGGGGCCGCCGTTGTCCGGTCTCGCCGTCACACCGCCAGGATGCGCCCCGATCGGCGGGCGCCGCACCCCGGAGGGCGCCCCGCGCGGGCGGAGAGCGGTGCTTCGGAACGCGCCTGGTGCTCTCGCGCCGCCCGCCGGGTCCGCGCCCCTTCCACACGCCGCCGCCGGGTCCGCGCCCCTTCCGCAGACCTGCCCGCCGGGCCCGGCGCCGCCCGCCCCGGGCCCGGTACGGGACGCTACCTGGGCCGACCGCTTCCCTCGTCCGGGGGACGCACGGGTGTACGGGACTTCCCGCGGGTGCGCGCCGGGGCACGATACGCACGCGTCCCCACCCCCGGCAGGCCCCCGGAAGGCAGAGCATGCGGTTCCAGTACGACACCATCGGCGAGCGTTACGCGGAGTCCACGACCACGGCGGCCTTCTCGGCGGCCGACACCTACACCCTGCACGGCGCCCTCGACGCGCTCGGCGGCGTACGCGGCCTCGACGCCCTCGACCTGGGGTGCGGTTACGGCTACAACACCCGGCTGCTGGCCCGGGGCGGAGCCCGCCGGACCGTCGGCGTGGACACCTCGGAGGAGATGATCAGGCTCGCGCGCGAGCACGAGGCGACGCGGGACCGCCCCGACGTCGAGTACGTCGTCGCCGACGCGGACGGGCTGCCCGACCTCGGCCCCTTCGACCTCGCCACCACCGCCTACCTCTTCAACCACGCGCCCGACCGCAGCTCCCTGCACGCAATGTTCCGCTCCGTGCGCACCAGCCTGCGCGCGGGCGGACGGCTGCTCGCCATCGTGCCGAACGCGGGCGCGTTCCCGCGCGTGGACTGGTCACCGTACGGGGTCCGGATCCTCGACCGGGTGGTGCAGGGGGACGCGCCGCTGCTCAAGGCGCACTTCCTGACCGAGCCGCCGATGCCCTTCGAGTTCCGCGAATGGGCCCACGCGGACCTCGCCGAAGCGGCCGTCGAGGCGGGGTTCACCACCGTCGGCTGGCAGCCGAACCGGACCCCACCCGCCGACCCGGTGCGCGACGAGGCGTACTGGACGGCGTACCGGGCCTGGCCGATCAGCTCGCTGATGACCTGCACGGCCTGAGCGCGACACCTCGCGGCCCCCGGCGGGGCGGAAAAGGCCGCCGCGCGGGGCACCCGCGAAGCCGGCGCCGCGGCCGCCCCCGCCCGGGCCGCGCTCAGAGCTCCGCCGCCTCCTGGATCAGCCGCACGATGTGCTCGCGCGCCGCCCGCCCCTCCGGGACCGGCAGCAGCGGGTACACGTGCGGCAGCCCCGCCTCCTCGTGGAAGTCCACCTCCACGCCCTCCGCCCGTGCCCGGCGCACCAGCTCCCTGCTGTCGGTGGCCAGCACGTCCCGGGTCCCGCTGAACACCGTCAGCGGCGCCAGCCCCGCGAAGGACCCCCGGAGCGGACTCACCAGGGGATCGTCGGCCGCCAGCGTCCCCGCGTACAGCCGCCCGGCCTCCCGCAGCCCGGCCCGCGCCAGCATCGGGTCGCCGGTCTCGATCGCCGCCTGGTCCGGATGGCTCATGGTCACGTCCAACCAGGGCGAGATCAGCACGATCCGGGACGGCTGCGCCCCCGTGCGGTCGCGCAGCCGCTGCGCGGCCGCCAGCGCCAGTCCCGCGCCGGCCGAATCCCCGACGAGCACCGTCCCGCCGTCCCCGCCGCTGGCGATCAGGCCGCTCAGCAGGTCCGCGGCGGCCGGGACCGTCCGGTCGGCGGTACCGCGCGGGGCCAGGATGTAGGCCGGGACGATCACCTGTGCCCGGGCCCGCGTGACCAGGGTCCGGATCATCGCCCAGTGCGGACGGACCAGTTCGTTGATGTAGCAGCCGCCGTGCAGGTACAGCACGTGGACCGCCGGCTCGGCCTCGCGGGGGGACACGTTGTACACGGGCCAGGCCCCCACGAAGGTCCGCGAGATCTCCGCCGCCCGGCCCAGCGAACGCGGAGGCAGGTGCGACGCCGGCCGGCGGGCGGACTCCGCCACCCGGGTGCGCACCGCCTCGGCACTCGCGAACCGTCTTCGCCGTCCTGCCGCGATCAGCGCCGCCGACAGCGCCCTGCTGCGCAGACTCGGCACGCCCCCCACCTCCCCGTTCCCCCGTGCCGTCCCCGGCCCGGGCCCCTGCCCGTCACCTGAGGAGCATAGGCGTGAAGCTGGGCTGTCGACCCGCTTAAGAAAGTCTCGATGGACTGATCACCACGCCGCTCGGCAGATTGGTGCCCGTCACCGACGCCACCCGTGCCACCGCACTCGGGGCGCCCCCTTCCGCATGCCTGGAGCCACCCATGAAGGCGCTCGTCAAGCACAAGGCCGAACCCGGTCTGTGGCTCATGGACGTCCCGGAGCCCGAGTACGGTCCCGGTGACGTACTGATCAAGGTGCTGCGCACCGGCATCTGCGGAACCGACCTGCACATCCGGTCCTGGGACGGCTGGGCGCAGGGAGCGGTCAAGACGCCGCTCGTCCTCGGCCACGAGTTCGTCGGCGAGGTCGCCGCGCTCGGAGCCGACGTGCGCGACATCGAGATCGGCGCACTCGTCAGCGGCGAGGGCCACCTGGTGTGCGGGAAGTGCCGCAACTGCCTGGCCGGCCGCCGCCACCTGTGCCGCAGCACGGTCGGGCTCGGCGTCGGGCGCGACGGCGCCTTCGCGGAGTACGTCGTGCTCCCCGCACAGAACGTGTGGGTGCACCGCACGCAGGTCGACCTCGACGTGGCGGCGATCTTCGACCCGTTCGGGAACGCCGTGCACACCGCGCTGTCCTTCCCGCTGGTCGGCGAGGACGTGCTGATCACCGGCGCCGGACCGATCGGGATCATGGCGGCGGCCGTCGCCCGGCACGCCGGTGCGCGCAGCGTGGTGATCACCGACGTCAGCCCCGAACGGCTGGAGATCGCCCGCAAGGCGGACGCCACGCTGGCGGTGAACGTCGCCGAATCCTCCATCGCCGAGGCGCAGAAGTCGCTCGGCCTGCGCGAGGGCTTCGACATCGGCCTGGAGATGTCCGGCCGCGCCGAGGCCATGCGCGACATGATCGACAACATGACCCACGGCGGCCGGATCGCGATGCTGGGCCTGCCGGCGCAGGAGTTCCCGGTGGACTGGGCGAAGGTGGTCACCTCGATGATCACCATCAAGGGGATCTACGGACGCGAGATGTTCGAGACCTGGTACGCGATGACCGTGCTGCTGGAGGGCGGCCTCGACCTCAGCCCCGTCATCACCGGCCGCTACTCGCACCGCGACTTCGAAGCCGCCTTCGACGAGGCGTCCACGGCCCGCAGCGGCAAGATCATCCTGGACTGGACGGCGTAGACCCCGACCGTCCGCCCCGCAGACCACCTCCCCCGGCCGGGCCCCGCAACCCTCCCCCCTCCGCGGGGCCCGGCCCCCCCTCGTCCGCCTCCGCCCCTCCGCCGCACCAGGAGAACCGCACATGTTCGAGTCCGTCCGCGAAGACCTCCGCAGCACCCTCGACGAGATCCGCGCCGCCGGCCTGCACAAGCCGGAGCGCGTCATCGGCACCCCGCAGAACGCGGCCGTCGCCGTCACCTCGGGCGGAGCCGCCGGCGAAGTCCTCAACTTCTGCGCCAACAACTACCTCGGCCTCGCCGACCACCCCGAGGTCGTCGCCGCGGCGAAGGACGCCCTCGACCGCTGGGGCTACGGCATGGCCTCCGTCCGCTTCATCTGCGGTACCCAAGAGGTGCACAAGGAGCTGGAGGCACGGCTGTCGGCGTTCCTCGGCCAGGAGGACACGATCCTCTACTCCTCCTGCTTCGACGCCAACGGCGGTGTCTTCGAGACCCTGCTCGGCGCCGAGGACGCGGTGATCTCCGACGCCCTCAACCACGCCTCGATCATCGACGGCATCCGCCTCTCCAAGGCCCGCCGCTACCGCTACGCCAATCGCGACCTCGCGGAGCTGGAGACCCGGCTCAAGGAGTCGCAGGACGCCCGCCGCCGGCTCATCGTCACCGACGGCGTCTTCTCCATGGACGGCTACGTCGCCCCGCTCGCGGAGATCTGCGACCTGGCCGAGCGCTACGACGCCATGGTGATGGTCGACGACTCGCACGCCGTCGGCTTCGTCGGCCCCGGTGGTCGAGGCACCCCGGAACTGCACGGGGTCATGGACCGCGTCGACATCATCACCGGCACCCTGGGCAAGGCCCTCGGCGGCGCCTCCGGCGGCTACGTCGCGGCGCGCGCCGAGATCGTGGAGCTGCTGCGCCAGCGCTCGCGCCCGTACCTCTTCTCCAACTCCCTCGCCCCCGTCATCGCGGCGGCCTCCCTCAAGGTCCTCGACCTGCTGGAGTCGGCCGGTGACCTGCGCGAGCACCTCGCCGCCAACACCGCGCTGTTCCGCACGAAGATGACCGAGGCCGGTTTCGAGATCCTGCCCGGCGACCACGCCATCGCCCCCGTGATGATCGGTGACGCGGCGGAGGCGGCCAGGATGGCGGAGCTGCTCCTGGAACGCGGCGTGTACGTGATCGGCTTCTCCTACCCGGTGGTCCCGCTCGGCGCCGCGCGCATCCGCGTGCAGCTCTCGGCGGCCCACTCGACGGCGGACGTGGAGCGCGCGGTGGCCGCCTTCATCGACGCGCGCGCGGCGCTGGCGGCGTCCGGGGCCTGACCGTCCGGGGCCGGTCCGGCGGGACCGGTGAGGCCCGGGTGCCGACGGGGCCGACAGGACAGTCGGGGCCGGAGCAGGGCGCGAGACCTGCGCGTCAGCCGGGGCCGGCGAGGATCGGGCGGCCGTAGGGGTCCCGGTGGCCTGCGACAATGGCAGGGTGATCGACCCCCGCCGGCTGCGCATCCTGCGGGCCGTGGCGGACCACCGTACGGTGACCGCCGCGGCCGCAGCCCTGTACCTCACCCCCTCCGCCGTCTCCCAGCAGCTCGCGGCGCTGGAACAGGAGACGGGCCACGTGCTGCTGACCCGCAGCGGCCGGGGCGTACGGCTCACGGCGGCCGGCGAGATCCTCGTCGGACACGCCAGTGCGGTACTGGCCCAGCTGGAGCGGGCGGAAGCCGAACTCGCCGCGTACGCGGGCGGCTCGGCGGGAGAGGTCACGGTGGCCGCCTTCGCGACCGGCATCGCGGAAGTACTCGCCCCGGTGATCGCCCGGCTGGCCCTGGAGCAGCCGGGCATCCGGCTGCGGGTCCGGGACGCGGAGGGCGACCAGAGCCTGCCGCAGCTGCTCGACGGCGAGGCCGATCTGGCGCTCGCGGTCGAGTACCGGGGCGCGCCGGGCGCGGACGACGGCCGGCTCTCCGTCCTCCCGCTGTACGCGGAGCCCTTCGATGCCGTGCTGCCCTCGGGGCATCCGCTGGCCGACCTGCCCGCGGTGGCGCTGGCCGACCTGTGCGATGCGGAGTGGGTGGGCCAGTACCCCGGTAACCCGTGCCACGACGTGACGCTGCTGGCGTGCGAACTGGCCGGCTTCCAGCCCCGGTTCGTGCACTGCTCCGACGACTTCCGCGCCGTGACCGCCCTGGTGGGCGCGGGCGCGGGAGTGGCCCTCGTGCCGCGGTCGGCGCTGCGCGGCATGGACCTCAAGGAGGTCCAGGTCCGTCCCGTGGCCGGCCCGGCCGCCACCCGCAGGGTCTTCGCCGCCACTCGGCGCGGCGCCGAGACCCACCCGCTGATCGCGCCCGTCCTGGCCGCCCTGGTACGGGAGTCCGAGCGGCTCACGGCGCACTGATCGGCGGGCCGCTGCGCCGGCCGCTGCGCCGACCGCTCCGGCGGCCGCTCCGGCGGCCGCTGCGCCGCCGTGAGTGCGGTGGCGCCCGGTGCGGCGCGGAAGCGTTTCGCCGGCGGGCCGGTCGGTCCGTCAGACCCGCAGCACCTGGACGCCCGCCGCCTCGAACTCGGCAGCGACCCCGGACGACAGACCCGTGTCCGTGACCAGGACGTCCACGTCCGCGGTCGCGCAGATACGGGCGAAGGCGCGCACGCCCAGCTTGCTGGAGTCCGCCGCGACGACCACCCGGCGGGCCCGCTCGCACAGCAGCCGGTTGACGGAGGCCTCGTCCTCGTGCCGGGTGGCCGCGCCGTCCGCAGGGTCGAAGCCGTCCACCCCGAGCACCGCCGTGTCCACCGCGAGCTGCCCCAGCACCTGCTCCGCGAGCGGACCCGTCAGCTCGTACGACTGCGGGCGTGCGACACCGCCGGTGAGCACGATCTTGAACTGCGGCCGGATCACCAGCTCGCCCGCGATGTTGAGGGCGTTGGTCACCACGGTCAGAGCCGGCGCCCCCGAGGCCAGGTCGGGACGCCCGGCCAGCGCCCGGGCCACCTCGGTGGTGGTGGTGCCGCCGGTCAGGCCGATCACCTCGCCGGGGGCGACCAGGCCCGCCACCGCCTCGCTGATGCGGTGCTTCTCGGCGGCGCGGCGCGAGCTGCGGTAGCGCAGCGGGAGTTCGTACGACACCCCGTGCTGCACGGCCCCGCCGCGCGTACGGACCAGCAACTGCTGCTCGGCCAGCTGGTCGAGGTCGCGCCGGATGGTCGCCGCGGACACGCCGAGGACCTCCGCCGCCGGCTCCACCTCCAGCTCACCCCGCTCCACGAGCAGGTCCAGCAGCTTCTGCCAGCGTTCTTTGCGGGTCATCGGCCGCCCCCTTCGGTGTACCGCGTTCTCCCTCGGCCTACCCGCCGACACTAACGCAACCGATCAGGTCGTCGATGCTTGAAGTTGCGTGAAACTGCGCGCTATCTTGCAAGAAAGCGCATCGATCCCTAGCCGGCAGCACGAGGGAGCCCGTATGAGTCACGTCGCGCACGAGTTGGGCACGCAGCCCGCATGCTGGGAGCGGGCCGCCGAACTGGCCCCCGCGCACCGTTCGGTGCTGCCGCGACCGGGGGAGCGTACCGCCGTCGTCGGCTGCGGGACCTCGTACTACATGGCCCAGGCGGCGGCCGTGTTGCGCGAGGAGGCGGGACACGGCGAGACCGACGCCTTCCCCGCCTCGGAGTTCCCCCGCCACCGCCGGTACGACCGGGTGGTGGCCCTGACCCGCTCCGGCACCACTACCGAGGTGCTCGACCTGCTGGCCGGGCTGCGGGACGCGGGCGTGCCGACGACCGCCGTCATCGGCGACCCGGCGACCCCGGTGACGGCCCTTGCCGACGACCTCGTCGTCCTCGACTTCGCCGACGAGCGGTCCGTGGTGCAGACGCGCTTCGCGACCACGGCCCTGACCCTGCTGCGCGCCCACGTCGGCGCGCACTGCGCGGCCGTCGTCGCGGACGCCCGGACGGCCCTCGAACGGCCGCTCCCCGCCGAACTCGCCGGCCGGGGGCAGTTCACCTTCCTGGGCCGGGGCTGGAGCGTCGGGCTCGCCCACGAGGCGGCCCTCAAAATGCGCGAGGCCTCGCTGTCCTGGGCCGAGTCGTACCCGGCCATGGAGTACCGGCACGGGCCGATCAGCGTCTCGGGCCCCGGCACCGCCACCTGGTCGCTCGGCGAGGCGCCGGACGGGCTCGCCGAGCAGGTGCGGGACACCGGCGCCCAGTGGGTGGCCGGCGCCCTCGACCCCCTCGCCGAACTGGTCCGGGTGCACCGGCTGGCCCTGGCGGTGGCCGAACACCAGGGGCTGGATCCGGACGCGCCGCGCCATCTGACCCGCTCGGTGATCCTCGCGGCGGGCGAGGAGGCGGTCCGATGAGCCTCGTACCGGCGGGTGCACTGGTCCTGGAGGCGGCGGGCGCGGGACGGGCCGTCGCGGCGTTCAACATCATCACCCTGGAGCACGCCGAGGCCGTCGTCGCGGGGGCCGAGGCGGCCGGGCTACCGGTCATCCTGCAACTGAGCGAGAACGCCGTGAAGTTCCGCGGCGGGCGGCTGCTGCCCATCTCCCGGGCCGCCGTCGCCTGCGCGGAGGCCGCCGGCGTCCCCGTCGGCCTGCACCTGGACCACGTCAAGAGCGCGGAGCTGCTCCGGCAGGCGTGCGACGCGGGATTCAGCTCGGTGATGTACGACGCCGCCCACCTCCCCTACGGCGAGAACCTGGAGGCCACCCGGTCCGCCGCCGACTGGGCGCACGCCAACGGCCTCTGGATCGAGGCCGAGTTGGGCGAGGTCGGCGGGAAGAACGGGGCCGCCCCGCTGGACCCGCACGCGCCGGGCGCCCGTACGGACCCGGACGAGGCGCGCCGCTTCGTCGCCGACTCCGGGGTCGACGCGCTGGCCGTCGCCATCGGCAGCAGCCACGCCATGACCAGCCGGACGGCTTCCCTGGACCACGCGCTGCTGGCCCGGTTGGCCAAGTCGGTGGACGTGCCGCTCGTCCTGCACGGTTCCTCCGGGCTGCCGGACGCGGAGCTCGCGGCCGCCGTCGCGGGCGGCATCCGCAAGGTCAACATCGGCACCGCGCTGAACGTGGCCATGACCGACGCCATCCGCGCCCACCTGACCCCGGCGGACCCCCGGCCCTACCTGACGGCGGCCCGTACGGCGATGACGGCGACGGCCGAGTCGATGATCAGCGCCCTGAACTGAGGGCGCAGGGGGGAGCGGCGGTGCTCAGGGCCGTTCCTTCCCGCGCCGGGCCCGGCCGGCCGCGCGATCGCCGTGCCGGGGTCCGGCGTCACCGCCCCCTTCCGGATTCTTGTAACAGGTTCTACTCTGACCGCCGCCATCACAGCGACCGGACGGACCGCGAGACTCCCGGAGGGGCCGTGCACCTCGAATACACGCCTGAGCAGCAGCAGTTGCGCACCGAGCTGCGTGCCTACTTCGCCGAGCTGGTCCCGCAGGACGTCTACGCCCGGTACGAGGACCCGGTCGCGCAGAAGCGCTTCTACCGGGAAACCATCCGCCGGCTCGGTGCGGACGGCTGGCTCGGGGTCGGCTGGCCGAAGGAGTACGGCGGCCGCGGAATGTCCCCGATGGACCAGTTCATCTTCTTCGACGAGGCCGCGCAAGCCGTCGTACCGCTGCCCCTGATGGCGCTCAACACCGTCGGACCGACCCTCATGCGGTTCGGCACCGACGAGCAGAAGGCGTACTTCCTGCCCCGGATCCTCGCGGGCGAGATCGACTTCGCCATCGGCTACAGCGAGCCGGACGCCGGGACCGACCTCGCCGCGCTCACGTGCAAGGCGGTCCGCGAGGGCGACGAGGAGACCGGCAGCTACGTGGTGAACGGCCAGAAGATATGGACCACCAACGGCGACACCGCCGACTGGGTCTGGCTCGCCGTCCGCACGGACCCGGACGCCCCCGCGCACAAGGGCATCACCATGCTCCTGGTGCCGACCACGAACCCCGGCTACTCCTGCACCCTCATCAACACCCTCGCCTCGCACGACACCACGGCCAGCTACTACGAGAACATCCGCGTACCGGCGAGCCGTCGCGTCGGGCAGGAGAACACGGGCTGGCGCCTGATCACCAACCAGCTCAACCACGAACGCGTCACCCTCGCCGCCCACGGCACCATGGCCATCCGCGCCCTGCACGACGTCCAACGCTGGGCGGCGGCGACCGGACTGGCCGACGGCCGCCGTGTCATCGACCTCTCCTGGGTGCGCGGCCGCCTGGCCCGTACGCACGCCCGGCTCGACGCCATGAAGCTGCTGAACTGGCAGATGGTCAACGCGGTCCAGGACGGCACCCTCACCCCGCAGGACGCCTCCGCGGTCAAGGTGTACGGATCCGAGGCCCGCCGGGACGCGTACGCGTGGCTCATGGAGGTCGTGGGCGCCGCCGGCTCGCTCAAGGACGGCTCCGCCGGCGCCGTCCTGCACGGCGAACTCGAACGCGGCTACCGCAGCGCCGTCATCTTCACCTTCGGCGGCGGAAACAACGAGATCCAGCGCGAGATCATCTCGTGGATCGGCCTCGGCATGCCCCGCGTCCGCCGCTGAAACGGCCGCCCTGACCGCCGCCCAGCGCGTTCCGCGCGTTCCGCGCGCGCACGCCGGCCACGGCGAGGCCGCCGTGCGCGAGCGTGGTCGTGGACGCGGGCCAAACGGACAGGGCGTCGTCGGCGCCCGCGCGGGTGGCGCGCAGTACGGCCGTGGTCACGGGGCGACCCCCCCCGCCGCACGGCACCGGCCGGACCGGCTGCGGGGCCGGCTGCGGGGCCGGTTGCGGGCTCGGCTGCGGCCGAGGCTCCGGCTGTGGCTGTGGCTGTGGCTGTGGCTGTGGCTCCGGTCCCGGGCTCGGGCTCGGCTGCGGGCTCCGGCGCCGGGGTGACCGGGGGCGCGGTGAGCGTCGGGTCGACGGTCAGCGGGACCGCTCCGAGCGGTTCGGCCAGCGCGCGGAGCGCCGCGCCGGAGAGCCGGATCCAGGGCTGTTCGGCGCCGAGGGTGTCGGCCAGCCGGCCCGGGCTGGTGAAACCGACGGCGGTGCGGGCGCCGAGCGGGGTGCGGAACAGCCGCACCACCACCCGCGCCCCACCCGGCCGGGCGGGCACGTACAGGAGCCCGGCCGGGACCCGTTCCTCGGGCTCGGGATCGTCTTCGTACCGGTACAGACACATGGGGCCCTCCCAGGGAACCACGAGCGGCGGGCGGAGCCCCGGATGCGGGGAGGCGGTCCGGGGCGCGACACCGAAGCCATGCCCGTGATCACCTGTCGGCGGACACCCCGTAACGCCGCCCTGACGGCGGCGGGCCGAGTCTCGACGCGGTGCTGACGTGGGTAGCCTGGAAATCCGCCGGGCGCCTGCGACAGGGAGGTACGGGGATGGACGCGGCACCGGAAGCGGGAACAGGAACAGGGCCCGGACCGGCGGCGGGGACAGGGCCGGGACCGGCGGCGGGAACAAGGTCGGGACCGGGAGCAAGACCCGCAGCGGGAACAGGGCCGGGACCAGGACCGGTCGCGGCAGCGGCACCGGCTGCGGGCCGCCCCCCGGGACCGGGCCCCGACCCCGACCCCGGGCTGTACGGGCCCTCGTCCGTCACCTGGCAGTGCCACGGCGACCCGATGATGTGGATCGCCGGGGTGCGCGCGCTCTACCTGCAGGCGCTGCACCCCCGTGCCGTGCGCGGGGTCATGGCGAACTCCGCCTTCGAGCGCGACGCCTGGGGCCGCCTGCTGCGGACCGCCGACTTCGTCGGCACCCTCACCTACGGCACCACCGAGGCCGCCGAACGTGCCGGCGGCCGGGTCCGCGCGATCCACCGCAAGCTCTCCGCCACCGACCCGGTCACCGGCGAGCGCTTCCCCGTGGACGACCCCGAACTGCTGCTGTGGATCCACTGCGCGCAGATCGACAGCTTCCTGCACGTCCTGCTCCGCTCCGGCATCCCGCTGGACCCCGCCCAGGCCGACCGCTACGTGGACGAGAACCGCGTCAACGCCCGCCTCGTCGGCCTCGACCCCGCCACCGTCCCCGCCGACGCCGCCGGACTGGCCGCGTACTTCGACCGCGTCCGCCCCGAGCTCGCCGCCGGTCCGGACGCCCGTGCCGTGGACGATTTCCTGCGCGGTCCGCCCGTCCACCCCCTCCTCGTCCCTGGCCGAAATCTGCTGTGGCGACCGCTCGCCGGTCTCGCGTACGGGTCCCTCCCCGGCTGGGCGCACCAGCTGTACGGCCGGCCCGCACCGCCTCCTCGTACCGTCACCCGGCACCTGCGCCTCACCGGACGCGCGCTGCGCACCATCCCCGCAGGTCTGCGCTGGCAGCTGCCGCCAGGTCACATCTTGAAAGCGATGCGCCGCATGGGCCCCGGGAGCCGCCCCGCGCCGTACACACTGCGTACATCAGCGGCCATACTGGACGGGCCGGGGAGGGCGTAGCACGACGACGGGGGCGGCTTCAAGACATGGCGGAGTCCAGACTGATCCAGGGTCGGTACCGGTCGCTCGACCTGATCGGCCGCGGCGGCATGGGCGAGGTGTGGCGGGCCCGGGACGAGTCGTTGGGCCGGCAGGTCGCCGTGAAGTGTCTCAAACCGCTCGGTCCGGAACAGGACGCGCACTTCACCCAGGTGCTGCGAGAGCGGTTCCGCAGGGAGGCCCGCGTCGCCGCGTCGCTCCAGCACCGGGGCGTCACCGTCGTCCACGACTTCGGCGACGACAGCGCCGCCGGCGGCCCCCTCTACCTCGTCATGGAGCTCCTGGAGGGCCGCAACCTCAGCCAGCTCCTGGAGGACAACGACACCCGGCCGCTGCCGGTGGACGTGGTCGTCGACATCGCGGAGCAAATGGCGGCCGCCCTGGGCTACACCCACGACCAGGGCGTGGTGCACCGTGACCTGAAACCGGCCAACATCATGCGGCTCACCGACGGCACCGTGAAGATCTGCGACTTCGGCATCGCCCGCCTCGCCCACGACATCGGCTTCACGGCCAAGCTCACCGGCGGCGGGATGGCCATGGGCACCCCGCACTACATGTCTCCCGAGCAGATCGCGGGCGGCGAGGTCGACCACCGCAGCGACCTCTACTCCCTGGGCTGCGTCCTGTACGAGATCGCCACCGGCGCGCCGCCCTTCGACCTCGGCGACTCCTGGTCGGTGCTGGTCGGCCACCGGGACACCGCGCCCGTGCCACCGCGCGAGCACCGCCCCGAGCTGCCCGGCTACTTCGACCAAGTGGTCCTGGACCTCCTCGCCAAGCGCCCCGAGGACCGGCCGGGCGACGCCCGCCACGTCCACCGCCGGCTGGTCGAGGCCCGGATCGGCCCGAGCGGCCCGCCCGGCGCGGCGGCCCCGCTGCCGGCATGGGCGCACGGCATGACCGCCGGGCGCAAGGCCGGCCTCGACGCCCGCCCCGCGAGCGGCGCGTGGGCGGTGCTCACCGGGTCCTGGTCAGCCACCGAGCAGGTCACGCCGCCCGCGAGCGGCCCCCACCTCCACCCCCGGCCCACCGCCCGCCCCGAGCCGGGCCGGGACCCCCGGCTCACCGCCGCGTACGGGCTCCCCGGCCGCCCGTCCGGGCCCGGCACGGGCGCCGACGCGCTCGCGGCCGGGCACACCCACGCCTTCGCCCTCAGCCGCGCGGGCCGCCCCGAAGAGGCGCTCGCCGTCTACACGGCCGTCGCGGACGGGCGCGCCCGGGCCCTCGGCGCGGACCACCCCGACACCCTCGCGGCGCGCCAGGAAACCGCGTACGAACTGGGCCGACTCGGCCGCCACGCGCAGGCGTACGAGATCTACCGGACGGTGCTCGACGCCCGCGACCGGACCGCGGGCCCCCGCCACCCCGACACCCTGCGCTGCCGCCACAACCTGGCCTGCGCCCTCGGGGCCCTCGGCCGGCACGCGGAAGCCCACACGACGGCGGCCGAGGTCGCCGACGCCCGGGCCGAGGTGCTCGGTGCCGATCATGTGGACACCCTGCTGACCCGCTACGAGGCCGCGTACGCGCTGGGCCGGCTCGATCGCTGGGAGGACGCGCTGACCGGCTTCCGCGAGGTCGCCGGCGCACGGGAGCGGGTCCTCGGCCGAGACCACCCCGACACCCTGGCCGCGCGCTACGAGGTCGGCATCGCCCTCGGGCGCACCGGGCGGCACGCCGAGGCCCTCGCACTCTTCCGGGCTCTCGTCCTGGACCGCACCCGCGCGTACGGGACCGCCGACCCGGAGACCCTGCGCGCCCGGCACGTCCTCGGCGTCAACCTGGGCCGGCTCGATCGCTGGGAGGAGGCGGTGGAGGAGGCGCGGCAGGTCGGCGCGGCGCGCGCCGAGGCACTGGGCGCCGAACACCCCGACACTCTGGTCAGCCGCCGCGAACTGGCCGTCGGGCTCGGCCGGCTCGGCCGCTGGGAGGAGGCCCTGCCCGTCTACCGGGACCTGTCCGGCATCCGCGAGCGGGCGCTCGGCGACGACCACCCCGACACCGTCCTGGCCCACGCGGACGAGGCCCATTGCCTGGAGCGGCTCGGCCAGGTGTGCTACCAACAGCCATGACCACTTCGCGGGGTTCGGCACGGACAGGTCTCGACGACTTCGGCAGCGCGGTGCACGACGCGGTGATCGTGGGAGGCGGCCACAACGGGCTGGTGGCCGCCGCGTACCTGGCCCGGGCGGGCCGGTCGGTGCTGGTGCTGGAGCGGCTCGGCCGCACCGGCGGGGCCGCGGTCTCCGCCCGCCCCTTCGCCGGGGTCGACGCCCGGCTCTCGCGGTACTCCTACCTCGTCTCCCTGCTCCCGGCGAAGATCGTGCGCGATCTGGACCTGCGGTTCTCGGTACGCCGGCGCACGGTCTCCTCGTACACGCCGGTCGAGCGCGACGGACGGCCGGGCGGGCTGCTCGTGGGCGGCGGCGAGGCGCGCACCCGGGAGTCCTTCGCGCGGCTGACCGGCTCGGACCGGGAGTACGACAGCTGGCGCGCCTTCTACGGGACCACCGCGCGGGTCGCGCGCAAGGTGTTCCCGACCCTGACCGAGCCGCTGCCCACCCGGGCACAGCTGCGGTCCCGGATCGACGACGAGGCCGCGTGGCGGATGCTGTTCGAGGAACCGCTGGGGCGCGCGGTGGAGCGCGAGTTCGCCGACGACCTGGTGCGCGGAGTGGTCCTCACGGACGGGCTGATCGGCACCTTCGCGGACGCGCACGACCCCTCGCTCGCCCAGAACCGCTGCTTCCTCTACCACGTCATCGGTGGCGGGACCGGCGACTGGGACGTCCCCGTCGGCGGCATGGGCGCGCTCACCGACGCCCTCGCCGCCTCGGCCCGGGCGGCCGGGGCGCAGATCGCCACCGGTCACGAGGCGCTGCGCATCGACACGGACGGCAGCGGGCCCGCCGAGGTGCTGTTCCGGACGGCCACGGGGGAGGGGCGGGTCGCCGCGCGCAAGGTCCTGGTGAACGCCTCGCCCAGGGCGCTGGCGGAACTGCTCGGCGAGAGCCCCTCCGGCGCACCCGCCGAGGGGGCCCAGCTCAAGATCAACATGCTGCTGCGGAAACTGCCCCGGCTGCGCGACACGGCGGTGGACCCGCGCGAGGCCTTCGGCGGCACCTTCCACATCGCCGAGGGGTACGCCGAGCTCGCGCGGGCCCACGCGGAGGCCGCGGCCGGCGAACTGCCGTCCGTACCGCCCTCGGAGATCTACTGCCACTCGCTCACCGACCCGACGATCCTCGCTCCGGAGCTGGTGGAGCAGGGCTACCAGACCCTCACCCTGTTCGGGCTGCACACCCCGGCCAGGCTGTTCGCGCACGACAACCAGCAGGCGCGCGAGGTGCTGCTGACCGCCACCCTCGCCCAGCTCGACGCGCACCTGGACGAGCCGCTCACCGACTGCCTCGCCTTCGACGCCGAAGGCCGGCCGTGCATCGAGGCCAAGACCCCGCTGGACCTGGAGCGGGAGCTGCGCCTTCCCGGCGGCCACATCTTCCACCGGGACCTGTCCTGGCCGTACGCGGACGAGGGCGACGGCGCGGGGCGGTGGGGCGTGGAGACCGCCCACCGCGACGTGCTGCTGTGCGGCGCGGGGGCGGTGCGCGGCGGCGGGGTCAGCGGGATCCCGGGGCACAACGCGGCGATGGCGGCCCTCGGCCGCTAGGGGGCGGTGGAGGCGGGGGGGCCGTGGGGGCGCGCCGGGGTCGGGCCGGGGTCGGGCCGGGGTCGGCCGGGTCAGGCCGTGGGTTCGATCACGACGACGGGGATCTCGCGGTCCGTCTTGGTCTGGTACTCGTCGTACGAGGGCCAGTGCCCGACCATCAGCGGCCAGTAGGCGGTGCGCTCCTCGGGGGTCGCGGTGCGCGCCGTGCCCCGGAGCGTCCGGGACCCGACCTGCACCCGCACCTCCGGGTGCGCGGACAGGTTCTTGTACCAGGACGGGTGTTCGGCGGCGCCGCCGTTGGAGGCGACGACCACGTACCGGCCCTCGTCCTGGCCGTAGATGAGCGGGGTCCGCACCGGGTTGCCGGAGACACGGCCCAGGGTGGTGAGCAGGAGGGTCTGCGTGCCGTTCCAGTAGTGCCCCTCGGCTCCGTTCGAGCCGGTGTACAGCTTGACGTGGTCGAGCTGCCAGCTCCCCGGCCGGGGGTCGGTCGGGTGGTCCCAGTCGATGTCGTTCGTCATACGGCTCTGCCTGCCTTCGCATTGAACGGTCAGCAACTTCACCAACGAGCGTCAACGCGCGCGGGTACGCGGTTATGCCCCACCGGCCGCCGCCCGGTCGGGGAGGACGAAACCGTCGACCACGGTGTCCAGGGCCCGCAGGGCGACGCGGTCCGGTGTGGCGCGCACGGCCAGGTCGCGGGCGGCCGCGGCGAGCGGATGGGTGACGGCGGCGAACCGGCCTGCCCGCCGGGCCCGGACGCGGATGGCGTCGGTGCGCGCGAGGCGGGCCCGGCTGTAGGCGGCGAGGGCGGCCGGTACGTCGTCCGGGGCGGCCGGCTCCAGCAGGTGGGCCAGGACCACGGCGTCCTCGACGGCCTGGCAGCCGCCCTGGCCGAGGTTGGGGGTCATGGCATGGGCGGCGTCGCCGATCCAGGCGAGCCGGCCGCGGTGGTAGCGGGGGAGCGCGACGGCCAGGTCGTACAGGTCGTGCTGGAGCACGGCCGCCGGGTCGATCCGCGCGATGATCTCCGGGATCGGGTCGTGCCAGTGGCCGAAGCGGCGCAGGAGTTCGGCGCGGACGTCGGCCGGGCGGTGGCCTTCGGGAGCGACGGCGGTGGCGTAGACGTAGAGGCGGCCGTCCGCGAGCGGGACCACCCCGAAGCGTTCGCCGCGGCCCCAGGTCTCGGCGGTCGCGGTGGCTTCGGTGCTTCCCGTCCCCGCCCCGTGCGGTGCGGGCAGGACGGTGCGCCAGGCGGTCTCGCCGCTGTGCCGCAGGCCGGGGTGGTCCGGGAAGTACCGCCGGCGCAGGGGGCTGTGGATGCCGTCGGCGGCGATCACGACATCGGCGGTGAGCTCGCCGGCGGAGGTACGCACTACCGGACCGCTGCCGTCGGGGTCGTGCACGGAGGTCACGGCCGTCGCGTGGCGGACCGTGCCGTCGGGGAGCTCGGCGGCCAGCGCGCCGGTCAGGGCCGAGCGGTGCACGGCGAGCGGGGGCCGGCCGTAGCGGGCCGTCAGCGCGGCGGTGTCGGCGCGGCTCAACCAGCGGCCGTCGGGGCGGCGCAGCCCCATGGCCGCGGGCACGGTCCGGCCGGCGGCGCGGGCGGCGTCGAAGCCGATGGCGTCGAAGGCGCGCAGGGCGTTCGGGGCGAGGACGATCCCGGCGCCGACGGCGGCCGGCCCGGCGGCGCGTTCGCACACGGTGACCCGCCAGCCCCCGCGGTGCAGGGCCACGGCCGCCGTGAGCCCGCCGATCCCCGCCCCCACCACGACCGCGTGCCGCGGAAGCTCCGACATGACGCACCACACCCTTTCGCGCTGCCGGGCGTGCGCGGTACCGCGTATGCGTACCGCTCCACACCCTGCCTCTACAGATGTAGAGGCGGCATGGGTCCACTCTACAACCGTAGAGTGGACCCATGTCCACGCCTCCCCGCACTCCTGCCGCGTCCCTGCCCTCCCCCGACCGGAGGACCCTCATCGCGGACACCGCGATCGGCATCGTGGCCGCCGCGGGACTGCGCGGCCTGACCCACCGCGCCGTCGACGGCGCGGCCGGACTGCCGGCGGGCAGCACCTCGTACTACTTCCGGACGAGGACGGCTCTGATCGGCGCGTGCTACCAGCGGTTGGCGGAGCTGGACCTCGCCGACTTCGACGACGGCGTCGGGCCGCCGGGATCCGGACCCGGCGGCGTCTTGGGCGTGGTTCCGGGGGCCGGTCCGGGTACTGATACGGGCGCGGTCGCGGTCGCCGGGGCCGGTTCGGGAGTTGTCGCGGACGCTGGCAGGGGGGCCGGATCGGGCACCGGTGCGGAAGCGGGCACGGGCGTGGTCGCGGAGGAGGTTCCGCGTCCTGGTCCCGGGTCGGTGCCGCCGGATCGGGACGCGGCCGCGGCAGCCCTGGCCGGACTCCTGTACCGCTGGCTCACGGTGGGGCGCGCACGCCAGCTGGCGCGCTTCGAACTCAGCCTGGAGGCGGCCCGCAACCCCGAGCTGGAGACCGACTTCCACCGCGCGGGCCAGGGTTCGCGCGCCCGGGCCGCGCAGGCCCTCGCCGTCCTCGGGGCCGACCGGCCCGAGGAGGCGGCGGAACTGGTCGTCGCCTGGACGGACGGCCTCCTCTACGACCGGCTCGCCGGAGCCGCCGCCCGGTCCCTGCCGGCGCCGGACCTCGCCGAACTGACCGCCACGTTCCGCCGGATGCTCGACGCCGCCCTCGCTCCGCCGCCCCGGCCGGAGCCGGTGCCGGGGGCCGGCTCCGTGCCGTCGGGTCCGGTGACCGGGGCCGCTTCCGGGCTGTCCGGTCCGGTGCCCGGGGCCGGCTCCGGACCGCGCGGTCCGGGTCCCGCCTGACCGCTGCCGCCGGGGCACCCGGATGCGTCCGGTTACGGCACCCCGCTCGGGCGTGCCCGCGCACCCGGGTGCGTCCAGTGACCGCACTTCCGCTCGGACGTGCCCGCGCACCCAGGTGCGTCCAGTGAGGGCACACTCCCGCTCGAACACGTACACAACCGACGCCCAACGAACCGACGGAACCCGTGGGAGTGACGGCCTAGGATCCGGCCATGATCGCTGAACTTCAGTGCGTGGTCCTGGACTGTCCCGATCCGTTGCGACTGGCGGAGTTCTACCGGTCGCTGCTGGGCGGTGACGTCAACCGGCCGGACGCCCGGTGGTCGCTCGACGCGGAGTGGGCGACCCTGCACACCCCGTCCGGCACCGTCCTGGCCTTCCAGCGGGCCGCCGACTTCCGCCCACCGACGTGGCCCGACCCCACCCGACCGCAGCAGTTCCACCTGGACCTCGGGGTCCCCGACCTCGACGGGGCCCAGGAGCAAGTGCTGGCGGCCGGCGGGACGCTACTGGAGGCGGGCGCCGCGTCGCGGGGCTGGCGGGTCTACGCGGACCCGGCGGGCCACCCGTTCTGCCTGGTCCGCCACTGACCGCCCCGCCGGACCGGTCGCCGGACGCGCCCAGACCTGCCGCCCGGCCCCGCCGGACCCGCCGCCGGACCCGCCCAGACCTGCCGCCCGGCCCCGCCGGACCTGTCGCCCGCCTCGCCCAGACCTGCCGCCGGACTTGCCGGACCCGCCACCCGCCCCGCCCGGACCTGCCGCCCGGCCTGCCGGACTCGTCGCCATCCGCCTCGCCTCCCTCGTGTTCGTCGACGCTAGAGGGCGGGCGCCATTCAACGGCGGGCGCGGGTCGCCAGGTGCTGGGCCTGCGGACCATCCCGAGCGAGCCGAGCCGGCTCCCGCAGAGCGACCTCGACCTGCGGAGGGTGACGGTGCCGCTTCCGGGGATTTGCAGGCCGGTCACGGCTCCGCCGCCTGAGCCCGCCGCCTGACTCACCGGACCCGCCGCCGGCCCGCCAGCCTGCCGACCCGCCAGACCTGCCGCCCGACTCGCCCGCCCCGCTTGCCCGGCTTCCGGACCTGCCCGGAGCGCCCGCCCGGCCGGCCGGACCCGCCCCGCCGGGCCAGCCGGATTTGCCACCTGCCCCACCCGCCCGCCCGACCGGCCCGCCGGACCCGCCGCCTGACTCACCGGACCCGCCCAGACCTGCGGCCTAACTCGCCGGACTTGCCGCCCGGCTCTCCGGACCCGCCCCGGACCTGCCGCGGCGTTCCGGACGTACCGCCCGACTGGCCGGACCTGCCCCGCCGGGCCTGCCGGATCTGCCGCGCGCCCCGCTCGGCCCGCCGGACCCGCCCGGACCTGCCGCCCGGCGCGCCGTGGGTGCCGACCCCGGCCCGACGTCGGGTCGGGGTGGACCGTCATCCCCGGGTCACCGCCTAGTCCGCCGACCTGGACCAGCCGACGGCCCGGACGCGGGCGGCGTCGGCCTCGCGGTCCTCCGAGAAGAGGAGCCCCGCCGGTTCCGCCACGCGCACCACGTCGACGTACACCCCTCGCCCCACGTAGCGGCCCGTCGCGGTGTGCCGGAAGCGCAGGTGTGTCTCGCGGCCCGCCCGCGCGGGGGGCAGGGGGGCTTCGAGGCGGTGCCAGACGCGGCCGGACCAGCCGCCGGCCGAACCCCGGGGCCACGCCTCGGGGGCGCCGCCCGTGCTGCGTACCGTACTGAACGGCAGCGGCTCCCAGGCCTCCCCGTCGGACGAGACCTCCAGGTGGAAGGCGCCCTCGCCCGGCACCGTGTCCCACCACACGGCACACCGCAACCGGGCCGCGCCGGACGCGGGGGTGAGCGGGGGCAGGGTCAGGGTGCCCGATCCGCCGGGGGAGTTGCCCGAGAACCAGGCCGGGCCGCCGTGCCGGGTGCGGACCGGGACGGCGCGGGCGAAGCGGTTGCCGGCCGCCACGCGGGGCGCGCTGCCGGCCCGCCAGGTGCGCACGGGGTGCACGGAGTTGCCGAGCAGGATCAGGAAGGAGTCGGTGGAGGGGTCGAGGACCAGCGAGGTGCCGGTGAAGCCGGTGTGGCCGGCGGAGTGCGGGGTGGCCATGGCGCCCATGTACCAGTGCTGGTAGAGCTCGAAGCCGAGACCGTGGTCGTCGCCGGGGAAGCCGGTGTTGTAGTCGGTGAAGAGGAGCTCGACGGAGGCGGGGCGCAGGATGCGCCTGCCGGCGTAGACCCCGCCGTCGAGGAGGGTGCGGGCGAGGACGGCGAGGTCCCAGGCGGTGCCGAAGATGCCGGCATGGCCCGCGACGCCGCCGAGCGCGTACGCGTTCTCGTCGTGCACCTCGCCCCACACCAGCCCGCGGTCGAGGCCGGACCAGGGCGGCCGTTGCACCTCGGTGGCGGCGATGACCCGGCGCCAGGAGAGCGGTGGGTTGTATCGAGTGCGGTGCATCCCGAGTGGAGCAGTGATCTCGTCGTGGAGCAGGACATCCAAAGTGCGACCGGTGATCCGTTCCAAGAGCAGTTGGAGCGCGATCAGGTTCAGGTCGGAGTACCGGTACACGGTCCCCGGTGTCTCCTGCGGCCGCACCGACCACAGGAGGCGCAACTTCCCCTCGCGGGTGGACTCCTGGTAGAAGGGCGCCCACGAGCGCAGCCCCGAGGTGTGCGTGAGGAGCTGACGGACCGTGATGACCTCCTTGCCGCCGCCCGTGAACTCCGGCAGGTGGCGCCGTACCGGAGCCTCCAGTTCCAGCAGCCCCCGTTCCATCTGCTGCACGGCGAGCACCGAGGTGAAGAGCTTCGTCAGCGAGGCCAGGTCGAAGACCGTGTCCTCGGCCATCGGGATCCGCTCGGCCACCGGGAGCTCCAGGGCACGATCGGTGCGGCCGTCGTAGTCCGCGTACCGGACGGCGTCGCCCACGGCCCGGTGGAGGGCCACGGTGCGGCCCCGGCCGGCGAGGACCACGGCCCCGGCGTAGTAGGGGTGCTCGGGGGAGGGGCGCAGGAACCGGCGCGCCTCGTCCACCACACCCTCGAGGTGCTCCTCCAGCAACCCGGCCCGGCGCGCGGACCCGTAGCGCAGCCGCAGCCCTTGGAGCGCGCGCCGCTCGGCGGGATTCCCGGCCGCCCCGGCACCTCCGGGAAGCACGGCGCCCCACACGAGCACCCCAGCGAGCGCCAACAGCCCCACCCCCAACCGCCGCCGCGCCACCCCCCACTCACCCGCGCCCGCCCCCGCCTCGTCAGGTGCGGCGGCCCCCGCCCCGGCCGCACCCGACGCGGGAGTACCTGGCCCAGCCGCATCGGGCGCGAGGGTACGTAGCGCGGCCACATCCGCCCCGGCCGCACCCGCCCCGGCCGTACCTGTCCCGGCCGTACCTGTCCCGGCCGTACCTGTCCCGGCCGTACCTGTCCCGGCCGTACCTGTCCCGGTGGTACTCGGCCCCGCCGCGCTCGCCCCGGGTGTACCCGTGCCGGCCGCACCCGGCGCGAGGGTACGTAGCGCGGCCACATCCGCCCCGGCGGTACCTGGCGTGGTCGTACCCGCCCCGGCGGTACCCGCATTGGCCGTCTGCGCGGCAGTACGTAGCGCGGCCACACCTGCCCGGACCGTACCCGCCCCTGAGGTATCCGCCACGGCGGTACGTAGCGCGGCCATACCTGCCCCGGCTGTACCCGGCGTGGTCGTACCCACCCCGGCCGTATCTGCCCCGGCGGTACCCGACGCGATCGCACCCGGCGCGGCGGTACGTAGCGCGGCCGCACCCGCCCCGGCCGTACCCGGCGTGGTCGTACCCGCCCCGGCAGTACCCGCATTGGCCGTACCCCGCGCGGCGGTACGTGCCGTGGCTGTACCCGCCCTGGCTCCACCCGACGTGGCCGCGTCCGCCCGGGGTGCAACTGACGTGGTCGCACCCGGCGCGGCGGTACCCGGTGCGACCTCGTCCGGTGCGACCTGCCGTGGTGCGGCTGCGTCGCGTGCGTGCTCGACCGGTACGGACTCCCTTCGCGTGTCCGTGTCGCGTGCGGCCGCGACCCGCGCGGCTCTCCTTGGTGCGGCGGCGTCTCGCGGGGGCTCGACCCGTGTGCCCGCGCCCCGCGGGACCTCGTCCGGCACGGACTGCCGTGGTGCTGCCGCTTCTCGTGTTGGCTCGAACGGTGCGGCCGCACCCCGTGTCAACTCCCTCCGTGCGGCGGCGCCCCGGGCGAGTTCCCTGCGCGTGTCCCCGTCTTGTGTGCCCGTGACCCGTGCGTCCACGTCTCGCGTGCCTGGCGCGGCTGCGAACCGTGAGACCACCCGGCCGATTTCCTCCTGTGCACCCTCGCCTCGGGCGGCCGCATCGCCTACGCCTGCACCGGTGGCGTAGGCCCGATGTGCGAGCTCGTCTCGTATGGCTCCACTACGTGCAACCCGGTCCTGCGCGCCCGCACTGCCGGTGGCTTGGTTCGGCGCGCCTGCGGCGTCTGCGCCTACACCTTCCACGGCCGGGCCCCGCGCACTCGCGCCTGCGCCGCCCGCTGTGCCTTTGCCCGCGCTGCTCGCGTCCGCGCCGCCTGTGCTGCTCGCGTCCGCGCCGCCTGTGCTGCTCGCGCTGCCCGTGCCTGCGCTGCTCGCGCTGCCCGCACTGTCCGCGTCCGCGCTGCTCGCGTCCGCGCCGCCTGTGCTGCTCGCGCTGCCCGTGCCTGCGCTGCCCGCACTGTCCGCGTCCGCGCTGCCCGCGCCTGCGGTGCCTGTGCCCGCGCCTGCGCTGCCCGCGCTGCTCGCCCTGTCCGCGTCCGCGCTGCCCGCGCCTGCGGTGCCCGCGCCGCCCGCGCCGCCTGCGCTGCCCGCGCCCGCGCCGCCCGCGCGTTCCGCGCCGCCGGGGGCGGTGCCGTGGGGTGGCTCGCCCCGTGAGGCCTCGGTGCCGGTCTTCGTGCCGTCCCCCGTACCGACCATGTCCGGCCTCCTGTTCGTGGCTGCGCCGCACGCTAGTGGTATCTGCCCGCCCGTCGGCCACCCTTCGCACCGCCCGGGTGACAAAGAATCTGACACCGCATCAGAAAACCCCTTCCCTCGGTCGCCGGGCTGCGGCATCCTGCCGCCCATGGAGACGGAGCTGAGCAAGAAACTGGGAGTCGAGCACGCCATCTTCGGCTTCACGCCCTTCCCCGCGGTCGCCGCCGCGATCAGCCGCGCGGGCGGATTCGGCGTACTCGGCGCCGTCCGCTACACCGCGCCCGACGACCTCAAACGCGACCTCGACTGGATGCAGGCGCACACCGACGGCAAGCCCTACGGCCTCGACGTCGTCATGCCCGCCAAGAAGGCCGTCGACGGCATCAGCGAGGCGGACATCGAGGCGATGATCCCGGCGGGCCACCGGGAGTTCGTCCGCGCCACCCTCGCCAAGCACCACGTGCCCGAGCTCGCCGAGGGCGAGGCCTCCGGCTGGAGGATCACCGGCTGGATGGAGCAGGTCGCCCGCAACCAGCTCGACGTCGCCTTCGACTACCCCATCAAATTGCTGGCCAACGCCCTCGGTTCGCCGCCCGCCGACGTGATCCGCCGGGCCCACGACCACGGGGTCCTCGTCGCCGCCCTCGCCGGCAGCGCCAAGCACGCCCGCCGGCACGCCGAAGCCGGCATCGACATCGTCGTCGCCCAGGGGTACGAGGCCGGCGGGCACACCGGCGACATCGCCACCATGGTCCTGGTCCCCGAGGTCGTCGAGGCCGTCGCCCCGCTTCCCGTCCTCGCGGCGGGCGGCATCGGCAGCGGTGAGCAGATCGCCGCCGGACTCGCCCTCGGCGCCCAGGGTGCCTGGCTCGGCTCCCTGTGGCTCACCACCACCGAGGCAGATCTCCACTCCCGCGCCCTCACCGACAAGCTGCTTGCCGCGGGGTCCGGCGACACCGTGCGGTCCCGCGCCCTCACCGGAAAGCCCGCCCGCCAGCTGCGTACCGAGTGGACCGACGCCTGGGACGACCCGGAGGGCCCCGGCGCCCTGCCCATGCCGCTCCAAGGCTTGCTCGTCGCGGAGGCCGTCTCCCGGATCCAGAAGTACGAGGTCCAGCCGCTGCTCGGCACGCCCGTCGGCCAGATCGTCGGCCGGATGAACAGCGAACGCGGCGTCCAGGCCGTCTTCGACGACCTCACTCGGGGTTTCGAGAAGGCCGTCGACCGCATCACCCGCATCGCCGGGCGCGCCTGAGCCCTTCCTCCCGCACCGATAGCTCCAAACCGGTCCATCCAGCGCCCCCACCCGCACGTGCCGCACGCGCCGTACCGTCCACGCCCCGCCCCCGAGGACCGATCAGAGAGGAGCGCGACCGCATGACCGCCAACCAGCCGCCCAACGGCTTCTGGGCGCAGGCCGCCGTCGACCCCGAGCGCACCGTCCTGGTGACCCCCGAGGGCGAGGAATGGAGCGCCGGCCGGCTGCACGCCGACGTCAACCGCCTCGTCCACGGCCTGCGCGCCGCCGGCCTGCGGCAGGGTGACGTCTTCGCCGTCCTCCTGCCCAACGGCGTCGAGTTCGTCACCGCCTACCTCGCCGCCTCCCAGGCCGGCTTCTACCTCGTGCCGGTCAACCACCACCTCGTCGGCCCCGAGATCGCCTGGATCGTCTCCGACTCCGGCGCCAAGGTCCTGATCGCCCACGAGCGCTTCGCCGACGCCGCCACCGCCGCGGCCGACGAAGCGGGCCTGCCGCCCGGCGGGCGCTTCGCCGTCGGCACGGTCCCGGACTTCCTCCCGTACGGGGAACTCCTCGAAGGGCAGCCCGCAGCGGCCCCCGCGGACCGCACCCTCGGCTGGGTCATGAACTACACCTCCGGCACCACCGGACGCCCGCGCGGGATCCGCCGACCGCTGCCCGGCAAGCTCCCCGAGGAGACGTACCTGGGCGGCTTCCTCGGCATCTTCGGTATCCGGCCCTTCGACGGCAACGTCCACCTGGTGTGCTCCCCGCTCTACCACACGGCCGTGCTCCAGTTCGCGGGCGCCTCCCTGCACATCGGGCATCCGCTGGTCCTCATGGACAAGTGGACCCCGCAGGAGATGCTGGGCCTCATCGACCGGCACGCCTGCACGCACACGCACATGGTGCCGACGCAGTTCCACCGCCTCCTCGCGCTCCCGCAGGAGACGAAGGACGCGCACGACGTCTCCTCGATGCGGCACGCCATCCACGGCGCCGCCCCCTGTCCCGACCACGTCAAGCGGGCGATGATCGACTGGTGGGGCCGGTGCGTGGAGGAGTACTACGCGGCGAGCGAGGGCGGGGGCGCCTTCGCCACCGCCGAGGACTGGTTGAAGAAGCCGGGCACCGTGGGCAAGGCGTGGCCGATCAGCGAACTGGCCGTCTTCGACGACGACGGCAACCGGCTGCCCGCAGGCGAACTGGGCACCGTCTACATCAAGATGAACACCGGGGGTTTCAGCTACCACAAGGACGAGGGCAAGACGAAGAAGAACCGTATCGGGGACTTCTTCACCGTGGGCGACCTCGGCGTGCTGGACGACGAGGGCTACCTCTTCCTCCGTGACCGCAAGATCGACATGATCATCTCGGGTGGCGTCAACATCTACCCGGCCGAGATCGAGTCCGCGCTGCTCGCCCACCCGGCCGTGGCCGACGCCGCCGCGTTCGGCATTCCGCACGCGTCGTGGGGCGAGGAGGTCAAGGCCGTCATCGAACCCGCGGAGGGGTTCGTCGCGGGCGACGCGCTGGCCGCGGAGATCCTCCACCACTGCGAGCGGCGGCTGGCCGGCTTCAAGCGCCCCAAGTCGGTGGACTTCATCGCGGCGATGCCGCGCGACCCCAACGGCAAGCTGTACAAGCGGCGGCTGCGCGACCCCTACTGGGAGGGCCGCGAGCGCGCGATGTGACGAGCGCCCGCCCGGGCCGGGGCGGGCGCCGGCCCGACGTGTTCCTCCCGGGCGCGGGGCGTACCCGGGCCCGGCGCGGGCTCGTGTGCAGCAGGCCGGGACCGCCCTGAACGGTGCAGCCGGGCGGGACGTTCCAGACCGTGCCGATGTGCTCGCCGTTCGAGCCGAGCGGGGACGTAGGTGAGCGGGACGAGCGCGAGGCGCGGCGCAAGGCGGGACTCCTGGTCGTCGGCCCCGGCGTCGGTGGACGGCCGAGGGGTGAGGCGACAGCGCATACCGCCCGGTCGGCTGCAACATCGGCATTCCGTCTGGCGGCGACCACCCGGGGCCGGCCGTTCTTCGGCCGATCACGAGGGCGGTCCACCCCCGCCCCGGGTCGCGTGCACGCCCACTGACGCCCCGTCCCCGCCCGGAAGCCGCTCCTCCGCAACGGACCGGACACCGCCGCCCCCGAGTTCTTCGTGAGAATCACCACGTCAGCGCCGTGGGGGCGCGCGTTGCTCCGCACCCGGGGGACAGTTCTGGCAACTTGGCTGATATGAGTACGGCAACGCACAGATCACCCCTGACCGACTGGACCGTTCTGGTCCCCGTGGTGGCCCTCGCCGCGCTCGCCTTCAGCTGGGGGCGCGACCTGCCCTCATGGGCCGTGGTCCTGGTCTCCCTCTGCCTCGCGGGCGCCGTGCTGGCGGCCGTGCACCACGCCGAGGTGGTGGCCCACCGGGTCGGCGAGCCCTTCGGTTCCCTCGTCCTCGCCGTCGCCGTCACCGTCATCGAAGTGGCCCTCATCGTCACTCTGATGGCCGACGGCGGAGCCAAGACCTCCTCGCTCGCCCGGGACACGGTCTTCGCCGCCGTCATGATCACCTGCAACGGGATCGTCGGACTGTCCCTGCTCGTCGGCGCCCTGCGCAACCGGGTCGCCGTCTTCAACGCGGAGGGTTCCGGGGCCGCGCTCGCCACCGTCGCCACCCTCGCCGTCCTCAGCCTCGTCCTGCCGACCTTCACCACCAGCAAGCCCGGACCCGAGTTCTCCACCGCCCAGCTCACCTTCGCGGCCGTCGCCTCGCTCGCCCTCTACGGGCTGTTCATCACGGTGCAGACGGTCCGTCACCGCGACTACTTCCTACCCGTGGACACCGAGCGCCACCGCGAGGAGGCCGCTCGGGCGGCGGCCTCGGCCGCCACCGGCGAGGACGAGGACCACGCCGAGCCGCCCACCGCGCGCGCCGCACTGATCAGCCTCGGCCTGCTCCTCGTCGCCCTGATCGCCGTCGTCGGCAACGCCAAGGCCGTCTCCCCGACCATCGAGGCGGGCGTGGCCGGCGCCGGCCTTCCGAACGCCGTCGTCGGTGTGGTCATCGCCCTGCTCGTCCTGCTGCCGGAGACCCTCGCGGCCGTCCGCGCCGCCCGCCGCGACCGCGTCCAGACCAGCCTCAACCTGGCCTACGGCTCCGCCATCGCCAGCATCGGCCTGACCATCCCCGCCATCGCCCTGGCCTCGATCTGGCTCTCCGGCCCGCTCACCCTGGGCCTCGGCCCTGTGCACATGGTGCTGCTCGCCCTCACGGTCGTGATCAACGCCCTCACCATCGCCCCGGGCCGCGCCACGCTCCTCCAGGGCGGCGTCCACCTCGTGCTGTTCGCGGGCTTCATCTTCCTCGCCGTCAGCCCGTAGCCGCCCCGTTCCCCGGCCGGCCCGTTCCCCGGCAGCCCCGTTCCCCGGCCGCACTGCGCCGGCTCCCCGGTGAACGCCGCTTCTCAAGCGTGGACGCCGTCGCGGTGCGCCACCGGTGCGGGGGCAAGGCGTGGGCATCGCTTTCGTGCAGCAGGAACACCGCGGTGATCGAATCCGCCGCAGCCAGGCACGAGTCCTCGTCGCACGCGCGCGGGCACGTCTCCGTCACCCGGCTACGACGAACGGTCCGCACGCCGGCCGTCATGCCTTTCGGTCCCTTGGTACGGGCCACCGGGCGGGCCGGTGCCGGCGAGATCGAGCCGCTGGGCGAGGTTTCGGCGGCCGGTACGGCGTAGGGCGGCGGGGGTGGTGCCGTACCAGCGCTGGACCGCCCGGCGCAGGGCACGGGCGTCGGCGTAGCCGGTTCGGGCGGCGATCGAGTCGATGGGGAGGTCGGTGCCGTGGAGCAGCCGCGTGATGTGGTCCCGGCGGACCGTCTCGACTTCGGCGCTCCAGGTGGTGCCGTGTTCGTCGAGGCGCCGCTGGAGGGTCCGGGTGCTGACGGCCATGCGGCGGGCCACCGCGGACAGCGTGGGGGTCGCTTCGTCATGGGCGGAGGCCAGAGCGGCACGGAAGAGGTCCAGCCAGTCGTGCAGCGGGACCGCGGTGGCGAGGGTCTGCTCGGCGTGTCTTCGGAGCACCGCCGACAGGCCGGGCTGGGCGTGCGGGGTCGGCGCGTTGAGGTCGCGCGCGAGGAAGGTGATCGAGCTGACCGGAGCCTCGAAATCGATGGCGCGGGTGCCGTACAGCTCGATCAGGGAGGCGTGGCGGCGGGGCGCCTCGGCGGCCAGGGCGACACGGACGGGAAGGAGGCGCCGCTGTGTCGCCGTGCTCAGGCGGTGCAGGTACAGGCCCAGCGCACAGGCGCGCACGGCGCAGGCCGCCTCGTGGGCCAGATCGGCAGCGTTGAAGTGGCTGAGGGTGACGTGTTCGCCGTCCTCGATGACCTGGAGGTGGTCCGTGCTGACGTCGAGGACGGTGGCGATATGGGTCGACGCGTCCCTGATCCCGTCGAGCGGAGTGGGCGCGGAGGTGATCAGGTAGTCCCAGACGCCGAGGCTGCCGACGTTCGACTGCTGGGTCATCAGCAGCGACACCTCGGTCCAAGGGGCGTGTACGGTCGCCAGTTCCGCGATACGGATGCTCGTGCCGGCCGGGGGCCGGCACCGGTCGTCGTTGAGGTGTTCGGGGGCCAGGCCCAACAGGTGTGCGTACCCGGTCGGGGGGACGCCGAGAAGGCGTGCGGCATTGACGTTCAGACGGATGAGGGCGGAGGAGGTTGTTCCCTGGTGCGCATGCGAGACCACGGGGGCCGAGCATAGACCAGCCCGAGATGCCAGGTCACCGGCGGAGGGCGACGCGTGAAGTCCCGCTCCTGGCGCGGCGGGCCCCCTGTGACGCGTTCGGTCCCGTTGTCGGCGTGCGCCGCCAGGAGGCAGCCGGGTCTCTCGGCCATAGCGTGGGCAACGTCCTCGCACCTTGCGGTGAGACGACCGCGTCGCACACCGCGGCCGCCGAACGGCCCTTGGCCGAAGCCGCGTTCGCTCCGGCGCGGCAGCCGTGGCCCATTGCGGCGGGGTCGTCTCCGATGCGGAGTACGGGCGGTCCCGAGCGGAACGGAGCTCCCCCACGGGGGTGGGGGGCTCGGATCGCGCGAACAGCGGGGTCTCACCTCCCGCACTCCGCCCGGGAGCCGGTGGGCCGTGCGGGAGCCGGTCGTATCCGCGCGGCCCGGCGGCCATGCTCGCGGGCGACGGGCGACGGGCGACGGGCGACGGGCGACGGGCGACGGGCGACGGGCCCTGGCCGCGGCAGCCGTCGTCCCCGCGGGTGCCATTGCGCACAGTGTCGGGAGGTGTGGGTGTGCCCGGCAGCCGTGTTCGCGCCGGGCACACCCCGTCCGTCCTCATGGCCCCGCAGGTCAGCGGCGCTCGCGCGGCCACACCACCTTCAGCCGCGGCGAGGTGAGGATGTCCCGCTCGCAGAACCGCGAGGTCACCCAGTGCTCCCCGGCGAACAGCCGCGTCTGGTCGGCGTAGTACGGCGAGTTCGGGTTCGCCGACTGGCTGTACGTGAGCAGGGTGCGCGCCACCGGGCAGCGGCTGCCGTCCCAGCCGACCGCCTGGATGTGGCTGGAACCGTGCAGGACCTCGGGGTAGCCGCCGGCCGCCGCGTTCCACGGAGCCTCGATCTTGTTCCAGACGCCCAGCGCCTCGGTGCCCCCGCTCACCGGCAGTTTCTCCCCGCCGCGAAGCACGAACTGGTGCTCGCCCAGCGGGGCGTCCAGCGCGATGCCGGCCGTCCTCAGCTCCAGCACCGCGTCCGCCAGCGCCCGCCCGATGCCGGGAGCCGCCTGGTTGAGCGTACGGGGGGTGCGGACCGGATCGGCCGCCGAGAACGGTACGAGCCACAGCTCTCCGGCCGGGGTCGACGCCGTCAACTTGCGCCAGAACCGGTCGAAGAGCAGCGCGCCCCGACTGGAACTGTCGGCGGTGCGGTCCCATCCCGCCAGCACCGCGCAGGCCGCCGAGACGTTCACCACCGTGCCGTTGCCCGCGGTGGCCGTCCCGCCGGGCAGGGCCGCACAGGCCTTCGCCGCGTCGACCGCCGCCAGGTCACCGGCCGGGACCCGGTTCGCGAACTGCTGCCGCTGCAGGTCGGCCACCGTCAGGCGGCCCCGCGCGGCCATCGCCGCCACGTCCTCGACGGCCCCGCGGGTGCGCAGCGAGCGCGGGGTGCCGACGTTGCCCCAGATCCGCTCGTAGCCGGTCAGCGGACGCTCGGCGTTGGCCAGCCAGGCGCTGTCGTTGGAGTTCTCGGCGTACGGGGCGTCCCGCAGCGTCGGCGCCTTCCCCGGGCCGAACACCCCCGGCTGCACCGCGTCCGGGTCCGACCCGATCGCGCAGTCGCCGCGCGAGCCGTCGAGCACCGCCAGTCCCGACGACGGGTACGTGGCCCGGCCGAGCGGGGTGGAGCAGCGGGCGGCGAGCTCGTCGGTGATCCGGGGGAGCACCTGGGACTGGGTGAAGAGGGTGCCGCCCGCGGAGTCCGCCGCCACGGTGTTGACCCAGGGCAGTCCCTGGGTGCGTTTCAGTGCCTCCTGGATCCCGGCGACCGAACGTGCCCGGCCCATGGCGAGCGCGGTGTCGGAGCCGCGCAGGTTCGCGGCATTGGGGTCGTTCAACGCGTACGCCGTCCCGGCGGTCCAGGGCAGCGGGAGGTTGGCGCCGAGGTGGGAGACGACCGGGCCGTAGCGCGTCCACCACTGGGTCCGGGTGATCGGGTCGCCGCCCGCGACCGGGACGGTGACCGTCCGCCGGGTCATCTTCTCCGACGTTCCGTCGACCAGGTAGGCCGTCGGGTCGGCCGGGTCGAGGGAGAGCTGGTGCAGGTTGACGGGCGTGCCCGTGGCGACGGTGTGGCTCCAGGCCACCTTCTCGTTGAAGCCGATGTTGACCACGGTGGTGCCCAGCAGGGAGCCGCCCGAGACGTTCAGCTCGCCCGGGATGGTCTGCTGCGACTGCCAGAAGCGGCGGCCGCCCTGCCACGGGTAGTGCGGGTTCCCGAGCAGCAGGCCGCGGCCGTTCACGGTGGTCGAGCCGTTGAAGGCCACCGCGTTGGATCCCATGTCGTAGCGGGTCGTGTCGAAGAACTCCCGCGCGGCCTCGGCGGCCCGCGCCGGATCGACCACCTCGGGGACCGCCGCCCGGGCGGCCGGTGCCGGGGGTCGCGCGGCCGTGATGCCGTCGACGCCGCGCCCCTGCCCGCCGAGGACGGAGACCGCGAAGCCCCGGGCGGCCACTTCGGTGGCGGTGACGGGGCGCACCCAGCCGGCGTCCTTGCACGCCGGGTCGGTGATCTTGTTCTGGGCGAGCCAGGCGTTGTAGCCGGCGGCCCAGCCGCGCATCAGCTCCTTCAGGTGCCCGCTCGGCCCGGCGGGCGCGGTGGTGGCCAGGAGCTTCTCCACCGTGCCGGAGTCCCGCACGCCCTTGAAGTACAGGTCGCTGGAGAGGTTCCGGGCGGCGGAGGAGAGCGAGCCGTCGGGCGCGGCGTCGGGCCCGAACCAGCGGGAGCGCTCGCCGGCTACGGTCACGAATCCGTCGGCGAGGGCGCAGACCTGGTCGGCGGCCTGGGCCCAGCCCGTGCCGAAGCCGAGGTGCGCGTAGTCGCGCGCGAGGATGTGCGGGATGCCGTGCTCGGTGTACCGGATGACCGCGGAGAGGCCGCCGCCGGACGGGCCGAGGTCCTCGCGGTCCGCGGCGGCCGTCGCGGAGGCCTGGGGGAACGCGGCCGTCGCGGCGAGCAGCGCTGCTCCGACCGTCGCGAGGCGGCGCAGGAACGGGCGGGTGCGGTGATGGCCTTGACAGAAGCTCAACGTACCTCCCAAGTGGCTTGCGGCTGGGCGTGGTTGCCCGTAACGCAGGCGGTGCGTGGTGTGCCCCCACACTCATGCAGGCGAGGTGATGGTCTGTCAACATCCCGTTTGGTATCCCCTGGGTGGACCGCGAGGCCCGGGGCCGGGCCGGCGCGGGGCCTGAACGTCGCGGGGCCGGGGCGGCGCGGGGCCTGAACGTCGCGGAGCCGGGGCGGCGCGGGGCCGGGGCGGCGCGGGCCGGACGGCGGCCGTCCGACGGGAGGCGGCCGTGACGGGCAGGGCGGCGGGCGGTCAGCGTTCGGTGGGGGAGCCCTCGGAGGGAAGGAGTCCGTCGCGCCGGAGGCGGCGCACGGTCAGGTGCTCGTGCAGCAGGCGGCCGACGAGGGCCCCGCCGTAGACCACGAAGCCGACGCCGACCAGCCAGGACTGGACGACCAGGAGCGTGCCGAAGGGGCCGTAGGTCACGGCGTTGGAGGCGATCAGCGGGGAGAACACCAGCTGGGAGAAGACGCGCAGCCCCAGCAGCCCGAGGCTGGTCGCCACGGCCCCCGGTACCAGGGCGCGCCAGCGGACCCGGCCGCCGAGCAGCAGCCACTGCGAGGCGCAGAAGAACAGGCACGTGGCGAGCAGGTCGCCGAGGGTCCCGACGGTGGTGCCGACCGTGTCGCTCGACGGGGCGGGGATCTCCACGAGCAGCGCGAGGTAGCAGACCAGCAGGGCGAGCCAGACGACGTGCCGCCACATGGTGTGCCAGCGGGCGGTCGGCACGTCCCAGACCTTCTCGTAGCCGGTCTGCACGGCCGAGCCGAAGGTCAGGCCGAAGACGGCCAGGGCGGCCAGGCCGAACGCGGTGGTCCGTTCCAGCGCCAGGTCCGCCGCGCCGAAGACCATCTCGACGCGGACCCGCGAGGACTCCGACACACCGAGGGCCTGGCCGAGCCACCGGCCGAAGCCGGAGCCGCTGCCCGGCGCGGCGGCCGCGACCACCACCAGCAGCGGAACCAGGGTAAGGAAGCCGAGGGCGGCGAAACCCATCGCCCGGTGCATCAGCTCCATCTCCCGGCCACGGCTCCAGGCCAGGCCCGCAAGGGAACCCTGGAGCCGGTCGTGGAGCCGCCGGAAGATCGAGGTCACACACCGAGCACTACCCCCGCGCACCTTCCAGGTCCCGGGCGCACCCCCGAAATGGGACCGAAGGGGTGGTGGCCCGGCGCCGGAGCGCGGGAGCTAACCGGCGCCGCGCAGGTCCACCAGGCGCTTGATCTTCCCCACCGACCGTTCGAGGGTCTCCGGGTCGACCACCTCGACCCGTACGGAGACCCCGATGCCCTCCTTGGCGGCCCGCACGACCGAGGCGGCCGCCGCCTCGCGGGCGGCCGTACCGGCCTCCCGGCGGGCTTCCACTCGTACGGTCAGGGCGTCCATCCGGCCCTCCCGGGTCAGCCGCAGCTGGAAGTGGGGGGCCAGCCCGGCCGTGCGCAGGATGATCTCCTCGATCTGGGTCGGATACAGATTCACCCCGCGCAGGATGATCATGTCGTCGCTGCGACCCGTGATCTTCTCCATCCGCCGGAAGGCCGGCCGGGCGGTGCCGGGCAGCAGCCGCGTCAGATCCCGGGTGCGGTAGCGGACGACGGGCATGGCCTGCTTGGTGAGCGAGGTGAACACCAGCTCGCCGTGCTCGCCGTCCGGCAGGACCGCACCTGTCAGCGGATCGACCACCTCGGGGTAGAAGTGGTCCTCCCAGATGTGCAGACCGTCCTTGACCGAGGCGAACTCCTGCGCCACGCCCGGCCCCATGACCTCCGACAGGCCGTAGATGTCCACCGCGTCCATACCGGCCCGCTCCTCGATCTCCCGGCGCATCTCCTCGGTCCACGGCTCCGCGCCGAAGACGCCCGTTCTGAGCGAGGTGGAGCGCGGGTCGATGCCCTGGCGCTCCATCTCGTCCAGCAGGGTCAGCATGTACGAGGGGGTGATCATGATGACCTCCGGCCGGAAGTCCTGGATGAGCCGGACCTGCCGGTCCGTCATCCCGCCCGAGGCGGGCACGACCGTGCATCCGAGCCGCTCGGCGCCGTAGTGCGCGCCCAGGCCGCCGGTGAACAGTCCGTAGCCGTAGGAGACGTGGACGATCTGGCCAGGGCGCCCGCCGGCCGCGCGTAGGGAGCGGGCGACGACATCGGCCCAGGTGTCCAGATCCCCGTCGGTGTAGCCCACGACGGTGGGCCGCCCCGTGGTGCCGCTGGAGGCGTGGACGCGGCGCACCTCGGAGCGCGGCACGGCGAACATCCCGAAGGGGTACTGGTCGCGCAGATCCGTTTTGGTGGTGAAGGGGAACCGCGCGAGATCGGCGAGGGAGCGGCAGTCGTCCGGATGTACCCCCGCCCCGTCGAAGGACCGCCGGTAGAAGGGCACCCGGTCGTACACGTTCCGCAGTGTCGCCCGCAGCCGGGTGAGCTGGAGCGCGGCCAGCTCGTCCCGGCTCAGCCGCTCGCCCCCTTCGGGGATGTCCGCGTACGCCGTCATGCCGTCACCTCACCGCGAGTCAACCGAACGATCATTCGGTAGATTGCCCGACCCCGGCCGGTAAATCAATGACTCGAACGAGTGATCGCTTGATGGCCCCGCCGCCCGCCGCCCGCCGCCCGCCGGGCTCACGTCGGACGCGTGCGGGGCTCGTGCGTGCCGGGTGGTTACTGGCCCGCCGCCGGGGAGTCGGCCTCCGTCGCCACCGCCTTCGCCCAGCGGTAGTCCGCCTTCCCGCTCGGTGAGCGCTGGATGGCGGGTGCGATCACGAGCTGGCGCGGGATCTTGTAACCCGCGAGCCTGCTGCGGCAGTGGCTCTGGATTTCGGCCAGCGTGGGCCGCGGCGCGCCCGGCCGGACCTGTACGACCGCGGCCACGTGACTGCCCCAGGTCGGGTCGGCGACCCCCGCGACCAGGGCGTCGTACACGTCCGGGTGGGACTTCAGTGCCTGCTCGACCTCCTCGGGGTAGACCTTCTCGCCGCCCGTGTTGATGCACTGCGAGCCGCGTCCGAGGACCGTGACGATGCCCTGCTCGTCGACCGTCGCCATGTCACCGAGCAGCACCCAGCGCTCCGCACCCTTCCGGAAGAAGGTCTCGGCGGTCTTGGCCGGGTCGTTGTAATAGCCGAGCGGGACGTACCCGCGCTGGGCGAGCCGACCCGGTTCTCCCACCGCCACCGGCTCGTGCGTCACCGGGTCGACCACCTGCGTACGGTCGTTGACCTCCAGCCGGAAGCCCCTCTCCGGGCCGGAGTCGTCCGTCGCCCGGCCGCTCGACCCGGACTCGGACGATCCGAAGTTGTTCAGCAGCAGGACGTCCGGTACGAGTCGCTGGAACTCGGCGCGCACCGTCTCCGACATGATCGCCCCGGAGGACGAGACACTGAACAGCGACGACAGGTCCGTCCCCTTGAGCGGTCCGTTCAGGGCGTCGACGAGGGGCCTGAGCATCGCGTCGCCCACCAGGGACACGCTGGAGACCTTCTCCTTCTCGATGGTGCGGAGCACCTCCTCCGGCGCGTACTTGCGGTGGATCACCACCCGTTGGCCGTAGTTGAAGGCGATGAACGACGTCAGCGTCGACGTGCCGTGCATCAGCGGGGGAGCCGGGAAGAAGGTGAGCCCGCTGCCGCGCGCGGCGACGCGCTCCGCCAGTTCCTCGGGCCGCTTCACCGGCTCGCCGCTCGGCTCGCCGCCGAACAGGCCCGCGAAGAACAGGTCCTCGGCCCGCCACATGACGCCCTTGGGCATGCCGGTCGTGCCGCCGGTGTAGATGATGAAGAGGTCGTCGGGGCTGCGCGGCGCGAACCCGCGCGCGGGTGAGCCGGCCGCCTCGGCGGCTTCGAAGGCGACCGGGGCGACCGCGGGCTCGCGGGCGCCCTCCGGGGCGGCCCCGACGCGGATGAGGTGGCGCAGCCCCGGCGTCTGCGGCAGCGCGGCCGCGACCCGTCCGGTGAACTCCCCCTCGAAGACGAGTGCGGCGAGGTCGGCGTCGTTGTAGAGGTAGACCAGTTCCTCCTCCACATACCGGTAGTTGACGTTCACCGGGACCAGCCGGGCCTTCAGGCAGGCCAGCACGGTCTGCAGGTACTCGATCCCGTTGTAGAGGTGCAGACCCAGGTGCTCGCCGGCCTCCAGGCCGCTGTCCAGCAGGTGGTGCGCGATCCGGTTCGCCGCCGCGTCCAGCTCCGCGTACGTGAGGCGGCGCTCGGCGCCGGTCCCGGGGTGGTCCACGTACACGAGGGCCTCGCGGTCCGGAACCACGTCCACGACCGATTCGAACAGGTCGGCAAGGTTGTACTCCACCGTTCCTCCTGACCCCGAAAGTTCCCGATGACTGACCGCAAGGCCGGCCTGCTCCGGCGGTCATTACAGCGCCGCCGAACACAAGTGGGAAGGCTGGCGTCCAAGAAATCTGACTGTGTGTCAGAAAACTATTGAACTGCACCCGCCCCTACTGCAACCTGTTCTAGGTCTTGAGACGGGAGGACGGCAATGGGTGGGACGGAACACCTGACCGTGGAACGGCACGGCGCCACGCTGGTGCTCACCATGAACAGGCCCGAGGCGAAGAACGCGCTCTCGCTGCCGCTGCTGGTGGGGCTGTACGACGGGTGGCTGGAGGCGGACGCCGACCACACCGTCCGGTCCGTGGTGCTGACCGGTGCGGGAGGGGACTTCTGCGCCGGCATGGACCTCAAGGCGCTGGCCGGCAAGGGCATGGCGGGCGACCAGTACCGGGACCGGCTCAAGGCCGACCCCGACCTGCACTGGAAGGCGATGCTGCGCCACCACCGGCCGCGCAAGCCGGTGATCGCGGCCGTGGAGGGGTACTGCGTGGCCGGCGGGACGGAGATCCTCCAGGGCACCGACATCCGGGTCGCGGGCGAGGGCGCCACCTTCGGGCTCTTCGAGGTCAAGCGGGGGCTGTTCCCGATCGGCGGCTCCACCGTACGGCTGCCGCGGCAGATCGCGCGTACGCACGCCCTGGAGATGCTGCTGACCGGACGGTCGTACTCCGCCGAGGAGGCCGCGCGGATCGGGCTGGTCGGGCGGGTGGTGCCGGCGGGGACGGCGCTGGATGCGGCGCTGGAGATCGCGGAGCGGATCAACGCGTGCGGGCCGCTGGCCGTGGAGGCGGTGAAGGCCTCCGTGTACGACACCGCCGAGATGACGGAGACGCAGGGGCTGGCGTCGGAGCTCCTGCGGGGGTGGCCGATCTTCGACACCGCCGACGCGAAGGAGGGGGCGAGGGCCTTCGCCGAGAAGCGGCCGGCGGTGTACCGGCGGGAGTAGCGCCCGGGCCCCGGCCCGGCCCCGGGGCGTCGCGGGTCCGGCGCCGCTGCCCGGACGGGGCTCCGTCCCGGGCCCCGTGCCTCAAGCGCCGGCGTGAGCGAGAGACAGCTGGTATTGCCCGTTGCGAACATCGGAGAGTCGCCCATGACAGCCCCCGCGTCGCCACCCGAGGTGCTCCGCGCGCCCCTCGTCGTCGAGTTCCCCTTCACCCGCTCACTCGGGCCCGTCCAGTCCGCCTTCCTCAGCGGCCTGCGCGAGCGCATCGTCCTCGGCGTGAAGACCGCCGGCGGCAAGGTGATGGTCCCTCCCGTCGAGTACGACCCCGTCACCGCCGAGGAGATCCGCGACCTCGTCGAGGTCTCCGCCACCGGGACCGTCACCACCTGGGCCTGGAACGGCCACCCGCGCCCCCACCAGCCCCTGGGCACCCCCTTCGCCTGGGTACTGGTCCGGCTCGACGGCGCCGACACCGCCCTCCTGCACGCCCTCGACGCGCCCGGCCCCGAAGCCGTGAGCACCGGGATGCGGGTACGGGTCCGCTGGGCCGGTGACCGGACCGGCGCCATCACCGACATCGCCTGCTTCGAACCCTGCGGCACCGCGGAGGAGAGCGCCCCCCACGGCGCCCCCCACGACGGCGTGTTCGCGGACGCCGTCACCGGCATCGTCGCCGAGGCCCGCCTCGACTACACGTACAGTCCCGGCCGGGCCCAGACCGCCTACATCAACGCCCTCTCCGAGCGGCGGACCGTCGGCGAGCGCTGCCCCTCCTGCCACAAGGTGTACGTACCGCCCCGCGGGGCCTGCCCCACCTGCGGCGTCGCCACCACCGACCAGGTGGAAGTCGGCCCGGCCGGCACCGTCACCACGTACTGCATCGTCAACATCAAGGCGCGGAACCTCGACATCGAAGTCCCCTACGTCTACGCCCACATCGCCCTGGACGGCGCCGGGCTCGCCCTCCACGGCCGGATCGGCGGCATCCCGTACGACCAGGTCCGGATGGGCCTGCGCGTCGAACCCGTATGGACCGAAGGCGGCCGCTACCCCGACCACTACCGCCCCACCGGCGAGCCGGACGCGGACTACGACGCGTACAAGGAGCTCATCTGATGTCCCGACACGCCCGCGAGGTGGCCGTGGTCGCCTTCGCGCAGAGCGACCACCTGCGCCGCACCGACGCGTTCAGCGAAGTCGAGATGGTCATGCCGGTCCTGCACCAAGTGCTGGCCGCGACCGGCATGAAGGCCGGCGAGATCGGCTTCACCTGCTCCGGCTCCAGCGATTACCTGGCCGGCCGCGCCTTTTCCTTCACCATGACCCTCGACGGGGTGGGGGCCTGGCCGCCGATCTCCGAGTCCCACGTCGAGATGGACGGCGCCTGGGCGCTGTACGAGGCATGGGTGAAGATCCAGACCGGCGAGGCCGACACCGCGCTCGTCTACTCGTACGGGAAGTCCTCGCCCGGCTCCGTGCGCGACGTCCTCACGCGCCAGCTCGACCCGTACTACCTCGCCCCCCTCTGGCCCGACTCCGTGGCCCTGGCCGCCCTCCAGGCCCAGGCGCTGATCGACGCCGGCGACACCGACGAACCGGCCCTGGCCGCCATCGGCGCCCGCAGCCGGGCCGCCGCCGGGAGCAACCCGCACGCCCAGCTCACCGGCGCCGTCCCGCAGGGCGACTACCAGGTGGCGCCGCTGCGCACCGGTGACTGCCCGCCCATCGGCGACGGCGTCGCCGCGGTGGTCCTGGCCGCCGGCGACCTCGCGCGCCGGCTGTGCGAGCGGCCCGCCTGGATCACCGGCATCGACCACCGCATCGAGGCCCACGGCCTGGGCCTGCGCGACCTCACCGACTCCCCGTCGACCCGGATCGCGGCCGAGCACGCGGGCGTCTTCGAACGGCCCGTGGACACGGCGGAACTGCACGCGCCGTTCTCCTCGCAGGAGGTCGTGCTGCGCAAGGCCCTCGGGCTCGGCGCCGAGGTGGCGGTCAACCCTTCGGGCGGGGCCCTCGCCGCCAACCCGGTCATGGCCGCCGGCCTGATCCGGATCGGCGAGGCGGCCGCCCGCATCCACCGGGGCGAGTCCGACCGGGCCGTCGCCCACGCCACCTCAGGCCCCTGCCTCCAGCAGAACCTGGTCGCCGTCCTTGAAGGAGACTCGCGGTGAGCAAAGAGCCCGTGGCCGTCGTCGGGATCGGCCAGACCAAGCACGTCGCCGCCCGCCACGACGTCTCCATCGCCGGGCTGGTCCGCGAGGCGGCCGCCCGTGCCCTCGCCGACGCCGGTTTGACCTGGTCGGACATCGACGCGGTCGTCATCGGCAAGGCACCCGACTTCTTCGAGGGCGTGATGATGCCGGAGCTCTACCTGGCGGACGCGCTGGGCGCGGTCGGCAAGCCGATGCTGCGCGTGCACACGGCCGGCTCGGTCGGCGGATCCACCGCCCTGGTGGCTTCCAACCTGGTCGCGGCGCGGGTCCACCGCACCGTCCTCACCCTCGCCTTCGAGAAGCAGTCCGAATCCAACGCGATGTGGGGCCTCTCGCTGCCCGTCCCCTTCCAGCAGCCGCTCCTCGCGGGCGCCGGCGGCTTCTTCGCCCCGCACGTGCGCGCCTACATGCGGCGCACCGGCGCGCCCGACACGGTCGGCTCGCTGGTGGCGTACAAGGACCGCCGCAACGCGTTGAAGAACCCGTACGCGCACCTGCACGAACACGACATCACCTTGGAGAAGGTGCAGGCGTCGCCGATGCTGTGGGACCCGATCCGGTACTCCGAGACCTGCCCCTCCTCGGACGGTGCCTGCGCGATGATCCTCACCGACCGGGCGGGCGCGGCGCGTTCGCCGAAGCCTCCGGCGTGGGTGCACGGCGGGGCGATGCGCAGCGAGCCGACCCTCTTCGCGGGCAAGGACTTCGTGTCACCCCGGGCGGGCAAGGACTGCGCGGCCGACGTGTACCGGCAGGCGGGCATCTCCGACCCGCGTCGGGAGATCGACGCGGTGGAGATGTACGTGCCGTTCTCCTGGTACGAGCCCATGTGGCTGGAGAACCTCGGTTTCGCGGAGGAGGGCGAGGGCTGGAAGCTCACCGAGGCCGGTGTCACCGAACTCGACGGCGACCTCCCGGTGAACCCCTCGGGCGGGGTGCTGTCCACCAACCCGATCGGCGCCTCCGGCATGATCCGCTTCGCGGAGGCGGCCCTCCAGGTACGGGGCCAGGCCGGCGAGCACCAGGTCCCCGGAGCCCGCCGCGCGATGGGCCACGCGTACGGCGGGGGCGCGCAGTTCTTCGCGATGTGGCTGGTGGGCTCCGAACCGCCCAGCTCCTGACGGCACCGGTCACGGCGCAACCGACCGGCCGAACCGCTCCGGCGCGAGGACGACCGGCTGCTCCCGCCGCCGCCCGGGCCCGAACGGCAATCGCACGCGCAGCGGCGGCCCCCCAGGCCGCCGTACTACCAGCGGCGGCCCCTCCAGCAGGTCCGCAGCGCTCCGTCCGGCGCCCGGGAGAAGCCGCCGCTCGCGGGGGCGCCGCCGGTCACGGGTCCGGAGCGCTCAGCGGCGCGGACGTGATGTGTGCCATGGGGGCACAGCGGACCTGATAGCGGCCGTTGGGGACGTGTTCGGCCGCGGCGAGCCGCACGGCGAGCGGCCCGGCCCATTCGTAGCCCTCGCGCTCACGGTGGTGCTCCAAGCGGTCGGTCAGCTCCTCCCCCACGACGGCCAGGTGCGGGCCGATCTCGGCGTACACGGGCGGAGGCAGCTCGACGATGTACACGTTCGGCACCACGGTGCGGCGGGAGCTGCACACGACGGCCTGCTCGTCGCACGTTCGGAGCAGCGCCCCCACCACCTCCGCCTCCACCCCCTCATGGCCGAACAGCTTCTCCGCGAGTGCTTGCTCGGCCCGCTCGATCGCTCGCTCCCAGCCCTTCAGCGTGTCCATGCACCGCACCTGCCCGGGTTCCGCGACCTCACGCGCCCCCCGAGGACGGCCGGACATGCCCGGGGCCGCCGGCGGGAGGCGACCACTTCCCGCTCACGGCCGACTTCTCCTGGACACCGTGCTCGACCGTCCGGGCGAGCGACTTCTTCGGCGGCCCCCACGGTGCGGCCTTGAACGACCCGGACGACCTCCCGTCCACGCCCCCCGACAAGTTCCGTACCTTGAGCTCCGGTTCGTACGCCGTGCGGGTACCGCACCTGTCACGAGTGACTCACCGTGGCCTGTGCGGCACCCGCCGCGATGGTTAACCTTGCCCCCGGACGACGTACCGGGAGGAGCACGCACATGGCCGAGAGCATGACCTCACAGGCCCTCGCCGGCTGGGGCAAGCCGGATCTCGATCTCACCGAGGCGGACTGGCAGTCGAGCAGCCGCGGGGCGGGTGACGTCCAGATCGCCTTCGTCGAGGGGTTCATCGCGATGCGCAACAGCGAGCGCCCCGAGAGCCCGTCGCTGATCTTCGCGCCGGACGAGTGGCGCAAGTTCGTGCTGGGCGCGCGGGGCGGGGAGTTCGACCTGACATAGCCGACCCGAGCGGCACCACCGGGCGCGGAGCCGCCGCCCCGGTGGGCCGCCCGGGGCCCTCACGACGTGCCCCGCGGGGAACCGGTTCCGGTGCGAACGGCCGCAGACACGGCCCCCGTGTGTACCGCCCGCACGCCCGGCCCGTGCGGACGGACGGCACGCACACGTGCTGCGCCGGGAGGACCGGCGCGGCCGGGTCGCCCACGACCGCACGGCGGGCCGGACCACCCCCCGCGTCCACTCCGCCCTCGACGCCGTCGGCCTGCCGCGGCCTTCGCCACCGAGCTCCGCGCACACGGGCCGAGCTGCAACGTCATCGCCGGCCACCCCGACGACCACCGGCCGCCCGGGCAACCGCGGCCGTAGCCGTGCGGGAGAACCTCGCGGCCCGTTCCGCGCCGGGCCGAAACCCCCGCCACGGCCCCGCCCGGACAACGCCCCACCCCGCCCGCGCCACGCTTCGTAGCGCCCGGGCCAAGGCTCGGCGGAGAAGATCGGAAACTTCCCGTCTATGGGCTCCGCGCCGCCGCGCGCGGGCGTACGCTGTTCCCCCGAACAGGCCTGGGGGGTACCAGCGATGACGGACCGCCGTAGCCGCAAACGGCGCACGATGGTCGAACGTGATGCCGAACTCGCCGTCGTCGACGAGGCCCTGGAGCAGCTCAGCAGCGCCGGGCCCGACGCCGGTGGCGCGCTGCTCGCGTTCTCCGGCCCCGCCGGACTCGGCAAGACCACGCTCCTCGCCGAACTGCGTCGACGGGCCCGGGCCCGCTCCTGCACCGTCCTCGCCGCCCGGGGCGGCGAACAGGAGCAGAGCCAACCCTTCCACGTCGCCCGCCAGCTCATCCAGCCCCAGCTGGCCGGCAGTTCCGAGCAGGAGCTGCGCACCGTCCTCGGCAGCTGGTACTCCATCGTCGGCCCGGCCCTCGGCCTCTGCGCCCCCGAACAGGGCGCCCCGCCCGACCCCCAGGGCCTGCGCGACGGACTCGACTGGGTCCTCACCCACCTCGTCGTGCAGCGCGCCCCGGTCGCCCTCGTGCTCGACGACGCCCACTGGGCCGACCCGGAGTCGCTCGGCTGGCTCGCCGCCTTCGCCCCGCGCGCCGAACACCTCCCGCTGCTCCTCGTCGTCGCGTACCGCCCCGACGAACTGCCGGCGCACGCCGAGGCGTTCCGTACGCTGCCCGGTCGGGCGGGACAGCGCCCGCTGCCCCTCGCCCCGCTCACCGAGACCGCCGTCGCCGCCCTGGTCCGCGAAACGCTCGGCGACCGTGCCGACGACGCCTTCTGCCGGGAGGCCTGGGCCGTCACCGCCGGCAACCCCTTCGAGGCCGTCGAACTCACCGCGAGGATCCGCGACAAGGGCATCGACCCGGTCGGCGCGAGCGCCCCGCTGCTGCGCGACCTCGCCGCAGCCCAGCGCGGCAGCGGCCTCGTCACCCGCCTCGAACGCCTCGGCCCCTCCACCGTCCGCTTCGCCTGGGCATGCGCCGTCCTCGGCACCGCCATCCCGCAGGAGATCGCCGCCCGGGTCGCCGCCCTCGGCAGGGAGGAGGCCGTGGACGCCACCGAGCGGCTGCGCGACGCCCGTATCCTGTCGGCCCCGGCGTCCGGCGCGCACCCGAGCCAGGGCGCCGCCGAGCCCGAAGAGGGCGCCCGCGGACTGGAGTTCGTCCATCCGCTCATCGCCACCGCCATCTACCGCGCCATCCCGGACGCCCTGCGGGTCGCCCTGCACGGCAAGGCCGCCGCGGCCGTCGTCGACGCCGGCCTCGGCTCCTCCGCCGCCGCCCGCCACCTCCTGGAGACCCACCCGGAGAACGACCCCTGGGTGGTGCGGACCCTGCGCGAGGCCGCCGCCGAGAACCTCCGGGCCGGCGCGCCCGAAGCCGCCCGCCGCCAGCTCGCCCGCGCCCTGCGCGAACCCCCCGACTTCGACGAGCGCGCGGCCGTCCTCTACGAACTGGGCTGCGCCTCCCTGCTCACCGAGCCGGCCAACACCGTCAACCACCTGCGCGCCGCCCTCGCCGAGCCCGTGGACGACCCGGCACTGAGCCAGGGCATCGTCATCCGACTCGCCCAGGTGCTCGCCCACAGCGACCATCTCCTGGAGGCCTCCGAAGCGCTGGCCCGGGAGATCCCGCACACCCATGACGCCCGGGCCCGGCTGCGCCTGCAGTCGGAGCAGTTCATGTGGGACGCCTTCAACGCCGCCGAGCCCGACTCCCCGGCCCGCTCGCGCCGACTGGCCAAACTCGCCGACCGGCTGACCGGCCGCGACCTCACCGAGCGGTACGTCATCGGACTCCGCGCCTGGGACGCCTGCCTGCGCGGCGAACCGGTGGACGTGGTGCTGCACCACGCCGGCCGCGTCCTGGAGGAGCACTTCAGCTGGGCCCACGAGGACCGGGGCTTCGAGGTGCCGGTGCTCGTCGCCATGGTGCACATGTACGCCGACCGGCCCGGCCGGGCCGAGGAGCTGTTCGACGCCGGCACCGCCGAGTTCGAGCGCCAGGGCTGGCGCGGCGCGCACCTCTCCTTCGCCTACAGCCTGCGCGCCTACATCCGCTACCGGCGCGGTCGGCTGACCGAGGCCGAGGAACTGGCCCGCGCGGGCCTGCGCCTCGCCGAGCGCGTGGGTCGGCGAACCCCCGTGCACTGGTACGCCATCGCCATCCTCCTCACCACCCTGCTCGCCCGGGGCCGGACGGAGGAGGCCTGGGAGCTGGCGGGGGAACACGAGTACGGGAAGCCCTTCCCGGCCGCCGTGGTCTTCCCGGACTCCCAGACCGTCTACGCCGAACTCCTCCTGGCCCGCGGCGACGCGGGAGCGGCCGCCGCCGAACTGGAGGCGGTGGACCGCCGGCTCACCCCGCGCGGCATCCAGAACCCGGCCTGGTGCCCGTGGCAGCTGCACCTGGCCCGCGCGGTGGCGGCGGACGACCCGGAGCGGGCGCGGGCGCTGGCCGCCGACGCGGTCCGCCGGGCCCGCGCCTTCGGCGCCCCGTCGGGCGTCGGCCAGGCCCTGCGGGTGGCGGCGGAGGTGGCGGCCCCGCAGGACCGGGTCGGCCTGCTGCGGGAAGCGGTCGCGCTGCTGACGGTCTCCCCGGCCGGGTACGAACTGGCCCTGGCGCTGGCCGCGCTGGGCACCGAGCTGCGGGACCCGGAGATCGTGCTGCGGGCCGTGGTGACGGCCCGGGAATGCGGCGCGGACGCCCTGGTGGAGGAGGCGACAGGGGCGCTGCTCGCGCTGGGCGGGGTCGTGCCGTCCGGGGCGCCCTGGGAGGACGCCCCGACCGAGGAGGAGCTCAAGGCGGCCCGACGCGCGGTCCGCGCCACCCGCGCCGCCCCGCCCCCGGCCGCCGCCGCCCCGCCCCCGGGCGGAACCCTGGCCCCCGACCGTGCCCCGGCCGCCGCCCGCCCCCAGGCCCGGGGTGCGGACCCGGCTCCGGTTCCGGCCTCCCACCCGGCCCCGACGCCGGTTCCGTCCCTGGCCTCGGCGCCGATCGCGGCTTCGGCACCGGGCACGGCTCCGGCCCCGACGCCGGTTCCGGCACCGGACCTGACCCCGGCTCCGGCCTCGGTCCCGGCACGGGGCACGGCTCCGGCACCGGTCGCCGCCTCGGGTCCGGCCCCGGCCCCGGACCTGACTCCGGCCCCGGCCCCGACCCCGACCCCGGTCTCGGGCGTGGGGGCAGGCGGCGGCGCGGTGCAGGTGCTCGGGGCGTGCGGGGGCGACTCGGATCTGTCCGGGGTCTGCCGCAAGCTGGGTACCGACGTCTCCGGCCTGCCCGCCGCGCTGGAGGCGTTCGCCCGTAGCCCGCGGTGAGCGCACCGGGCCCCCGGGACCCGGGCCCGAGAACGGGAGAGCCCGCATGATCCACATCCGCCGGCTCTCCCACCCGCGCCACGCGCGCAGCGAGACGGACGCTTTCGAGCGGGCCGTCCACCGCGCCCTCCGCCCCGGCGGACCGCCGCCCCTCGTCCCCTCCTGTCCCGGCTGGTCGGTCTCCCACCTCGTCGGGCACCTGGGCGGCGGGCACCGGTACGTCGGCCACATCCTGCGCGGTCACCTCACCGAAGAGCCCGATGCCCGCGACCTCACCCGGTACGGGCTCCCGGCCCACCGGCAGGTCCTCGCCGCCCGGCCGCAACCGACCGGGCGCCGAACCGCGCCCCCGTCCCCGGCGCGCTGACGGACTGGTGCGCGGAAGGGGCGCGGGGCCTGGAGGCACTCCTGCCCGAACGCGGCCCCGACGAGCCCGTGTGGAGCCGGTACACGGACCGGACCTCGGGCTTCTGGGTCCGGATGCAGATGATCGAGCCGGCGGTGCACCGCTGGGACGCGCAGTCCGTGACGGGCCCCCGGCCCCCTCGATCCGGACCTGGCCGCGGACGCCGTGCTCCAGGTCCTGGAGGTGATGGCCCCGTCGCGGCGGGCCCGCCCCGGCGCCGCGCCGGCGGTACCGCTTCCGGCGTACGGACGGCCCGCAGTCCTGGACCGTCACTCTCCCCGGAACGGGGGTCCGCCCGAAGCCGGGCTCCACGGCCCCGGTGGACGTCGAGGCCGAGGGCCCGGCCTCGGACCTGGCCCTCTTCCTCCGCCGCCACCGCCCCCCGCGTGTCCGGCGACACCACCCTGCTGCCGCACCACTTCACCCCGGTGCCGCCGGCCTGACGGATCCGGCGGCCCGGCGGCCCCGGCGGGGGGCGGCCGGGCCGCCGGGCACCGGCGGTACGAGGGGGCCCGGGGCCGGAAAACCCCTACGGCCACGTACCATGGCGGCATGTCCTTCCTCCGCCGCCACCGCGCCGCCACACCCGCCGGCCCGGACTTCGACGTCCTGGCCATGGACCCGGGGGACTGGCCGGGCAATCTCGGGGCCGGGCTGCTGCCCGCGCCCGACGGCAGCTGCCAGGGTGTCTTCCTCCGCTACGACCTGTTCGGCGGACGCGGCCCCGCGATGATCATCGGCAACCTTCCCCAGGGCTCCCCCGCCCGGGACCTCTCCGACGGGCAGGTCCCCTTCGAGGTGGCCCAACTCCTGGACGCCCTGGAGAACGACGAGGACGTCGAGGTCACCGGCGCCGAGGACTGCCCCGTCATGCAGGGCGACAACCTCCTCATCGTCCGGAAGATCAAGCTGTCCGAGTCCCGCATCTCCTGCGTCCAGTTCGACCGCAGCGACAACGTGCTGGTCACCATCGCCAGCTGGGACCGCCCGATCACCGACGACCTCTACGCGCTGCTCAAGCCGCTGCCCGCCGAGCTCTTCCAGCAGGGCTAGGACGGGCCAGGACCTGTCCGGCCGGCCATGTGCATGTCTCGTGCCGGGCGGTGCCCCGGGCTCGGACTGCCGAACAACGTGCGCCGGCATCGCACCGGATGCCCGGTGATCCTCGCGTCGCCACACCGCTTGACCTCAATCACGCTTGAGGTGTGACGATGATCCGCATGACCACGGAATCCACATCCCACGCGGCGGACATCGAAGCGATCAGCCGGCTCGTCGCCACCGTCGAGCACTCCCAGCGGAACAAGGACCCCGAAGAGTTCCTCGGCCTCTTCCACCCTGACGCGGTCTGGACGACGGCCCACGGCAAGGTCCTCATCGGCCTCGACGCGATCTCGGAGTTCACCCGCAAGGTCCTCCCCGCGGCCAGCTGGGACGGCAAGGTCACCTACGAGGTGGTCCACGTGCTCTTCATCCGCCCCGACGTCGCGGCGGTCAAGGTCCGTCAGCGCTACCTGGCTCCGGGCGAGGAGAGCGAGGGCGCCCCGCTGTACGTGATCTCGAAGCAAACCGACGGCCGGTGGCTGCTGACCGCCTGCCAGAACACGGGGGTCGTCGCCGACTAGCTCGCCCGGCAAGGGTGTTCGGAGCCAGATCGTGAGGGCTCTTACCCTGGCAGTGCCGAGGTGGAACGCGGACCCGAAGCAGTCACATGATCGGCCGGACGGGTCATCATCGCGCACCGACGACGTCACGCGTCCGCGAGGTCGTTCGCCGCCACGTAGCCGAACGTCATCGCGGGGCCGATCGTCGATCCGGCCCCCGCGTAGCTGCGGCCCATCACCGCCGCGCTCGCGTTGCCCGCCGCGTACAGGCCGCGGATCACCGATCCGTCCGCCCGCAGCGCCCGGGCCCGCGCGTCCGTCACGATGCCGCCCTTCGTCCCCAGGTCTCCCGGCACGATCTTGAACGCGTAGAACGGCGGAGCCCAGACCGGCGCCAGGCACGAGTTCGGGTGCACGTTCGGATCGGTGTAGTAGTGGTCGTAGGCCGTCGCACCGCGGTGGAAGTCGCTGTCGTTGCCCGTCCACGCCTGCGCGTTGAAGCGGTTGAGCGTCGCCCGGAGCGCGCCCGCCGGGACCCCGATCCGGCCGGCCAGCGCGTCCCAGGTCCACGCCTTCTTCGCCGCCCCCGCCTCGTACCACGCGTCGGGGAAGACGATCGTCGGCGGAATGTCCTTGAACAGGTACTTGTTGCGGTAGTTCTGATCCACGATCAGCCAGGCCGGGATGTGCGAGCCGGCCGCGTTCCGGTCCCTGTCGTACATCACGTGCACCACGTCGCTGTACGGGGCGGCCTCGTTGACGAACCGCGCGCCGTTGCCGTTCACGATCAGCCCGCCCGGCAGGGTCCGTTCGGCGAGGCAGAAGTACGGCTCCCCGGGCAGCGGGATCGACGGGCCCCACCACGCGTCGTCCATCAGCGCCAGCGCCGCGCCCGCACGTTGCCCCGCGCGGATGCCGTCCCCCGTGTTCTCCTTCGCGCCCACCGACCACTGGGTGCCGATCGGCTGCTGCTGGTACTGCGCCCGCATCGCGGCGTTGTGCTCGAAGCCGCCCGAGCCGATCACCACCCCGCGCCGGGCGCGGACGGTGCCCCGTACGCCCGCCTGCTCCACCACGACGCCGGTGACGGCCCCGCCCTCCTGGACCAGATCGACGAGCGGGCTGCTCAGCCACACCGGAACCCCGGCCCGCTGCAACCCGGCACGGAGCCCGGCCGCCAGTGCCTGGCCCATCGTCAGCGGCTTCTCGCCGCGCAGTGCGGCCTTCGCGCCCCGCGCGAGGCACTCGGTGGACACGGCCAGCCCCTTGGCGTTCACCGCCGCCAGGTTGAGCCACTTGTAGTCCGCGCTGAACACCACCATCCCCGCCGGGACGGGCATGTACGGCGGGTTCAGGCGGGCCAGTTCACCGCCCAGGATGTTGCCGTCGATCTGGTCCGGCTCGATGGACCGGCCGTTCGGCAGCCCGCCCGGCAGGTCGGGGTAGTAGTCGCTGTACCCGTCCATGAAGCGGAACGCGAGCGGGCTGTGGGCCATCACGAAGTCCAGCATCCGCGGACCGTTGTCGAGGAACGCCGCCTGCCGGTCCGCCGGCACCTCGGGCCCGACGACCGCCGCTAGGTAGGTGGCGGCCTTCTGCGGGGTGTCCGGCACCCCCGCCCCGAGGATCACGGAGTTGTTGGGCAGCCAGATCCCGGCGCCCGAGCGCGCGGCCGATCCGCCGAAGGTGGGTGCCTTCTCGACCACGAGCACGCTCAGCCCGCGCTTGGCCGCGGTGAGCGCGGCGGTCATCCCGGCGGCCCCCGAACCGACCACGACCACGTCGTACTCGCCGAGCGGCGGTCCGTCGGCGGCGTGCGCCGCGCCGGACGCCAGCACGGACGCGGCGATCCCCGCTCCCGCACCGGCGAGCACGGTCCGGCGGGAGGGGCGCGGGGAGGAGGAACTGCTGGACGGGGCGGGGCTCGCGGTCATGGGCAGGCTCCAGCGGGGTGGGGAGGAAGAGGGCGGCTCCAGCGTTCTGATGCCAAGTCAGAAAAGGTGTTCGGAGGATCATGTGATGTCAAGGCATCCGGCGTCCCGGACACGGCGAAGTCCCGTGGCGGTGGGTGCCACGGGACTTCGGTACCGGGGGCAGGGCGTCAGCGGGTGCCGACCGCCGCGCGGACCGCCCTGCGGGCCATGCCGGCGTCGTCGTGCAGGCGGCGCAGCAGGAGACGCTGCTCCTCGCCGGAGGACAGGGCGCCCGCCGGGAGCGGCTGGGTGGGGACCGTCGCCTGCATCGAGCGCTGGACGGCCGTCTCGGACATCCGGATCTCCCGCGTCAGCACGAGCATCAGATTGACGAGGAAGGCGTCCCGCACGGCCGGCCCGGCGGACTGGGCGAGCCGGCTGATCTGGCTGCGGGCGGCCGGGGCGTCCCCCAGTACCGTCCACAGCGTGGCCAGGTCGTAGCCCGGGAGGTACCACCCGGCGTGCTCCCAGTCGAGCAGCACCGGGCCCGCGGGCGACAGCAGCAGGTTGGACAGCAGGCAGTCGCCGTGGTTGAACTGGAGGCCCGTGCCGGACAGCTTGACCCCGTGCAGCAGCTTCTGCAGGTCGCCGAGGTCCCGGTCCGTCAGCAGACCCAGCTCGTAGTCACGGGCGATCCGCCGGGCGTAGTTCAAGGGTGTTCCGAAGAGCTCGGCCGGCGGACGCCACTGGTTGACCCGGCACACCGCGCCCAGGGCCGCCCGCAGGTCGACCCGCGGCGGTGCCTCCACCGGGTGCCGCTGGAGCGCGGCCACCCGGCCCGCCATGCGCTCCACCACCAGCGTGCAGTTCTCCGGGTCCGCGGCGATCAGCCGGGGCACGCGTACCGGGGGACGGTGCCGGACGAAGGTCCGGTACGCAGCTATTTCGTGCCGGTACCGCTCGCGCCACTCGGGTGAGTGGTCCAGTAAAACCTTCGCGACGGCGGTCGTCCGGCCGGTCGTCCCCACCAGGAGGACCGAGCGGCCGCTGCGCCGCAGCACCTGTACCGGTGCGAACTCCGGACAGATCCGCTGCACCGAGGCGAGCGCGGTGCGCAGTTGCGCTCCCTGCGGTCCCGAGAGGTCGATTCTTCCGCTGAGCGACGGCTGGGACCCGGTGCCCGGCATCCGCCTGGCCCGTACGGCGCCTTGCGCCGGGGCCGAGGGCCGGCCGGGTTCGAGGTAGGGACCGCCGCCCGCCTGGAGCGTGCGGTGCGGCCGGACCGGGGCGGACACGGAGGACGTTGCTGCGTACATGGCGTTACGGATCCCTTCGTGCGCCGACGATTGCGTACGCCACCCCGCCGGATCCCGTGCTTCACCCTGGGGAGTTCCGCCGGTGATACCGGGTCGGGGAGGCGCATTCCTACCTGACACCCGGCTGTGGGTGGCGGACCATCAGGCGTGCCCTGGCGAACCCTGGCGAATAGTCGCTGGGCATCTGACGGCGGGCTACTGTCAACTCAGCCGAGAACCTGGGGGCTTGACGTGAGCAAAGGTCCGAACACCCGCCTCAACGATCTGTTCGGCCTGGCCGGCTGGTCGAAGGGCGAGCTGGCGAGGATGGTGAACCGGCAGGCGGCGGCGATGGGCCACCACCAGCTGGCCACCGACACCTCGCGGGTGAGGCGCTGGATCGACATGGGGGAGTCCCCGCGCGAACCGGTTCCCACGGTACTGGCAGCACTGTTCACCGAGCGGCTCGGTCGTGTCGTGACCATCGAGGACCTCGGGTTCGTACGGCAGCGGCGCACCACGAAACGGCAGCCGGACGGGGCGCAGGAGAACCCCGACGGGATGCCCTGGGCGCCCGAACGCACAGCCGCGGTCCTCACCGAATTCACGGGAATGGACCTCATGCTCAACCGTCGCGGTCTGATGGGCGCGGGAGCCGCGCTCACCGCCGGCTCAGCCCTCAGCAACGCCATGTACGACTGGCTGCACACCGACCCCGCCCTCGCCAGGGAGGCGCAGCACTTCGGAGAGGCCTTCCAGGCCGATCCGGCGGGCTACGACCGCTACGAGGCCGCGCCCATCGGCTCCCAGGAGATCGAGGCCCTGGAGCGCTCCGTGGACGTGTTCCGCGCCTGGGACGCCTCCCGAGGGGGCGGACTCCAGCGCAAGGCCGTCGTCGGCCAGCTCAACGAGGTGGGCGGCATGCTCGCCTACCACCACCCCGACCACCTCCAGCGCCGGCTGTGGGGCGTAGCGGCGAACCTGGCCGTCCTCGCTGGCTGGATGTCCCACGACGTGGGTCTCGAACCGACGGCGCAGAAGTACTTCGTGATCGCCGCGCACGCGGCCCGGGAAGGGGGCGACCGCCCCCGCGCCGGCGAGGCGCTGTCGCGCGCCGCCCGCCAGATGGTCCACCTCGGCAAGCCCCACGAGGCCCTGGACCTGATGAAACTGGCCCAGTCCGGGTCCGGTGAGCAGACCCTGCCGCGCACCCGCGCCATGCTGCACACCATCGAGGCCTGGGCGCAGGCCGCGATGGGCAAGGGCCAGGCGATGCGCCGCACCCTGGGCGAGGCGGAGGAACTCTTCGTCTCCGACAAGGGCGACGTGCCGCCGCCGAGTTGGATGCAGCACTTCGACGAGGCGGACCTGCACGGCATGCAGGCGCTGGCGTACCGGACGCTCGCCGACCACGACGCCTCGGCGGCGCCGGTCGCCGCGCGGCACGCCAGGGAGGCGCTGCGGCTGCGCGGGGAGGGGTACCAGCGGTCGCAGATCTTCGACTACATCTCGATGGCCTCGGCCTGCTTCATCGCGGACGAGCCGGAACAGGCCGACCGCTACGCCCGACTGGCCCTGGTCTCCATGCACGAGACGTCCTCGCACCGGACGTGGGACCGACTCCGGGAGATGTACCGGCTCACGAGCCAGTACGCCGGCTACGCGCGCATCGAGGACCTGCGCGAGGAGATCGAGCTGGCCCTGCCCGACGGCCCGGCCCGGCGCGTTCCGCGCGGTTCGGCGGTGTAGGGCGAGCAGTGGCAGGCACCGGGACGAGAAGAGGGCCGCGCCTTCACGGCGCGGCCTCCGCGACGGGCTCGGTCCCCGGCCGGAGACGTCCCGGGACGTCACTCCACCGGGGTCCGACCGCCCGTCTACCCGCCCACCCGGGCCACGAGCACGCAGGCGTCGTCCTCACGCTCGCTCTCGCCGAACTCCTCGATCACCAGCCGTACGCAGTCCCGCGCCGACCGCGCCTGCGAGAACCTCGGGGCGAGTGCCAGCAGCCGCTCGGTCCCGTCGGCACGGCTGAACTCGATGCTGCGCGGGGTCAGTCCGTCGGTGTTCAGGACGAGTACGTCGCCCACGTCGAGGCGTTCCTCGGCCTGCCCGTACGTCGCGCCCGAGGTCGCGCCCAGCAGCACACCCTCGGGGGGCAGCAGGGAGCGGCCCGAGCCGCGGCGGAAGAGCAGGGGCGCCGGGTGGCCCGCCTGAGCCCAGGACAGCACGCGCCGAGCGGGATCGTAACTGCAGCACACGGCGGAGCCGAGCGCGGGCTGTACGGAGGTCTCCAGGAGCTGGTTGAGCCAGCCCATCAGCGGGCCGGGCTCGATCCCGGCCATGGCCATCCCGCGCAGGGCGCCCAGCACCATCGCCATCCCGGAGGTGGCGGTGACGCCGTGCCCGGTCAGGTCGCCGACCGTCAGCATCGACCGGCCGTCGGGGAGTTCGAGGGCGTCGTACCAGTCGCCGCCGATGAGCGCGCTGGTCGCGGAGGGGAGGTAGTGCGCGGCCACGTCGAGGGTGCCCACGCCGTGCTGCGGGAACCGCAGGGAGCCGCGCCACGGGGGGAGCACGGCTTCCTGCAGCTCGACCGCCAGCCGGTGCTCGGTCTGCGCGATCTCCCGCCGGCGCTGGAGCGAGTCGCGGGACTCGCGTACCGCCCGCTGGCTTCGGCGCAGTTCACTCACGTCCCGCAGCACGGCCCACATGGAGGCCGTGCAGCCGTCGGAGTCGAGTACCGGCTCGGCCCTCATGTGCAGCGTCCGGACGCGGCCGTCGGCCCGGACGATGCGGAACTCGCCGTCGATGGGCTTGCCGTCCACCAGGCAGGCGGTGACCCAGGAGGTGAGCAGCGGCTGGTCCTCGGAGAAGAGGGTGGAGCCCAGTTCGTCGAGGGGGAGCGCGCCGGCCTCCGGCGAGCGCCCGAAGATCTGGAAGAGCTCGTCGGACCAGGTGACCTCGTCGGTCAGCAGGTTCCACTCGGCACTGCCGACGCGGGTCTGACGGTCCTCGGGAGCGGGCACGGGCGCTGCCTGCGGCAGCAGTTCGACCAGCTCCGGGACGGGCGGCAACCCCTCCTTGAGCTGGTCCAGGTGCTGGCCGAGGTCGTCGAGGTGGTGGACGGCGAGGTCGCACAGCGCACGCTGCCAGCGGCCCTGGGCGTCGTCGTCGTCCACGACGGTGTCGCGGCGGACCGCGTCCACTTCTCCCCGGAGCCGCCGGGTCTGTGAGATCAGTGCGTCCACCGACCCCGGCTCGGGCGGCTGCGCGGGACGGTCCGCGAACAGGTGGGACGGCATGAGAACTCCGATACAGGCGCGGCACGGCCAAGTCTGATGGAAGGACCGGTAACGACTGTTGCACAGGCCGCGACGGCGTGTAAGGCGTTTGGCAACATCCGCCGCGTTCTTGCTTCCGACATATGCCCGAGGCCTTCCGGTCGCCTTTTCCCGTGCGAACGAATCCGGTCAACCGTGCCGGGCCGCGGGACCGGGCGCCGCGTCAGGACACGGTGACCGGTACCGGATGGATCTCGTCCGCCGGGTGCCCGGCGCGTTCGTGGACCCGCTGGACCGCGTCGGCGGAGGGACCCTCCGAGAGGCAGTAGACGGTGCCCGACTCCGGGTCGGCCCATGCCCGCTGGAAGTGGACGCCCTCGTCCGCCTCGACCGCCAGGTCCGCCTTGTGGGCGGCCGCCAGCTGCTCCGTGGTGATGCCCTTCATCCCGGTGTGGATGTCCATGAACATGGTCATGGTGGACCACCTCCCTTTCCTCCCTCCATGGTCCGCCCGAGGAGGTACCGGGTCGAGCCGGGAGCGGCAGGGGCGGCCGGAAATCGGCGTCGCCGGCGGCACCGCTCGCTCGTACGGCCGAGGCGTACGAGGGTTCCGTACCCGCAGTATTCTTCCCGGCCGCGATCAACCCGCCTGGCCGAGCACCCCCGAACGGAGGACCCGCGCCACCGGCGCCCATGCGCAAGGCCCCCCCGCGAGCACCGCTTCCCACCGCGGGGGAGGGTGGCTACTCTACGTGTCGGTAACGAGCCGGGGGTGGTCCGCACGGGCGGGCCCGCGCAGGGTGGGGACACGACGACATGACCGGGCAGAGCCGCCGTTCCTTCCTCACCGCGCTCGTCGCCGCGCCCACCCTGGCCCTCGTCACCCGCGCCGGCGCCGACGCGTTCGCCCCGCAGACCGCCCACGCCGTCGTTCCCTCGCTGCCCGCCGTCGCCGACATCGTCGACCTCGGCGACCTGTTCATCCTGGCCGGCGCCCCCACCTCCGCGCTGCTGGCCCTGGCCGTCGACGCGGACGGCACCGTCCGCTTCCGGCTGCCGCGCGAGGAGGTCGGCCAGGGATTGACCACCGCCGTGGCCATGCTCGTCGCGGAGGAACTCGACGCGCCGCTGGCACGCGTACGGGTGGAACTGGACGACGCGAGGCCCGAACTGCTCTTCAACCAGCTCACCGGCTCCTCGAACTCGATCCGGTCCCTGTACGGACCGGTCCGGCAGATCGCCGCGACCGCCCGGGCCCGCCTCCTCGCCGCGGCCGGCCGCCGCTGGAACCTCGCCCCCGCCACGCTGACCACCGCCGACGGCGTCGTCCGAGCCCCCGACGGCCGCACCGCCGACTACGGCGCCCTCGCCGCGGCCGCCGCCGACCCGGGGCTGGTCGTGCTCGGCGCCACCCCCAAGGAGACGGCGAAGCACACCCTGGTGGGCAAGGCAACCGGCCGGATCGACGCCCGCGCCATGGTCACCGGGGCCCAGCGGTACACCCTCGACCTCGACGTGCCCGGGGCCAAGCCCTGCGTGGTGCGCCGCCCGCCCACCCTGGGCGGCAGCGTCCGCACCGTCACCAACCTCGCCGCCGTCCGGGCCATGCCCGGCGTCCTGCACGTCGTGACCGTCCCGACCGGGGTCGCCGTCGTCGCCGAAACCTTCGGGCAGGCCATGGACGCCAAGGCCGCGCTCCAGGTCACCTGGGGCCCGGGGCCCGCCGACCAGCTCTCCGACACCCAGGTCCGCGCCGCCCTGCGCGCCGCCACCCCGCCACTGCTGGTGCCGCCGCTGCTCACCCCGTACGTGGACGCCGAGTTCGACTTCGCCTTCGTCAGCCACGCCCCGATGGAGACCAACTCGGCCGTCGCCGACGTACGGGAGGACGGCGCCGAGATCTGGTCCGGCCTCAAGTCGCCCATCGTGGCCCGCCAGACCATCGCCGCCGACCTCGGGCTGCCGCTCGACACGGTGAAGGTGCACGTGGTCCAGGCCGGCGGATCCTTCGGCCGGCGCCTCTTCTTCGACGCCGCCTTGGAGGCGGCCCGGATATCCAAGGCCTGCCGCCGCCCGGTCCGGCTGATGTGGACCCGCGTGGACGACACCCGGCACGGCCGGATGCGCCCCGCCACCCACCACAAGATCCGTGCCACGCACCTGCTCGGGGAGGTGCTCAGCTTCGAACACCGCGTCGCCGCCGTCGAGACCGACTTCCGGCACGGACTCGGCGAGATCATCACCGCGACCGCCGCGCACCTCCCGGCGGGGATCGGCAACGCCACCCTCGCGCAGACGCTGTTCCACACGACGGTGAAGTCGCCCTACCACTTCGGGCTCACCACCCAGGCCCTGACCGAGGTGTCGACCGGGATCCCCACGGGCTCCTGGCGTTCGGTGTACTCCGCCAACACGCGCGGCGCCGAGGAGATCGTGGTCGACGAGCTCGCCGCCCGGACGGGCCGGGACCCGTACCGGTTCCGGCGCGCTTTCCTCAAGAACGCCGCGCAGCGCGCGGTCCTCGACAAGGTGGCGACGGAGGGGCAGTGGGGCCGGCCGATGGAGGCGGGCCGCGCCCAGGGCATCGCCTTCCACGAGGAGTACAAGTCCCGTACGGCCTGCCTGGTCGAGATCGACACCCGGGACCCGGAGCGCGCCCGCGTCACCAAGGCGGTCATCGCGGTCGACGTGGGCCTGCCCGTCAATCCGCGCGGGCTGGAGGCGCAGATGATCGGCGGCCTCACCGACGCCATCTCCACGACGCTGCGCGCCGGTCTGCACCTGGACAAGGGACTGCCACTGGAGGGCAGTTACAGCCAGTTCCACTGGGCGACCCAGCGCGACACGCCCCGTGACGTACGGGTCTTCGTCCTGCCGGCCACCGGCGACGAGCCGGGCGGCGCCGGCGAGCTCGGCGTCCCGGCGGCGGTCGGCGCGATCGCCAACGCCTGGGCGCGGGCCACCGGCTTTGCGCCGCGCCGCTTCCCCCTCGACTTCGACGTCGACTTCACCCCCTACCCCCGATAGCCCGGGAACCAGGAGTACGCCGTGCCCTCGCACACCTTCACCGTCAACGGGCGGAGCGTCACCGTGGACGCGCCCGACGACCTGCCCCTGCTGTGGGTGCTCCGCGACATGCTGGGCGTCACCGGCCCCAAGTACGGCTGCGGCGTGGACGTGTGCAAGGCCTGCACCAGCCACCTCGACGGCACGGACGTCCGGCCGTGCGTCGTGCCCGTCTCCGCGTGCGCGGGGAAGGCGGTGACCACCATCGAGGGCCTCGCGGACGGGGACGACCTGCACCCCGTCCAGGAGGCCTGGCTCGAACAGGACGTCTCCCAGTGCGGCTTCTGCCAGCCCGGCCAGATCATGGCGGCCGTCGCGCTGCTGCGGCGTACCGCCGAGCCCACGGACGAGGACATCGACGCCATCGCCAACATCTGCCGCTGCGGGACCTACTTCCGGATCAGGGAGGCCATCCGCAGCGCGGCCGCCCGCATGTGAGCGGGCGGGCCGGGCCGGGAGCGGACGGGAGCGGGACTGACCGGCGGGTCAGCGCAGGAGCTTCTGCTTGGCCTGCTGGTACTCCTCGTCGCTCAGGTCGCCCTTCGCCTTGAGCTCGGAGAGGCGGACCAGGTCGTCGGCGGTCGCACGCTGCGGGTCCTTGACGGTGTCCCGGACGTAGGCGTTGAAGGCCTCCTGCCGCTCCTGCGCGTGGGTGATCTCGCGCCTGCCCATGTTCTTGCCGCGGGCGATCACGTAGACCAGCACGCCGAGGAAGGGGATGAGGATCAGGAACAGCAGCCAGGCGGCCTTGAGCCAACCGTTCATGTCGTGGTCGCGGAAGATGTCCACGATGACGCGGAAGAGCAGCACCAGCCACATGACCCACAGGAAGATCCACATCACGGTCCAGAACGCACCGAGTACCGGGTAGTCGTAGGCCAGGTAGGCAGACGCATCCATGGCCGTCCTCCTTCTTCCGTCCGGGCGGCGACCGCTCCCGTGCGTCCACTGCGGCGGCGCCGATGTGATCACCATCGCAGCGCCCCTCCAAGATCGCCACCGCTCGGCGCCGGGGCGGATTCCGGCAGGACACGGCACTCGTAGGGGCAGGGCCCGACATGCGGTAGGTACCAGGCCGGGGCTACGGGGTCGTAGCTACGAGGGCTGCGGCCACGAAGGGTTCGGCCGGGCGTGGGCGGGGCCCCGCTCCCCGGCGGCCCGCTGCATCACCGCCGTGTGCGCCAGTGCCAGCTCCACCACGTGCTCCGGGTCGGACAGGGAGCGGCCGGTGAGCTGCTCCAGCCGCCGCAGCCGGTTGGAGACGGTGTTGCGGTGGCAGTACAGCCGCTGCGCGGCGTAGGCGGTCGAGCCCTGGCAGCCCAGCCACGTGCCCAGGGTCGTCAACAGCACCCGGCGGTCCTCGGCGGGCAGGGCCAGCACCGGCCCCAGCACCACCCGGCGCAGCCGGTCGGCGAGTTCCGCCTGCGCGGCCACCAGGGCCGCCGGCAGCCGCTCGTCCAGCAGCGCGGTGCGGGGGGCGGCGGACGCAGGTACGGTGCGCAGCGCCAGCGCCGCCAGCCGGTACGCCCGGGCCAGCTCGGCGGGCGACGCCACGACCGGACCGACGCCGGCGCGGACCCCGAGCGGCGCGAGCAGGTCCCGTACGGACTCCAGGGGGTGGTGGCCCAGCTCGACGACCCCGGTCTCCCCGTCGGCCCGGACGCGCCACAGCACGCGCGGCCCGTCGGCCGGGGCGGCGCCCGCGAGGGGGTCCGAGGCGGCGGCGGGCCCGGGCGCGCAGCCGGCGGGCCCCAGGACGACGACCGCGAACCGGCCCCGGTCCGGCAGCCCCAACTGGGCGGCGGCCTCCGAGGCGGTGGGACCGCCGGCGGCGCCTCCGCCGTCCAGCAGGGCGTCCAGCAGGGCGGCGCGGCGCTCCCGGTCGCGGTCGCTTCGGGTGGCCTCGGTGTGCCGGTACGCCTCGGCGACCGCGTCCGTCACCTGGTCCAGGACGTCCCACAACGCGGTCGCGCCCGGCACCATCGCGGGCAGCGCCGCCCGGTCGTGTGCGGCCACCGCCTCGGTGAGGGTCTGCCACAGCACCCGCCCGCCCCGCCGGTACGTGCGCAGCAGCGAGGTCAGCGGCAGCCCCTGTTCGGCGCGCAGGGTTCCCGTCGCCCGGGCGTCGGCCAGCTCGACGGACAGGTCCCGGGAACTGCGGACCAGGCCCTCGACGGCCTGCCGGAGCTTGTGGTGGATCCGCTCGCGCAGCTCGGCCCGGCCGAGGAGGGCGGCGTACGCGGGATCCTCGGCCAGGGTCAGGACGGCGAGCCGGTCCGCCGCGACGGCGATCCGGCGGGCCAGGTCCTCACGTATCTCCTCGATGATCCGCTCCATGACGCGCAGCCTGACACGGGGGAGTGGGCGCTGGGGAGGGCCTCGACAGCGGCGGCCCGCGGAGCCCTTCGCGGCGGAAGGGGTCCGTCGGCGCGAGGAGGGCGGTCCGTCGGCGCAGGGGCGGGCGGCGGCACCGGAACGACGCGGCCCGACACCGCATGAGTTGATCTTATGCTCAGGTTTACGCGCGTCCGCTGGTTTTGCGGGCGGCGAGTGGCTTTGATGGGTCCGCCAGGCCTCGCACCGGAGCAGGGGGACTACGCATGGGCACCGACCGCAACCACAAGGCCAGTACACCCACTCTCATCGGTTCCGTACAGCGTGCGCTGCGCCTCGTGGAAGCGATGCACGCGGAGGGCGGCGCGACGGCCAAGCGACTCGCCCGGCTCACGGGCATTCCGCTGCCCACCGTCTACCACCTGCTGCGGACCCTCAGCCACGAGGGCTATGTCCAGCACGAGGACGGCTCCTTCCGGCTCGCGGACGATCTCCCGCTCGCTTCGTGATCAAAAGCCGACGGGTTCCGGCCAAGCTGTCACGCGGTTCGACGCATGTTCCAGCGGAAAATGCCAGAACGCCCTTTCGGCCTGTGGAAGTTGAGTAAGTTCCCTCCTGTCGCGCCGTACGACCGTGCAGCCCGCACGTCCGGCCGGGAGGGGAGCCCGCGTGCCCGGGATCGACGAATGCCTGCTCGAAGCCATGGCCTTGCCAGGTGCGCGGGGGGCCGCGCTGGTCGACTGGAGCAGCGGACTGGCCCTCGGCACCGCCGGTGAGTCGCCCGTCGGTGATCACGAGACGACCGCTGCCGAGACCGCCGAGCTGGCCCGGGCGGCCGCCGAGTACGAGTCCTTCGCACCGTTACCCGGTCCGATATCCGGCGACGACGGGGACCCCTCGGCCGCGGGCCCGCCCGTCGAGGACCTCATCGTCACCACCCGCACCGGCTACCACGTGCTCCGCTTCGTCGAGACCAGCTTCGACAGCAGTGTCTTCCTGCACCTGTGGCTGGACCGCACCGACGGCAACCTCGCCCTCGCCCGCTACAGACTCCGCGCCCTGGCCGAAGGGCTGGTGCTCCGGTGACGGTCCCGGCCGCGGCGACCGGGCTCTCCGTCGCCGTCTCCCCCCTGCTCACCCGCCTCGCCGCCGAGCGGGCGACGGGCGCCCTGCTCCGCGACCGCGGCACCCTCTTCCTGGAGGACGGCCGCATAGTGCACGCCGAGAGCCCGGCCACCCCCGGCCTCGACGTCCTGCTGACCGCCGGCGGCGGGCTCGCCCCCGAACGCTGGCGCGAGGCCGTGGACCGGGCCGGCGCCCGCCGCCAGGTGGCCCGCTTCCTCGTCGACAGCGGCGGCCTCGCGGGCGGTGAGCTGGAGATCTGCCACCTCGCCGCCATCTTCGACGCCGCGTTCTTCGCCCTGTCCCCGGGGAGCGGCCCCTCCCGGTTCCGCCGCGGGGCCACCCACTGGATCGGCTCGGTCCGCTCGGTGCCCGCCGCCGCCGTCGAACGCGAGACCCGGCGCCGCCGCGAGCTGCTCGACGCGGTCTGGCCCTACCCGCTGCTGGACACCGCGCCGGTGGTGCCCCGGGCCGCCGCCCCGGGCCAGACGATCACCGTCCGCCAGCGGCTCCTGCTGGACCGGGCGGACGGCGTACGGACCCCCGCCGATCTGGCGTGGGCCCTGGGCCGGCCGGCCTTCCACACCCTGCTCGACGTACGGCGCCTCGCGGCCGCCGGACTGGTCGAGACGCCGCACGCACCGGCCCCCCCGCCGCCCGCGCTGCCCGACTGGATGACCCAGGCCCAATCCCCGGACGTGGCGCTGCTCCGCCGGTTACGCGACGCACTGGAGGCAAGCCTGTGAGGCTCCCGCTGCGACCGGTCCTGCGCGCCGACCGCTCCGAGCGGAGGCAGCCCGAAAGGAGAAAGGCAGACATGAGTACGGTGCCGGCCGAAGCGGTGGCCGAGATACTCGCCGAGCTCCGCAGACTGCGTGCCCGGTTGCCCCAGCTCACCGGCGCCCTCGCGGCGAGCGCGGACGGCCTGGTACTCGCCCACGACAGCGCGGCCACCGAGGCGGAGTCCGTCGCCGCCCTGACCGCAGCCGCCCTCGGAGTGGCCCAGCGCCTCAGCGACTGCACCGGCCAGGGGGGATTCCGCGAGCTGCTCGTACGCGGTGAGCGCGGATACACCGCCACCTATGCGGCGGGCGAGGCGGCCGTCCTCACCCTCATCGCGGAACCGCGCGTCAACGTCGGACGGCTCCACCTGGAAGCCCGGCGTTCCAGCCTTCGCATATCCGAGCTCATCGACCGCACCCTCGGCAGGCGGGGCCCCGGCGCCCCGTCGGCCTGACCGAACCCCGCGGCGGGACCGCCCCGGACCCGCTCACCCGGACCCGTCACCGGATCCCGTAACCAGCGAAAGAGAAAGAGGAACCGTCATGGTCAATGTGGAGACCGCGCTCAAGGAAGCCACCACCACGATCGAGGGCGCGATCGGCGCCGCCCTGGTCGACTACAGCAGCGGCATGGCCCTCGGCACGATCGGCGGCAGCAAGGACCTCGACCTCACGGTCGCCGCCGCGGGCAACACCGACGTGGTGCGCGCCAAGGTCCGGACGATGGAGATGCTCGGGCTCAACGACGAGATCGAGGACATCCTCATCACCCTCGGCGGCCAGTACCACCTCATCAGGCTGCTCAAGGGCCGCAACGCCACCGGCTTCTTCCTCTACCTGGCACTCGACAAGGGCCGGGCCAACCTCGCGATGGCCCGCCATCAACTGAAGAAGATCGAGGCCGAACTAGAGGTCTGACCGGCGCCCGAGCCCGTCGGACCGCGTCGTCGAGGTGGCGGGCGGCTTAATTCTTTGCCGTCCGCCCCGACGATCGGCTGCACTATGTCCGGGATGCGGCGACTTTATGATTCTGTTACAGAGTAAGATGCTGTGAGTAGCTGATCATCGATAAAGCATAAAACGCTGGAGAACCCGCCACCCATGCCCCCGCGCCTGAGCATCGTCGTCCCCGTCTACAACGTCGAGCTCTACCTCGACGAGTGCCTGGAATCCATCGCCGCTCAGACCTTCGAAGACTTCGAGGTCATCCTCGTGGACGACGGGTCCACGGACACCAGCGCTGTCATAGCCAAGGCCTTCGCCGCACGGGACAAGCGCTTCCGGGTCGTCATGCAGGACAACGCCGGCCTCGGCGCCGCACGCAACGTCGGCGCCCGGCACGCGGACAAGGACAGCGAGTACCTGGCCTTCGTCGACAGCGACGACACCATGCCCGACTACGCGTACCAGCGGCTCATCGAGGCCCTCGACGAGACGGGCTCGGACTTCGCCGGCGGCAACGTGAAGCGTTTCCGCTCCGTCGGCATGCAGCAGTCCTGGGGCCACCGGGCGGCCTTCGCCAAGACCCAGCTGAAGACGCACATCTCCAAGTTCCCGGCGCTGGTCACCGACCGCACCGCGTGGAACAAGGTCTACCGGCGCAGCTTCTGGGACCGGCACGGCTTCCAGTACCCGGAGGGCATCCTCTACGAGGACGCCCCCGTCAGCATCCCCGCCCACTACTTCGCATCCAGCGTCGACATCCTCAGCGACTGCGTCTACCACTGGCGCGTCCGCGAGACGGGCGAGCGCTCCATCACCCAGCGCTCCACCGACCCCGTCTCCCTCATCGACCGCGTCACCTCCGTCCGCCTGGTCCGCGAGTCCCTCAAGGCCAAGCAGGGACAGGGCGCGAAGTACACCCGTTACCTGCGCGACTACGACTACAACGTGCTGAGCGAGGAACTCCCGCTCATCTACAAGTACGTCGGAGAGGGCGGCGCCGACTTCCGCGCCGCGTTCGTCAAGGAGGTCGGCGGCCTCGTCCGCGAGATCGGCACCGGCCCCTGGTCCGACCTCACCGTCGCCGACCGCCTCAAGGCGTACCTCGCCAGTGAAGGCCGGGTCGAGGAGTTCATCGCGCTCCAGGACCACCAGCGCGACTACCACTACAGCGTGCCGGTCAAGGGCCTCGCCCGCCCGCAGGCCGACTACCCGTTCCTGCAGGGCCGCCCGCCGGTCCCGGCCAAGATCCTCACCCTCGGCCCGCGCGAGCGCCGCGTCGTCAGCCGCCTGGAGCAGGCCGCCTGGGCCGACGGCAAGCTGCTGCTGCGCGGCTACGCCCTGCCCGGCCACCTCGGCGCGGAGAGCCGCCTCGGCTCGCGCAAGATGCTCGTCTTCCGCGAGGGGGGCAAGCGCCGCCGCTCCGTCGTCAGCACCCGTACGGTCGCCTCGCCGATGGCCACGGTCAACGCCCCGCACCTCGCGCTGCGGCACGCCGACTGGGCCGGCTTCACCGCGGTCGTCGACCCCTCGATCTTCCAGTCGGGCGGCACGTGGCGCGAAGGGATATGGACCACCTCGGTCGCCGTCACCGGCGCCGGCGGCCTGCACCGCGCCCGCCTGCGCGGCGGTGAGCACAACACCGGGCAGAACCCGCCCCCGCACTGGGTCGCCCCGGACGTCCGGATCGTGCCGACCGTGGCCGGTGCCTTCACCGTCCAGGTCGAGCTCGTACGCGCCCGCGCCCTCGACGTCCGCCCGGCCGGTGACGACGCCGTCGAGATCGCCGGCGAACTCGCCGCCGAGGTCGGGGCCGCCGCGACCCTGCAGGCCGTCCACGTCAGCACCGGAGCCGTCCTCTCCGTCCCGCTGGAGACCACCGCCGCCGGCTCCGGCCGCGTCCCGTTCACCGTCCGCGTGCCGCTGGCCGACCTGGCCGCCGTACCGGACGCCGAGTGCGAGCCCGGCGAGTGGACCCCGGAGCCCTGGAGCCTGTCCGTGCTCGGGGCCGACGGCACCCAGCACCGCCTGGTCCACGACGAGCGCGGCGGTTTCGCCGGCCTGGTCCTGCCGCTGCCCGGAGGGGACACCTCCCGCGCCCTGTTCGCCAAGCGCGGCAACACCGGGCACCTGACCCTCTCCGTGCAGCCCTCGCCGCCGCTGGTCGACGAGGTCGCCGCGACGGACGGCGCCGTGACCCTGCGCGGCCGCTTCGTCGCGCCCACCGACGAGCCCTACGAGCTCGTCCTGCACAACGTGCACGGCGTGGAGTTCAGCTACCCCGTCGACCGCGACGGGGACACCTTCGAGACCACCTTCGAGCCCGTGCTCCCCGAGGCGTACGCCGGCCGCACCACCCTCCCCGAGGGCCGCTGGTGGCCGACCCTGCGCCCGGCCGCCCAGGGCGGAACCACCGCCGGCCTGCTCGGCGTCGACCGCGGCGCCCCCGTACAGGTGGCCCCCGGGCTGCTCTTCTCCGGACCCGTGCCCCTCACCGTGCTGGGTCGCCGGATGCGGGTCGAGACCCGCTTCTACGACCGCATGGTGCTGGTCGCCGACCCGCTGCTCAGCCCGCACGACCGCTCCAACTTCGCCCAGCGCGTGGCCCGTTTCGAGACCTACCCGGCGCAGCGCGCCCTGCCGGTCAAGGACGTGGTGGTCTACGACACCTTCCGCGGGAACGGCGCGGGCGACTCGCCCCGGGCCATCCACGAGGAGCTGCTGCGCCGGGGCGAGAAGCTGGAGCACGTCTGGCTGGTCCGCGACGGCCGGGCCGAGGTCCCCGCGACGGCACGCGCCGTCCAGTACGGCAGCGTCGAATCGTGGGACCTGCTGGCCCGGGCCCGGTACTTCGTGACCAACGACAGTGTTCCGACCCGCTTCCAGCGCCGCCCCGGACAGGTCGTCGTCCAGACCTGGCACGGCACACCGATCAAGCAGATCGGTCACGATTTCGTCCACGACTACTACACCAGCCCCGAGATCCTGGAGGGGCTGGCGCACGACAGCGCCCAGTGGTCGCTCCTCGCCTCCCCGAGCTCGTACGCGACGCCGCTGCTCAAGCGCGCGCTCGGTTACGAGGGCGAGGTCATCGAGGCCGGCAGCCCGCGGACGGACGCCCTCGTGCGGCCCGACGCGGAGCGGATCGCGGAGGTCCGGCGCCGCCTCGGCCTGCCCGAGGGCAAGAAGGTCGTCCTCTACATGCCGACGTGGCGGGAGAACTGCGAAGGCTGGTCCGGCGGTTACAAGCTCGACCTGCGGATCGACCTGGAGCAGGCCCGCCGCCGGCTCGGCGAGGACCACGTCCTGCTGGTCCGCGGCCACCACCATGTGGGCGAGCAGGTCCGCGACGGCGTCCGCGACGGCTTCGTCGTCGACGTCTCCCGCTGGCCCGACGCCACCGACCTGCTGCTCGTCGCCGACGTCCTGATCTCGGACTACTCCTCCGCGATCTTCGACTTCGCGCTGACCGACAAGCCGATCCTGCTCTTCACCTATGACCTTGAGCACTACCGGAGCACGCTGCGCGGCTTCAACTTCGACCTGACGGAGAAGGCGCCCGGCCCGCTGCTGGCGGATTCCACGAGCCTGATCGACGCCGTGCGCGACGTGGACGCGGTGAGCGCCGAGTACGCCGAGGCCCGGGCGGCGTTCCGCGCCGAGTTCTGCGACCTCGACGACGGCCGCGCCGCGGAGCGCGTCGTCGACCGCATGCTCGCCAAGGGCGCCGAGCCCGCGCAGTAGGCCGGACGGGCGAAAAGCAGGCGAACACGGACCGGCCCCGGGCCCACCGATGAATTTCGGGCCCGGGGCCGGTCTGTATGTGAGGGAAGGGATCCATCCGCCCCGCACGCGCCTGGAGGCAGCCATGACCAGCAACGGATTCACCACGTGCCTGTGGTTCGACGGCGACGCGGAGGCCGCCGCCGACTACTACCTGTCCGTCTTCAAGGACGGCAGGCTCGGCAGGATCGGCCGCTACACGGAGGCGGGACCCGGCCCGGCCGGGTCGGTGATGGTCGTCGAATTCGAGATCAACGGGCAGAAGTTCATCGGTCTCAACGGAGGCCCGCAGTTCCCCTTCACCGAGGCGGTCTCCTTCCAGATCCGGTGCGCCGACGAGGCGGAGGCGGACTACTACTACGAGGCCCTGACCAGGGACGGTGGCCAGGAATCGGCCTGCGGTTGGGTCAAGGACAAGTTCGGTGTGTCCTGGCAGGTCACTCCGGAGGAGGCCATCGACCTGGTCTCCGACCCGGACCCGGCGCGGGCGGCGCGGGCCACCGCCGCGATGATGCGGATGAAGAAGCTGGACGTGGCGGCGATGCGCCGCGCCGCCGACGGGGAGTAGTTGCCCGGGAAGACCGCTCCACCGCCGGTCGCGGCGGATGCGGGTGGAGATCGCGGTCCCGGGGGCACGGCCGAACGCCGCGCACCTGGCGCCGTGACCCCGGGCCGCGGTCGCCGCGCCGTCGCGAGCGGGTGGCCGGTGCCCGGTGAATCACGCCCCCCACAGGAGTGAGATCAGTGCGGCACCCGGCCCGGTGCACCCGCCGAGCGGGTACAAAGCCGGACATGACGCTCAAGACCTACTTTCTCGGCGCCCTGCTGCCGGCCCTGCTCGCCCTGTCGGCCCCGGCCTCCGCCTCGGCGGCGGCCCAGGCGGACCGGGCGGCACAGATCCAGCAGGGGCACACCGCCGCCGACATCAGCCGTTTCCTCAGCGCCTTCTACGGCGACCACGGCCCGACCGCGCACAGCCGGGAGACCGAGGTCTCCCAGGTCCTCAAGGACAAGCAGAACGCGAACAAGGAGGGCGACGTCGACGTTCTGCTCTGCGCCCAGAACGAGCCGCAGGACATCGGCGTCGGCCCGGTCACCGTCGTCCAGTCGGCCGGGGTGGGCTGGGCCACCGTCACCACGCACTGGGGAGCCGCCGACACGGACACCTTCACCGCGTACGTCCGCCTCGACTCCCGGCCCATCCTGCTGGACGACGTGATCTGCGCCGGCTGAGTGCTCGCACGGCACGCGCCCGGCCGGGCGGTCTCGGTCGACGTGCCCGACGCCGACCGACCCGAAGTCCGGTCTCCACGCTGCCCGTCGCGGGGAGTCCGTCAGAAGTCGAACAGCACGCCGTTGGAGTTCCGCAGGCCGCACGGGTTGGCGAAGGTGTACGCGTAGCCGACCCTGCCGCCCTCCCACACTCCGTCCGCCGTCACCGTCATCGGGTTCCACTCCCTGGTACACGCGGTGTCGGCGGCCGGCGCCGCGAGCGCGTCCCATCCGGCCTGATTCGCGCGCAACTCGGCGCAGGCGGCCGCCGGGTTCGGGTGCGTCCCCGCCGGAGCCGGTGCGCACACGAGCGTCACCGCCCGCACCACGGTGCCCGCGTCGGCGTCCTCCCCCGCCGTGAGGGCGAGCACGAGCGCCGACGGCGGGTAGAGGCTCGCCGTGCCCGCCGGTGCGGCCCCGGCCGCTCCGGGCCAGGCCAGCGCCGTGAGCGCGGTGAGCGCCATCGCGGCGGAACCGAGGGCGAGACCCCTTGAGATGGACCGCATTTCGAACACTCCCTTGAAGTCGGTGTTTCGGATAGCGGACAGAGTCTTGCCCAGAGCGAGCGCGAACGCCCGTTCGTACCTCCATTTTTCGTCACCGATCGTGTACGGATGAGTGCAGACCGCAGCCGGGGCCCCGGGCTGACCAGTGCCGCAGCCGCCCGTGGAATCGGCCGAACACCGACCGGGACATCCCCCCGAAACCCCGCCGCCGGTCGCGCGGTCGCCCATCGGCGCGCCGCGCGGCCCGCCGCGGCGGGCCGCGCAGGTCAGCTCGCCGTGAGGCGCGGGGCGTACAGGTCGAGCAGTCGGGTCCGCGTCTGGTGCAACCGCAGGGCGAGGACGCGCCCCACCCAGTGCCCGACCGCCGAGCCGAAGGCGGGATCGGCGTCCATCAGCATCCGGACGGCGTGCGCGTCGAACTCGTACGCGCGCACCGGGGTCATCGCCTCCGCCGCCAGCTGCCACACGTACGGCGGGAACAGCCACGACCAGCCCACCAGCTCGCCGGGGCCGAGGTTCTCCACCTGCGCTGCCTTGTGGCCGGGCACGGGGATTTCCAGGGTCACGGTGCCGGAGCGCACGATCCAGAAGGAATCGGCCCGCGCGCCCTCGTCGAAGATCCGCGTTCCCTCCGGGAAATTGACCTCGCGGGCTCGCGACATCAGCCGTCCGCGATGCTCGGTGGACAGGACGGCAGCGATCCGAACGGGGGAAGGTGTGCTCACGACGGCCTCCGATCACGACCCCCCACGACACTCCTGCTTCCCCCAGTGTGGCCCACGTCCGGCGGAACGGGCCCTGCCTCTTCCGGGAGCCCGCCGGAGCGCCAGTACGTGGGGGCCCGCAGGGGCGGAAGTAACCCTGTGTGATCGGGTTGGAGCGGTTCGCTCCGGAAACCGGACGTGATTCCCTGCTTCCACCCTGAGCGACCGGCCGGTAACTTGGCCGCCGCGCCGACCGCCCCCGGACGGCGGCAGCCCGGTGGGAGCGATATGAAGAACCTCTTGCGCGCGGTCCTGTGCGCCCTGCTGCTCGCCGCGGGTGTCCTGCCCGCCCGGGCCGCGGCGCCCGCGGCCGCCCCGACCGGCACGGCCGCGGTCGAGCCGGCCGGAGCCACGGCGGATTGGGCGCCGCCCCTGTCCACGCGGGGCCGGTACGTGGTCGACGCGCGGGGCGACCGCTTCCGGCTGCGCTCGGGGAACTGGGACGGTGCCCAAGGGTCATGGAACGGCTCCGGCGACCGGGACGACCCGGCCACCCACCACAGCGGGCAGCACGCGTACGGCATCCCCCTCGGCCTGGACCGCGTACCCCTGTCCACCCTGCTGGCCGACTACCGCGCCCTCGGGCTCAACAGCATCCGGCTGCCGTTCTCCAACGAGATGCTCCGCACCACCGCCCCGGTGCCGGACGCGGCCGTCACCGCCAATCCCGCCCTGCGCGGCCGGACCCCGCTCCAGGTGTTCGACGCCGTGGTCGCCGCGCTCACCGCCGAGAACTTCGCCGTCATCCTCAACAACCACACCGTGACCACCCGGTGGTGCTGCGGTCTGGACGGCAACGAACGCTGGAACAGCGGCCGTTCCACCGCCCAGTGGGCCGACGACTGGGTGTTCCTCGCCCGCCGCTACCGTGACGACCCGCGCGTGGTCGGCGCCGACCTCTACAACGAGGTGCGCCGCGACGTCTTCGACGACCCCAACTGGGGCCTCGGCGACGGACACGACTGGCACGCCGCCGCCCAGGAGGCGGCCGACCGCATCCTCACCGAGGCCAACCCCGACCTGCTGATCGTGATCGAGGGCATCAACTGGACCGGCCTGCCCGTGGACGGCTTCCCGCACGGCCGTCCCACCCTCACCCCCGTGCACACCCTGTCCCACACCCTCGTCGTCTCCGGCAAGCTGGTCTACTCGGCCCACTTCTACGGCTACACCGGCCCGCGCCACAGCGGCGCGACCGGTCTCGGCGAGACCAGCGACCCGCGCTACCAGGACCTGACCCGCGCCCAGTTGGATCAGACCCTCCACGACCAGGCGTTCTTCGTCTCGGCCGAGACCGGCGCGCACTTCACCGCCCCCGTCTGGATCAGCGAGTTCGGCATCGGCGCCGACGAGAACGGCGCCGCCCCGCGCGCCTGGTTCGACCACCTCACCGCCTACTTGACCCGCACGGACGCCGACTTCGCGTACTGGCCCCTGGTGGGCTGGAGCACCACCGTCCAGGGCGCGCCCGGGGGCGACACCTGGGCCGTGCTCCGCTACGACAGCACCGGCCGCCGGACCGGAGTGCTGGATCCGGGGGACTGGCGCACCGCGCCCTGGAGCGCCCTCGTCGGCGCCCCGGGCCGGACCGGCCCCGTCCCCGCCACCCCGGCCCGCTACCAGCTGACCACGGACCACCGCGACCACAACGCCTCGCTGCGGACCCGGTCCGGCGGCGACTGGGACAGCGGGGCCCGCAAGGCGGCCTGCCCCGACGGCGCCCGCCTGGAAGGGTTGGCCCACACCGGCGGACGCGGGCTGTGCGCCACCGACGACCTGCGCGCCGCGTCCGGTTCCGCCACCGCGGTCCGCGACGAGAGGTACGTCCCGCCGGGCGGGGACTGGGCCACCGGGTACACCAAACTCCACTGCCCGGCGGGGCAGTTCCTCATCGGCTACAGCCTGCGCGGCGAGCGGGTCTCGGCGGCGCTGTGCGCCCCGGCCCGTACCTCCCTCCCGGCGGGCGGACGCACCCTCTGGTTCGACCGGGGCGACAACCGCCCGCAGGGGTACCCGGGCGGGGAGTTCGCGCACGGGCACTACAAGGGCCAGTGCGCGTCCACCGAGTACGCGGCGGGCATCGCCTTCACCACCCGCGCCGCCACCCGCCCGTCCCCGGCCGCGCTGCTCTGCCGCCCGCTGCCGGGTTACTGACGGGCGGGGGCAGCCCGGCCTCGGACAGAGTGCGGTGCGACATCGGCCGACCGCACCCATGACACGAGCTCATGAGTGGTCAGCGCGGACCGGGGCGGCCGTGCCTCTCAGGGCTTCCGGCCGCTCACTGCCCGGCGCAGTTCGGCATCCGATGCGTCAGGGGGGATGAATCGAGCGCCGAATCCCCCTAGGGTGCGCCCGTACGCGCATGGTCGCGGGCGGCCGTTCGGCTGTTTCGGCCATGACCCGACGGTCGCGCGCCCTACGGTCGTCCCGCACACCGAACTGGGGGGTTCATGCGTAGATCCCGAGGGCCGGCCGCCGCGCTCGTCCTGTCCCTGGCCGCAGCCGCGGCGGGAGCGGGCCTCGGCCTCGCCCCGCCGGCCGCGGCACTCACCCCGCCCGTCGCCTTCACCGCGGACCCGCTGGCGACCTGGCAGCCCAACGGCGTCGTCTGGGCCCTCGCCGAGGCGGGCGGCCAGATCTTCGCCGGAGGCACCTTCTCCACCGTACGGCCGCCCGCGGGCGGCGGCGGCAGCGAGCGGCCGGCCGTCAACTTCGTGGCGCTCGACGCCGCGACCGGCGCCCCGACCTCCTGCGCGCTGTCCTTCACCGTCGGCGCGGGCACCGCCACCGTGCGCGCCCTCGCACTCTCCCCGGACAAGAGCACGCTGTACGTCGGCGGCTACTTCGGAGCCGTCAACGGCACTCCCGTCTCCAGCCTCGCCGCTGTCGACGTGGCGACCTGTACCGTCGAGCCGTCGTTCCGCCCCGCCTTCGCGGCCACCGTACGGGCCCTGGCCGTCACCGGGGACACCGTGTACGCGGGCGGCGACTTCCTCACCGTCGCGGGCCGGCCCCGCCAGCGCTTCGCCGCGGTCGACGCCACCGACGGGGCGCTCAAACCCTTCACCGCGAACGCGGACGAACCGGGCCGCGCCGTCGAGGTCACCCCGGACGGCGCGCACGTGATCCTCGGCGGCGACTTCTTCACCGTCAACGGCGCGAACACGCACGCACTGGCCGTGGTGAACGCCACCACCGGCGCGCTCACCACGGCATACCCCGGTTTCATCGAGACCAACTCGGTCGTCAAGGACATCGCGACCGACGAGACCGGCTTCTACACCGCCAACGAGGGCACGGGCGGCGGCGTCTTCGACGGCCGGATCGGGCTCGACCTGTCCGGCTTCACCCAGCGCTGGCGCGACACCTGCCTGGGCGCCACCCAGGCCGTGCTGCCGTACCGGAGCGTCCTCTACAGCGCTTCGCACGCCCACGACTGCTCCAGCGTCGGCGAGTTCCCCGACGGTCGGCGCCACCACCTGCTCGCCCAGCCCACCAGCGGCACGGCCAAGCTCGGCTGGGCCCCCGACACCAACGACGGCATCGGCGAGGGCATCGGTCCGCGCGTGATGACGGTCGGTTCCAAAGCCGGCGTCCAGTACCTGTGGGTCGGCGGCGAGTTCACCACCGTCAACGGCGCGGCGCAGCAGAGCCTGACCCGCTTCGCCTCCACCGGCGACACGGGCGCCCCCACGGCCCCCCTCGCGAGCGCGGTCAGCTTCAAGCCCGGCGAGGCCCAGGTGCGCTGGCGCACCAGCCTCGACCTGGACGACAGCGCGCTGACCTACCGGATCCACCGCGACGGCGCGGCCGCCCCGATCGCCACGGTCACGGCGGACTCCCTGTTCTTCCGCCGCCCGCAGGCCTCCTGGACCGACACCACCGTCGTGCCCGGCCGGTCGTACGCGTACCGGGTCACCGCGACCGACGCCGCGGGCAACACCAGCGCCCTGTCCGGGACGGCGGCCGTGACGGTCCCGCTGACGGCGGACGGCTACCCGAACCAGGTCCGCGCGGACGGCGCCCAGCAGTACTGGCGCTACGACGAGCCGGCACTGCCCTTCGCCGCAGACTCCTCCGCCGGCGGCAACCGCAGCGGCGTCCACTTGAACGCTCCCGCGCTGCGCCAAGCCCCCGGCGCCGTCTCGGGCCCGAGCACCGCCATCGGCTTCAACGGTACCGACACCCAGGTGTACGGGGACCAGCGGCAGACCGTGGGCGCGACCTACTCCATCGAGACCTGGTTCAGGACGGGCACCACCCGGGGCGGCAAGCTCGTCGGCTTCGGCAACAACCAGGAGCGCGGCAGCAGTCAGTACGACAAGCACCTCTACATGACCAACGACGGGCGGCTCGTCTTCGGCGTCTACACCGGCGCGACCCGCACCATCACCACCGGCGGCCCCCAGCGGTACAACGACAACAGCTGGCACCACGTGGTCGCCACCCAGGGTCCCGGCGGGATGGTCCTGTACGTGGACGGCGTCCCGAAGGGCACCCTCGACGTCACCGCGCACGAGAACTTCTCGGGCTACTGGCACGCGGGCGGCGACAGCCTCGGCGGCTGGCCGGACCGGCCCCTCAGCGAGTACTGGGCCGGACAACTGGACGAGACCGCCGTCTACCCGACCGTCCTCGGCGCCGCGCAGGTGCAGCACCACCACGCCCTCGCCACCGCACCGGCGGACTCCGTCGTGGAGGTGACGGCCGCCGCCGACACCTACGCCAACGCGGGCGCCCCCGCCGCCAACTACGGGACCTCCGGCTCGCTCGCCGTGCGCGGCACCTCGTTCTACGCCTCGTACCTCCGCTTCGACCTGCCCGCCGCGCCGCCGGGCACCGTGCTGAAGTCGGCCGTGCTCGGCGTGAAGACGAGCACGATGAGCGGAGCCGGTACGACGGACACCGTCTCGGTGGTCCCGGTCACCGGTTCCTGGACCGAGGACGGGACGACGTACGCCAACCGGCCCGCACTGGGCGGCCCGGCGCTCGGCAGCTTCCCGGGGATCCCGGACGGCTCGGCGGTGCACACCGCCGGACTGCACACCGCGCCGATCGCGGCGGCGCTGGGGAGCGGGTACTCCCTGGCGCTGAGCAGCACGGGCACGGACGCCCTGTGGCTGTGGTCCTCGGAGGCACAGGCCAACGAGGGCACGCCGCGGCTGGCCCTGACCTTCGGCGCCCCCTGACAGAGCCCCGGTGAGCCGGCCGAGGCACGACGCCCCGGCCGGCTCGCCCACCGGGCAGGGCGTTCCGCGCGCGACGGTGAAGGCGCCGGAGCGAAACCGGGTCCTCGGTCCCGCGCCGTCAGCGCGGGGGTTCCACCTCCAGGAAGCGGCGGCGGCGCGGACCCCGGTACATCAGGCAGACCCATCCCAGCCGTTCCAGCGCGGCCGCACAGGCCGTCAGCCGTTCCTGTTCCTCCTCCGCCGCGCCGCCGCCCGGCGGACCGAGCCAGGTCACCTCGACCCGGCCGGGCCCCGACGCGGCGGCGCTCACCCGGTAGCCCGTCCGCGTCCGCCGCCCCCGCGCGTCCACCGCTGACGGAGGGAGTCCCGCCGCCTCCAGTACGAGGGCCACCGCGTGCGGCAGCCGGCGCAGCTCCCACGGCGCGGGAACTCCCGTACCGGCCGGACCGTTCACCAGACGGCGGATCTGCAGCAGCCCCTCGTACGCCGTGCGCAGCTCCGCCGCCCGGCCGTCGTGCGGCTCCGGGCCGTCGCCCGTCGCGGCCTCGAAGCCCTGCCCGGGTACGGACATCACCGATCACCCCGTCCGTCTGAGTACCTCGTGCCCAACGGCCTGAGTATCCGCCCCGATTCCCTCGCGCGCAGCCGCTGGTCGAATGGGCGCATGACCTCCGACGCCCCGCGCGGCGCTGCCCGCCCGCGCATGCAGCACGTGACCACCGCCGGTTCGGCCCTGGCCGTGGCCCTGGTCCCGCTCGTGGTCGGCGTCCTGCTCGCCAAGGCGCTGGCCGCCGATCCCATGACCCCGGTCAACGCCCTGATCGCGGGCGGTGGTCAGCGCGCCGTCCTGCCGCGCGGCGAGTGGCGGCGCCGGCGCCACACCACCATGCGGCGGCTGCGCGAGGTCCGGCACGACACGGCACGCCGCTGCGCCCACGCCCGCGGAGACCGCTCCGGAGCGAACGTGATCGCTTGGCGCCGCTCCTCCTGACGCCGCGCGCCCGGCCAGGCACCGGCGGCCCGTGGGGAGCGCGGCCGGACCATCCGTAGCGGGGCGAACTCCGGTTCCCGGCCCCGCCGCAGGATCTCGGCGCGGCGGGGCTCGTCCGGGTCCGGGACCACCGACCGCGTGGGCGGCACTCAGCCACTCCCGCCACGACTCGCGGTTGCCGCCGAACAGCCGCTCCCGCAGCGGCCTCCGGCGCAGCGAGCGGAACAGGACCCTTCGCATCATCGCGGACCGGGGACGGTCGAGCCGCGCGCGATCACGTCGCCGGCGGGGCAGATGGGGCGGATCAGCGCCCGTACTGCCGGCAGAGATCGACGATCGACGGCGGGACCGTCCCTTCCGCGGCCGCGCACAGCTCCACCGTGCCGGGCGGCCGGACCGGAGGGCGGCCGGGCGGCCGGTGCGGGTGGGCGGTTGCGGGTCCCGGCGGGCGGACGCGCCGGGGCGGCGCCGCCGGCTTCGCGGGCCGCGCGGCGGGCGGACGGGCCGCCCGGCCTGACGGCCGCTCCGGCGGGGCGTCGGGGCCCGCCTCCGCGCCCGGGCCGTCCGCCAGGGGGAGCTGTCCCAGGGGGAGGGGCGCGAACTCGACGGGCGAGTCGGGTGGTCCGGGTGAGACGGGTGAAGGCGCGTCGAGAGCGCTGACCGGCGGTAGGGGACCGCGTGCCGGCACCGGGGCTCCGGGGCTGACGGAGACGCAGCCGGCGCTCGCGAGGAGCGCGACGAGGGAGAGGGGCACGGCACGGTGCAACTGCATGCGGCCACCATGCCGCAAGGCCCGGCCGGCCCCGCTCCCCGGCCTCACGCGTCCGGGTGACGGGAGCGGGAACGGCACCGGTTCGGTCGCGCACGGGCACCCGCCGACGATGCGGTGGGGAGCAGCGAGAACGAACGGGCCGGACCGGGGCGGGCGAGCCCGGACCGGGGCGTGGACGGGCCGTGACGAGGCGGGGTGGGCGGGGCGGCCCCGTGCGGATCGGGGTTGACCGGCCGGGCAATACCGGAAGGGGGTGAGAGAGGGGAACGGCAGTGCGGATGGCGGGGGAGGGGCGACCCCCGGAGTCGCGTGCTGCTCCGGCCGCTCGGACGGCCCGCAGGTCTCCCGTACGGAGTAACGTCCCGTGAGTTCAGCCGTCGCGTCCGGCAACCCCTGCCCGCTCCCACGCCCGTGGGCGGCCCGCGGCCGGGCCCACCGGGGGCCCCGAGCCGGCGCGGGGTTCGGCGCCCGTACGCACCACGGTCCCGCGTCGGCAGGGGTCGGCGTCCGTGCCCGGTGGACGTCCCGCGCCGACCGGGGGTCAGGCTCCCGGGCCCGTCTCCACGCCCGCTCCCGGGCCCGGCCCGAACATTCGGGGTTCCGCACCTGCTGGGGGTGGGGCGATCCGGCGGCGCGCGTAAGCGCTGACCGGCTGACCGGCTGACCGACCAGCGGACTGACTGGCCGACTGACCGACCGACTGCCGGACCAGCGGGCTGCCGGATGGGAAACAAGGGGACGGATCGGACAACCGGCTTGACGGGGCCGCCCCGGAGGGCGAGAGTGCGCCGACCGAGAAGCACTGTTACCGCCGTTACCGCTGCTTGAGCCGCACTTCGGAGATGCCGCAGATGTCCGTACCCGTCCGCCCGTCGCCCGCCTCGGCCATGGCCGGCGGTTCCCTCGCCCCCGGCACGCGCGCTACCCGCGGCACGCGCGCTACCCGCGGCACGCGCGCTACCCGCGGCACGCGCGGCGCGGCCGCGACGGCCCGCCGATGCCCTGCCCCGGCGCCCCAGGCCGCACGGCGGCGGGCAGCCTGACCGGCGGGGTGGGGAGGAGGCGTCGCGCCGCCCCCCGCCCGCTGGGAGACACCATGTCCCACGAACCCGTTCAGCGCGGTGCGGCCACCCCCGACGACCGCCGCCTCGTGCGCCCGTACGCGCCCGTGCCGGGCCCGGCGTCCTCGTCCCCGCCGTCGCCCCTGTTCGTCCCCGGGCCCGCCGCTTTCCCGGGTTCGGAGCCGCCCCCCGGCCCGGCCTGGCCGGAGAGCGGCCCGCCGGCCTTCCCCGGTCCGACGGGACCCCGCGCGGCCGGATCCGTGCCCTACCCCACCGCCGCACCCGCCGCCGGAGGCCGTCCGGCCGTGTCCCCGGCCGAGGACGGTCGCGGCGGCAGCCGGCTGAAGGTGGCCGTCCTCACCCTGCTCGCGCTCGCGGCGGTCGGCGCTCTGGCGTCCGTGCTGCTCGGGCCGGACGCGGCGCCGCCCAAAGCCTCACCGCCGCTCCGGCTGCCCAATCCGGTCCTCCCCGCGCACAGCCGGGCGGCCGTCACCGACGAACCCGCCTCCGCACCCGGGTCGCCCTCGCCCTCCCTCTCGCCCTCACCCACGCCCGACCGGTCCACCAGCCAGAAGGTGCAGTCGCCGACCGGCGCGCCGGGCCCGTCCGCCACCCGCCCGACCTCACCGGCCACGACGGCCGAGGACGGGACCCTCCGCCCCGGCGACCGCGGCCCGGAGGTGCGGACCCTCCAGGAGCGCCTCCGAGCGCAGGGGTTCACGTACGTCAACGTCACCGGCGTCTACGACGGCAACACCCGCCGAGGCGTCTCCCAACTCCAGAGCGACCGCAACATCACGGGCGACCCCCGTGGCATCTACGGCCCCGCCACCCGGGCCGCGTTCGAGTGACAGAAGAAACCTTCGTCGCCGTCCGGTCACATCCGCCGGGTCCGGTCCGTCAGGTGGGTGCGGACACCGGACCGAAGGAGACCCAGCCATGTCGAACACCTCGATCTCGCGGATGCCGAACCCGGGCGAGTTCGTTCCCGAGCTGAGCGACGTCAGCGCCGCGCTGTTCCGGTCACGGGCAATCGGCGGGCGCCCTGCGGCCGGCCCGCCGGCGGCGCGGCAGATTAGCATCGCGATAAGTGCTGGACCAGCGAAAATATCGGCCCGAGAGTGGACTTCGCAGCCGGCGCCGGGCCACCGGGAGGGGTGGTCCGCCCCGCCGGCCCGCCCTGCACCGTCGTTGTCCCGATCTCTCCACGTCGCAATTCCCAGGGGGTCCCCATGTCCGCACTGCGCGTCACGGTCGAAGAGCTGACCGTCCACGAGCATCCGAACGCCGACGCGTTGGAACTGGCCCAAGTGGGCCTGTACCGCGCTGTGGTCGCCAAGGGCGTCTACCGCACGGGCGACTTCGCCCTCTACATACCCGAACAGGCCGTCCTGCCCGCCGAGCTGATCGAGGAGCTGGGGCTGACCGGCCGCCTCTCCGGGAGTTCCGCCGACCGGGTCAAGGCCGTCCGGCTGCGCGGTGAGCTCTCGCAGGGCCTGGTCTGCCGGCCGCGCGCCCTCGACGGCGTCGACCTGGAACTCGCCGCGAAGGAGGGAACGGACTTCGCGGAACCGCTCGGCATCACCAAGTGGGCGCCGGTGATACCGACCCACATGAGCGGCGACGTCGAGGCAGCCCCCGACCTGATGCCGTGGGTGGACATCGAGAACCTCCAGCGCTACCCGGAGCTGTTCGAACCCGGTGAGCCCGTCGTCCTCACCGAGAAACTGCACGGGACGGCCTGCCTGTTCACGTACGTGGTCGAGGGCGAGCGGACCCTGGTCTCCTCCAAAGGCTTCGGCGCGAAGGGTCTGGCGCTCCAGGAGGACGAGCGCAACCTGTACTGGCGTGCCGTGCACGGCCACGCCGTACGTTCCGTCGCCGCGGGACTCGCCGCGCGGCTCGGCGCGACCCGGGTCGGGATCTTCGCCGAGGTGTACGGGGCGGGGGTCCAGGACCTCGCGTACGGCCACGACGTGCGCACCGCCGACACACCGCCCGGGTACGCCGTCTTCGACGTGTCCGCCGAGATCGACGGGCAGGTGCGGTGGTTCGACCCCGCGTCCGTGCTCGCGGACGGCGAACTTCCGCTGGTGCCAAAGCTGTACGAGGGCCCGTACGAGCTCGGCGCGGTACTGGAGGTGGCGAGCGGGCGGGAGACGGTGTCCGGGCGGAGCCTGCACCTGCGCGAGGGCGTCGTGATCCGGCCGGTGTCCGAGCGGTACAGCCCGATCGTCGGCGGTCGCGCCATAGCGAAGGCGGTCAGCCCGGCGTACCTGACCCGCAAGGGCGGCACGGAGTACGAGTGACGCGGGTATGACGGGCGATGCGGGGGTGCCGCCGGTCCGGGACGGGTCCTACGCGGCGGCCTCGGCCTCCTGGAGCACGTACTCCCGCGCGCCCTCCGGGCCGCCCCAGCGCGGATCGGCGGCCGCGACGGGGCCGCGGGAGGTGTGGTGGCCGGTGTCCCAGTCCCGCAGCCGGTCCGCGCACGCGCGCGCCTGCTCGGCGACGCCCGGATCGGCGGGGCTGACCGCGAAGTGCAGCTGCCCGACGATCGCGCGGCGCAGCAGGTACTCGCGCTCCTTCGCGGGCGGGGGCGGGGTACCGGCGCGTTCGGCGGCGGTGAGCTCCTCCAGGAGACCGGTGAGGGCGGCGGTCTCGGTGATCAGCGCCCAGAGGTCCTCGTCCATCGTGCTGGCTCTCCTCTCGGGGATGGGGGCCGCCGGCGCGGCACGGGCCCCGAGCACTCTACTGGCCGCTCCACTCGGCGTGATCACCGCCGGTCGGCCCCGATCAAGTGGTGCAACGGACCGGCCAGTTCCGCGGCCCTGTCCTGAATTCCCACCGTGCTCGGCCGATTTCGGCGAGCGATATGCTGCCTTCGGCTCGGGATCTTGTATGACCACACCGGCGTGGTCGACGGACCGGTGCCAGTGACACTGTGAGCGCGGCACCGGCGCCCCCGCCCGCGCGCTCGCGTGTCCTCCGTCCCAAACGACAGCGGCTTCGGAGGCCTTGTGAGTACCCTGCGTCCAGAACACCCCAGCGACGGTTCCGCTCTCGTGCCGCCCCCGGGCTGTCCTGCGCACGGGCAGGGCGCCGCGGGCACGTCCCGGCTCTACGGACCCGAGGCGGAGCGGAACCCGGCAGCGCTCTACGAGCGGCTCCGCCGGCAGTACGGCCCGGTCGCGCCGGTCCTGCTGCACGGCGACCTCCCCGCCTGGCTGGTACTGGGCCACCGCGAGAACCTCGACGTGGCACGCACCCCCTCGCTCTTCTCGCGCGACTCGCGCCGCTGGCGGATGTTCGAGGAGGGGCGGGTCGCGGCGGACTCCCCCCTGGGGCCGACCGTCGGCTGGCAGCCCATCTGCGTCTTCGCCGACGGCGAGGAGCACCAGCGACTGCGCGGAGCCGTCACCGACAGCCTGGCCCAGTTCGACCGTCGCGGCGTGCGCCGCTATGTCGTCCGCCACACGAAGCAGCTCGTCGGCACGTTCGCCGAGACCGGCCGGGCCGACCTGGTACCCCAGTACGCCGAGAAGCTCCCCATGCTCGTCATGACGCAGCTCCTCGGGATGCCGGAGGAGTACGGTCCCCGGCTCGTGAGCGCCTGCCTCGACCTGATGAAGGGCACCGAGACTGCGCTGGCCAGCAACGACTTCCTCGTCGTCACCTTGCGGGAGCTGGTCAGGCGTAAGAAGGAGACGCCCGGCCGCGACCTCGCCAGCTGGCTCATCGGCCACGAGTCCGGTCTGAGCGACGACGAGGTCATGGAGCATCTGCGTCTCGTGCTCGTCGCCGCGAACGAGACGACGGTGAACCTGATCGCGAACACGCTCAAGATGGTGCTCACCGACCCGCGTTTCCGCGCGAACCTGGCCGGCGGCCACATGACGCTGCCCGACGCGCTGGAGCAGGTGCTGTGGGACGCGCCGCCGCTGTCGGTCATACCGGGACGCTGGGCGACGGGCGACACGGTCCTCGGCGGTCAGCAGATCCGCAAGGGCGACATGCTGCTGCTGGGAGTGGCGGCGGGCAACGCCGATCCGGAGATCCGCCCCGACCTGACCGCCCCGGTCCACGGGAATCGCTCGCACCTCGCGTTCAGCAGCGGTCCGCACGAGTGTCCCGGGCAGGACATCGGCCGGGCCATCGCGGCCGAGGCCATCGACACCCTGATGACGGAGCTGCCCGGTCTGACGCTCACGGTCCCCGAGGACGAGCTCCGGACGAGCACCTCCTGGGTGTCCCAGCGCGTGGACACGCTGCCCGTCACCTTCCCGGCACGGCAGGCAACGGCGGGGGACGGCTCGACCACGCGCTCCCGGGTTCGGCTGCCGGACCTCGCCGGGGTGGCCCCGGGGGAACCGTCGGCCGTGCCGTCGGGCGCCGGGCCCGCGCGTCGCCCGTGGTGGAAGTCCCTGCTGTCCCGGCGCTGACCGGCCCGGCGTCTGCCCGTCGCCGACCGGTGGTCTGCCGGCCGCCTGCCCGTCGCCCACCGGTCCCCGATCGATCGGTACCGCTGCGGTGCCGATCCGGGGACCTCTTGGACGGGCGGATTCCGGTGGGTACCATCGCCGGGATGTTGATCACCCATGCCAGGCGTTGAGTGTGCCTCCGGCACAGACCCACACCGCCCTTGTGTGGTCAGGGGTTCGCACGGACGGCTGAGAGGGGATCAAGAATGAGGCAGGGCCCCGAGTTCATAGTTCCGCCCACCTACGCTCCCATACCGCCCGCCATCCATCCGCGGCACGCGGCCGTCGACGCCCAGACGGCCGCCTGGGCCGAGACGTTCGCGATCGGCTCCGAGGAACTGCGCGGCAGGCTCGTCCGACACGACATCGGTACCTTCTCGGCCCGGATCCTGCCCGCGGGCCACGAGGAGGTCGTCGCCCTCCTCTCCGACTTCGTGCTGTGGCTCTTCGGCGTGGACGACGGGTTCTGCGAGGAAGGCCCCCTGGGCCGAAGACCGGGCGATCTGACCGCCGCGCTGCACCGGTTGCTGCGCGTGGCGCAGAACCCGGAGGCCCCGATGCTCCTCGACGACCCGCTCGCCCGAGGCCTGCGGGACCTCCGGCGCAGGGTCGCCCGGTACGGCACCGCCGGTCAGACCGCGGCCTGGGTCTCCGCACTGCGCGAGTACTTCTTCTCCGTCGTGTGGGAGTCCTCCCACCGCACCGCGGGCACGGTGCCCTCGCTCAACGACTACACCCTGATGCGCCTCTACGACGGGGCGACCACGGTGGTGTTCCCGCTGCTGGAGATGGGGCACGGGTACGAACTCGCCGCGCACGAGCGGGAGCGGCCGGACGTGCGGGCGGCGGCGGAGATGGCCTCCTTCGTCATCACCTGGGACAACGACCTCTTCTCCCACCACAAGGAGAGCCGGGGCACCGGCTACTACCTCAATGTCCTGCGGGTGCTCCAGCACGAGTACGCGATCACCCTCGACCAGGCCCTGACCATGGCGATCGGTCAACGCGACCGGGTGATGTGCGCCTTCCTGCGCCTCTGGGACTCCCTGCTGGACGGTGCGAGCCCGCAGCTGCGGCAGTACCTCCAGAGCCTCGCCTCCTTCATCCGCGGCTCACAGGACTGGGGGATCTCCTCACTGCGCTACACCACGCCCGAGGATCCGGCCGCCCTGCCCACGCACTTCACGGACTCGCCGAGCGACGACCGTCCCGATCCCCTGGAGATTCCCGCGATCTCCTGGTGGTGGGACCTGCTCCCCGCCGCACCCGCGCGCGCGGCCCATCAGCTCACCCCCGGCCGCGCTCCGTTCGAGCCCGTCACCGCGACCCCGTAGAAGAAAGGATTCGGCGTGTCACTACCGTTGAAGGCGGTCCCGCGTGCCCCGGGGGGGATGCCGCTCCTCGGGCACGCCTGGAAGCTGGGACGTCAGCCGCTGCAGTTCCTGCGGTCGCTCACAGAGGTCGGCGACCTGGTGCGCGTCGACCTGGGCACGATGCCGCTCTACGTCGTCACCAGCGCCGAACTCGTCCGCGACGTCACGGTCACCCAGGCCCGCGCCTTCGAGAAGGGCCGACTGTACGACCGGGTGCGGCCTCTGGTGGGCAACGGCCTGGCCACGGCCGGCGGAGACGTCCACCGCCGCCACCGCCGGCTCATCCAGCCCATGTTCCACCAGGCGCGCATCGCCGACTACGCGCAGATCATGAGCGACCGGGCCGTCGCCCTCGCCGAGTCCTGGACCCCGGGCCGGCGCATCGCCGTCGAGCAGGTGATGGGGGAGCTGGCCATCGACATCCTCGCCGAGACCATGTTCTCCACCGACTTCGGCCGGCCCGCCGTCGGGGCCGTCCGCCGGGACCTGCCCGTCATCCTGAAGAACATGCTGCTGCGGGCCGCGTCCCCCAAACTGCTGGACCGCCTCCCCATTCCCCCCAACCGGGCGTTCGACGCCGCCGCGCACAGCATGCGCCAGGTCATCGACGACGTCATCGCGGGCACCCGCCGGTCGGGGCGCACCGATCAGGCCGACCTGCTGTCCGTGCTGCTGGCGGCACGCGACGCGGACACCGGGGAGGCGCTCACCGACGAGGAGGTCAGGGACGAGCTCGTCACCATCCTGTTCGCCGGCACCGAGACCACGGCGTCCACCCTCTCCTGGGCCCTCCACGAGATCGCCGGTCACCCGGAGGTCGAGAAGCAGCTGGTGGCCGAGGTCGACGAGATCGTCGGCACCCGCCCGGTGACCATGGAGGACGTCCCCCGCCTGGTCGGCATCCGGCGGGTGCTGGACGAGGTGATCCGCCTGCACGGCGTCACGCTCCTGATGCGCCGCACCACGGAGGAGGTCGAGCTCGGGGGGTTCACGATCCCCGCCGGCAAGGAGGTCGGCTTCAGCCTCTACGCCCTGCACCGCGACCCGGCGCTGTACGCGGACCCGGACCGCTTCGACCCGGACCGGTGGCTGCCCGAGCGCCGCGCGCACATCCCGCGCGAGGCGTTCGTACCCTTCGGGTCGGGCAACCGCAGGTGCATCGGCGACGCGTTCGCGTGGACTGAGGCCACCATCGTCCTCGCGACGCTCCTGGCCCGCTGGCAGTTGCGTCCCGTCCCCGGGCACAGCCCCCGCGAAGCGGCCTCCGCGATGGCGCACCCCGACCACGTACCGATGGAAGTCGTGGCACGCGCCGCCGGCGAGCGACGCTGAGGGCGCCGGGGGCCGGCCCGAGCGGCCGGGTGGCGGGCGGCGAGCAGAGGACCGGGCCGGCGCGGCCCCTCAGTCCTGCGGGATGTCCTTGAGGAACACGATCCCGTCGACATCGGCCAGGTGCGCCGGGTCCACCGGGAAGTAGCCGTGGTACGGGGACACGCGCGGGGCGGGCGGCGTGCCGCCCAACGCGGTGGCCAGCCGGGGGGCGTCGACGAGGCAGCGGTCCTGCGGAAGCGCGTACAGGAGTCCTTCTACCGTGCCCGCCGGCGGCGCGTCCACGCCCCGGTGCCCGATCGTGCCGAGGGCGGTGGCCACGAACGCGTACCCCTCGCCCAACCGGGCGCTCACGAGCCCGCCGGCGCTCCACCACTCCACCGACCGGCCGTCCATCCGCATGGTGCTCACGTTCCGCTGGAGGTGGAGGTTGTGGGCATGCACCAGGGCCGGGCCCCGTTCGGCGAGGGCGAGGAGATTGTCGGCCATCATCTGGCCCCGCAGGCCGATCAGCCGCGCCATGCGGCTCGGTGAGGCGTCGGCCATCCAGAAGTGGTAGCGCAGCAGGCCCAGGGCGGTCCGCCCGTACAGGCGCGCCCGGTCCCAGTCCTCCCGGGAGGCCGCCGTGGTCAGGCGAGGCGTCTGCGCGTCGAGCAGCGCCACCAGATCGTCGGTCAGCAGGCGCAGCTCCTTCGCCTCCGCCGATTTCCCCACGGACCGGGACGGGTCCCTCATCGCGGCGGGCTCGGTCCACCGGTCGTCGGCGCCCAGCAGATGGTCGAGCGTTTCCGCGGTGCAGGGCAGCAGGCCCTCGTCCACCCGGGCCGCCAGACAGCCGTGCAGGGCGGTGAGGGCCTGCCGGGGGCTCGCGGCAGCGGTGATCTCCAGGGGGCCGTCGAAGCCGGCGAAGCGGATCCGCTCGGAGGCGGGCCGGCGGTCGTTGTACGCGCGCATCCAGCGCACGAGTTCGCGGTTGGCCGCGGACGCGCCGAAGCCGTGGCTGAATCCGCGCTCCATGACCTCGTCCAGGGTCCCGGCGGCGGTCGCGGCCGCGTCGAAGGACCCGTTCGCCTCCGAGGCGGTGTCCGGGCCCGCGGTGACGTACGCGTCCACGAGCAGGCCCGCCAGGCAGTCGCTCTCGATCGCGATGGCGCGGTAGCCCTCCTGCTCGACGAGCTGCCGGAAGAGCTCGTTGCGCAGGTCGAGCAGGGCGTCCTCGCCGTGGGTGGGCTCGCCCAGGCCGAGCAGGCGGGGCCGGGCCGGGAGCAGCTCCATGACGGCGGAGGCGTCGACGGCACGGGTGGTTTCCTCGATGTCAGTTGCCATGCCTTCAACGGTATCGTTGAAGCTTCGGTTGAAACTTCTGCGCGAAACCGGCGGGATCATGGGGAGAAACCTTCAAAGGGGCGACCGGCTCAGGCCGATCGACCTGGCACGTGCGCACGGGCTGTCCACGCAGGCCGTCAGGAACTACGAGGAGGCCGGCATCCTTCCGGCCGCCGCGCGGACCCGGCACGGCTACCGCACCTACACCCCCTTGCACGCGGCTGCTCTGGGCGCGTTCGTGGCCCTGCTGCCGGGCCACGGTCACGCGGCGGCGACGTCGATCATGGGGGCAGTGCACCGGGGCGCGGTCGACGAGGCCTTCCGCGTCGTCGACGAGAGCCACGCCCAGCTCCTGGAGGACCGGCGGACCCTGCACGCCGTGGAGAACGCCCTGCGCGACCTGGAACCCGAGGCGGAGTCCGGGCCGGGCCCGGCGTCCGGGCCCGGCGTGACGTTCATCGGTCCGCTGGCGAGGAGGCTCGGGATCCGGCCCGCCACGCTGCGCACCTGGGAGCACGCCGGACTGGTGCGCCCGCGCCGGGACCCGCGGACCGGCTACCGGGTGTACGCCGACGCCGATGTGCGGGACGCCCGGCTCGCCCGCCAACTCCGGCGCGGCGGCTACCCGCTGGAGCAGATCGCCCCGCTGATCGCGCACGTACGGTCAGCCGGCGGGCTGGAGCCGCTGGAGGCCGCCCTGCACGACTGGCGCGGCCGACTGTCGGCCCGAGGGCGTGCGATGCTGGCCGGCGCCGCCGAGCTGGAGGCGTACCTCCGCGCGCGGGGATGAGCGCGCCCGTTCGGCGCGGCCCGCTCCCGCAGCACGGCCTCCCGGCCGTCGCCCCCGAGGGGGTCGTAGTACGGGACCGTGCCGGGTCGATCCGACGTCACGACAGTGCGCCGGATGTGCGCAGGGTCGCGGCAGGCACCACCAACCCCCGGTTTCTCGAACTCTGGTACGTCGCGAACACGAGACCGGCTACCTCCCCGCTACTGGAGAACGCCGGGGCGCCGGCGAGTCCCCCGACGATCTCACCCGTGACGCGAAGCCAGTCACCGGTGCGGCCGGTGACGTCGAGGAGGCACGAGTAGGGGCCGCTGGTCGCCTGAGCGCCCACCAGCAACTGTCGACCGGGAATGAGCCGCCAATCGAAGGACAGCGGTCGCTCGGGGAAGGGGGCCGCTTCGGCCAGGCGCAGGGTGACCACGGAGTTGGTGACCTCCGATCCGATCTCGGGCAGGTCAACGGTCGCGCTCGGAACGGCGCGGATCACCTGCTCCCCGACCACGACCTCGATCGGCTGTCCCGGTTCCCCGAACTCCGTGCTCCGCTTCAGCAGGACGCCTGCGGTGAGCACGCTGTGGGGATCGAGCAGGAGCCCGTTGCCCAAGTGCGCGTCACCTTGTCTGATGCGGACGGTGACTGCGGCGATGAACGATTCGTCCACCCGCCAGAGGTCGGTGAACACGTTGATGGTGCCGTGGACCTCCCCGAAGTGATAGGACGTGCTGGTGGGGGCGGCCGAGTGCGGGAGTGGCTCAGCCTTGAGACCGGTGAACGGGATCGCCGCCGGAAGCAGATCCGATCCGCCGGACCGACGCTCCTGTCCCTCCGCCTCCGCGAGCAAGCGCTCCAGTTGGTTGCAGCGCTCCTCCGCATCGCGGTGCAGGGCCCGGACCCGTGCCAGCTCGTCCTGGAGCCTGCGGATCTCGTCGTGCAGCCGGGCGTGCTCCTCCGGAGGGGCCTCGGACGGTGTCGGCTCGTCCATCCCGTGCGACGGCATCCCACCCGTCATGGCCTGCAATGCCAGGTAGTGCAACTCCAGGTCGCGTACGCGGTGTTCGCGGTCCCGGAGGGTCTCCTCCAACCAGCGCTCCCGGGTGGCCGCCCGCCGGGCCTCGTCGTCGGCTTCGGCCAGCTTTCGCTCCAGCAACTGCACCTTGCTGACGGGGCTGTTGCTCGACCGCACCGCCGCGGCGTGCAACGAACGCAGCATGGCCACCGTGTCCTGTGTCGGAGTGGTGCCCCGCTTCTCGGCGACGTCGTGCATGAGGTTGAGAACGAACTCCCACGGCGGCAACCGTCGCCCGCTGAGGTACCGGGACACGGTGGAGGAGTCGTACGAGCGGCGGGCGGCATAGCGGCGGGTGGAAATGCCCAGGCCGGCGAAGAGACTGCGCAACGCCTCCACCAGCGCTCGCGCTTCGGGGGACAGTTCGCCGTCGACCGGCTTCAGTTCACTCATCGTTGCCCCGCACCCCCGTTGCCGCTGCTGCCTGCCGACCGGCAGCACTGCTGCGCCTTCCGCAGCGGCCGATGCCGTGGCGACGCTGGATGCCATCGTCACAGACACCACCCCGGCACGCGGAGGAATTCCTGTGTTCAAGCGCATCCATGGAGTCCAGGATCTCGTCGTCTTTCTCGCCGTGCTGGCCGCCGGCACGCTTCTGGTGCTGCGCGGCGTCGAGCCGGAGCTGCTCGTGGCCTTCGTCGTACTGGTCACCGGCCTGTACGCGGCTTGGCGGAACAACGGGAAGACCCCACCGTCGAGCGGATGACCGAACCGCTCACTTCTCGGGGACGCGGCTCGGCTCGCTTCCCCCGGCGGCACGGCCGCTCCCGCCCGCGCCGTGCGGCGGTGCGCCGCAGCGCCCCCGGAAGAGGAGCCGCGGCGCACGCCCCCGGTTACGCGCGGCGGGCCGCCGGGGCCTCGGCGCGGACCTCCATCGCCGTGCGCCAGCCCGGGGGTTCCGTGCGCGGCTCGGGGGTCGCGCGGCGGCCGCCCGTCGCGAAGAACGCCGACAGCGGGAGGGTGGCCGCGCCGACCGTGACGGCGTCCGCGCCCAGTGAGCCGAGCCCGATGCCGACCCGGGCGGCCGGGTGGCGCAGGGAGTACCGGGTCGCGTGCTCCCGTACCGAGTCTAGGATGTGCGGGCCCAGCATCAGGCCCGCCCAGCCGCCGATCAGGATGCGCTCCGGCTGGAACAGGTTGATCAGGTCCGAGAGCCCCGCACCCAGGTACTCCGCCGTCTCCTCCAGCACCTCCAGTGCCACCGGGTCCTGCGCCTCGGCCGCCCTCAGCAGGGCGGACAGGGCTTCCTCCTCGTCCACGGAGCCCACGGCCCCGGCGGGCCCCGCGGAGCCCGCCTGCCCCACCGGACTCATCGAGCCCGTCTGCCCCGCCTGCCCTGCCTGCCCCACCGAACCCACCGAGCCCGCCGGACGGGCGGAGCCCACCGAGGCCTTGCTCCCGACCCCGCCGCCCCGCTCCGCCCACCGCGCCAGCAGCGACTCCGCCCCCGTGTACGCCTCCAGGCACCCCAGCGCCCCGCACCGGCAGCGCCGCCCCCGTACCGAGACCGTCAAGTGCCCCCACTCCAGCGGAGTTCCCTCCGTCGTCCCGCCGTCCGGGGAGCCGTCGGTGATGAGGCTCGCGCCGACGCCCGAACCGAAGAGGACGACCACTGCCTCGCGTGCCCCGCGCCCTGCCCCGAACCACATCTCCGCCTGTCCGAGCGTCCGCGCACCGTTGTCGATGATGTACGGGACTTCCTCCGGTAGCGCCCGCGTGGCACGCAGCAGTTCCTCCAGCGGCACCGCGTCCCAGCCGATGGTCTGCCCGTGCACCACCGTGCCGCCCGGTGCCCCCCGCTCCACGATGCCCGGTACGCCGATACCCACGCCCAGCAGCCGCTCGGTCCCCACCCCGGCCTCGGCCAGTACGGTGGCGATGCCGGTCCTGATGTGGTTCACGATGGGGCCGACGTCGTAGCAGCCGCGCGGCAGCAAGGGCAGCTCCGTCCGCGCCAGTTCGGTCAGGGCCAGGTCGAACAGCTCCACCCGGACGCGCGTTTCCCCCACGTCGACGCCGATCATGTGGGCGCAGCCGGGGGCCACGCGCAGCAGGGTGCGCGGTCGTCCGCCGTCCGAGTCGACGATCCCGGCCTCCTCCAGCAGCCCGTCCGCGACGAGTTCGCCGACGACGTTGCTGACCGAGCCGGAGCTCAGCCCCGTGGCCGGCCCCAGCTCCTGGCGGCTCATCGGTCCACCGAAGTACAGCCGTTGCAGGACGGCGCTCCGATTGCCGCGCCGCAGGTCCCGCACCGTACGTCCGCTACGCCCCGTGGTCATCCGGCCCCTTCCGCAGTGACATTGACGGCAACATACCCCTGCGCGACCCCTTGACGCGACCCTTTCACGAGGCTTAACTCACGTCCTGAATTAAGGCCTGGACGGAGTACGCCTCGTCGGCCTTCGCCCTCCGACCCCGCCGAAAGGGACCGAGCCGCCATGCGCAGAACCAGAGCCGCTGCCGCCGCCGTCGCAGTCTCCCTGCTCGCCGCCACCGCCACCGCCTGCGGCGGGGGATCCGCCGGCGACGCGGGCGGATCGAACACCGCCCCCGAGGAGCTCACCTATTGGGCCTCCAACCAGGGCCCCGACATCGCGGCGGACCAGGCGGTTCTCACCCCGGAGCTGAAGAAGTTCGAGGAGCGGACCGGCATCAAGGTCAAGCTGGAGGTCGTCCCCTGGTCGGACCTGCTCAACCGGATCCTCGCCGCCACCGCCTCCGGGCAGGGCCCGGACGTCCTGAACATCGGCAACACCTGGTCCTCCTCCCTCCAGGCCACCGGAGCCCTGCTCCCGTGGGACGCGAAGAACTTCGAAGCGATCGGCGGCAAGGACCGCTTCGTCGAGTCGGCCATCGGCTCGGCCGGCGCCGCCGGCCAGGACCCGGCCGCCGTCCCGCTCTACTCGATGTCGTACGCGCTCTACTACAACAAGAAGATGTTCCGGGAAGCGGGCATCGAGAAGCCGCCGGCCACCTGGGACGAGATGGTCACCATCGGCCAGAAGCTGTCCAAGGACGGCAAGTGGGCCCTGGGCGCCGAAGGGGCGAACCTCTCCAACAACATCCACCAGGCGTTCGTCCTGTCCAAGCAGCACGGGGCCGAGTTCTTCGACGCCTCCGGCAAGCCCGCGTTCGACAGCCCCGCCAACGTCGAGGCCGTCAAGCAGTACGTCGACCTGATGGCGAAGCACGAGATCATCTCGCCCGGGAACGCCGAGTACGACAAGAACCAGTCCCTCCAGGACTTCGCCAACGGCAAGACCGCCATGGTCCTGTGGCAGAGCGCGGCCAGCAGCTTCAAGGCGCACGGCATGAAGGAGGGCGACTGGGGCGTGGCCCCCGTCCCGGTCCCCGCGGGCGGCGCCCCCGGTCCCGGCAGGAACACCAACTCCATGGTGGCCGGCATCAACATGGCCGTCTTCAAGAACACCGACAACATCGACGGCGCGCTCAAGTTCGTGCAGTTCATGACCAGCGACGAGGAGCAGAAGCTCCTCAACAAGACCTACGGATCCATCCCGCCGGTCAAGGCCGCCCAGACCGACGCCGCGTTCAGCAGCGAGGACCTCACCGTGCTCCGCACCACGCTGGCCACCAGCGCCGCCCCGCTCCCGCAGGTCCCCGAGGAATCGCAGTTCGAGACCGCCGTCGGCACGGCCGTCAGGGAGCTGTTCGCCGATGCCGCGGCCGGCCGCCCGGTGACCACCGAATCGGTCCGGGCGCGGCTCACCAAGGCCCAGCAGCAGATGACGAGCTGAGTCCTCCCCGATGACCTCCGCACCCACCGCGACCCCGCCCGGCGCCGTGCCGGGGCGGGTGCGCCGCGCGGCGGCCCGCATCCCCCGCCCCGGTCGCCCCGTCCGCACCGTCCGCCCGGCCCGCCCCGGCCGCCGGCGCCGGATCGCCCTGCCCTACCTCCTGCTGCTGCCCGCCCTGCTCCTCGAACTGCTCATCCACCTGGTTCCGATGGTGATGGGCATCATGATGAGCTTCCGCCGACTCACCCAGTTCTTCATACGGGACTGGACCCGCGCGCCCTGGACGGGCCTGTCCAACTACGAACTCGCCGTGGACATCGACCGGCCCGTCGGCGCGGCCCTCCTCGGCTCCTTCCTCACCACCTGCCTGTTCACCCTGCTCTCCGTCGGCCTCTGCTGGCTGCTGGGCACCGCCGCCGCCGTGTTCATGCAGGAGACCTTCCGGGGCCGGGGCATCCTGCGGGCGCTGTTCCTCGTCCCGTACGCGCTGCCCGTCTACGCGGCCGTCATCACCTGGGCGTTCATGTTCCAACGGGACAACGGCCTGGTGAACCACGTCATCCACGACCAGCTCGGCCTCGGCGGCGCCGAGCACACCTTCTGGCTGCTCGGCGAGAACAGTTTCTGGGCCCTGCTGACGGTCTCCGTCTGGAAGGGCTGGCCGTTCGCCTTCCTCATCGTCATGGCCGCCCTCCAGAACATCCCCAAGGACCTCTACGAGGCCGCCGCCCTGGACGGGGCCGGCATCTGGCAGCAGATCCGCCGGATCACCCTGCCCTCGGTCGGCGCCGTCAACCAGGTGCTGGTCCTGGTGCTCTTCCTCTGGACGTTCAACGACTTCAACACACCCTTCGTGCTCTTCGGCACATCGGCTCCCGAGGCCGCGGACCTGATCTCCCTCCACATCTACCAATCGAGTTTCGTCACCTGGAACTTCGGCACCGGATCGGCGATGTCCGTCCTGCTGCTGCTCTTCCTCCTCCTGGTCACCGCCGTCTACCTGTTCCTGACCAGCCGCGGCCGGAAGGACACCGATGCCCGCTAGAACCCGCGGCCCCCTCGATCCGCCGCTCGCCTTCCGGGTGGTCCGGGCCGTCTTCCTGACCCTGCTCGCCGGCTTCGTCCTGCTGCCCGTCTACGTGATGGTCACCAGCTCGCTCAAGCCGCTCAAGGACGTCGCTGGGGAGTTCCGCTGGATCCCCAGCGGGCTCACCGTCCGCCCCTACATCGACATCTGGCACACCGTGCCGCTCGCCAAGTACTTCGTGAACTCCCTGATCGTGGCGGGCACCGCCACCGCCTGCTCCGTCGTCATCGCCGTCTTCGCGGCGTACGCGGTCAGCCGCTACCGCTTCCGCGGCAAACGCCTGTTCACGGTGACCGTCCTGTCCACCCAGATGTTCCCGGGGATCCTCTTCCTCCTCCCGCTGTTCCTGATCTTCGTGAACATCGGGAACAGCACCGGGGTCGCGCTCTACGGCTCCCGCGGCGGACTGATCCTCACCTACCTCACCTTCTCCCTCCCCTTCTCCATCTGGATGCTCATCGGGTACTTCGACTCCGTGCCCCGCGACCTCGACGAGGCCGCCACCGTCGACGGCTGCGGCCCGCTCGGCGCACTCTTCCGGGTCGTGATCCCCGCGGCCGTGCCCGGCATCGTCGCCGTCGCCGTGTACGCCTTCATGACCGCCTGGGGCGAGGTCCTCTTCGCCTCCGTCATGACCAACGACGCGACCCGCACCCTCGCCGTCGGCCTGCAGGGCTACTCCACGCAGAACGACGTCTACTGGAACCAGATCATGGCCGCCTCGCTCGTCGTCAGCATCCCCGTCGTCGCCGGATTCCTGCTGCTGCAGAAGTACTTGGTGGCCGGACTCACGGCAGGAGCCGTCAAGTGACCCTTTCCGAAAGCCTGCCCCTGGCCGACGCCCCCGCCGACGCCCGCGCCGTCGACCTCGCCGCGCTGCCCCGCGACTTCGTCTGGGGCACCGCGACCTCCGCCTACCAGATCGAGGGCGCCGTCGACGAGGACGGCCGCGCCCCCTCCATCTGGGACACCTTCTCCCGCACTCCCGGCGCCGTCGCCGGCGGCCACACCGGTGACACGGCCTGCGACCACTACCACCGCTGGCCGCAGGACATCGACCTCATGCGCCGGCTCGGAACCAACGCCTACCGGCTGTCCGTCGCCTGGCCCCGGATCGTGCCCGGCGGCGACGGCCCGGCCAACACCAGGGGCCTCGACTTCTACGACCGGTTGACCGACGGGCTCCTCGCCGCCGGGATCGAGCCCTCCGTCACCCTCTACCACTGGGACCTGCCCCAAGCCCTCCAGGACCGCGGCGGCTGGCCCGAGCGCGCCACCGCCGAGCACTTCGCCGTGTACGCCGCGGTCGTCGCCGAGCGCCTCGGTGACCGCGTCACCCAGTGGGCCACCCTGAACGAGCCCCTCTGCTCGGCCTGGATCGGCCACCTGGAGGGCAGGATGGCCCCCGGTCTGCGCGACCTCACCGCCGCCGTCCGCGCCTCCTACCACCTCCTGCTCGGCCACGGCCTCGCCACCCAAGCCGTCCGCGCCGCCGCCCCCGGCGCCCGGATCGGCATCGTCAACAACCTCTCCACCGTCGGACCCGCGACCGGAAGCGACGCCGACCTTTCCGCCGCCCGCCGCATGGACGGCCACGTCAACCGCTGGTGGCTCGACCCCGTGCACGGCCGAGGCTTCCCCGCCGACATGCGCGAGGTCTACGGCGTCGATCTGCCCGAACACCCCGGCGACCTCGCCACCATCGCCGCCCCGCTCGACTGGATCGGACTGAACTACTACTTCCCCCAGTTCGTCACCGCCGACCCCGCGGGCCCCGTCCCCTACGCCCGCCAGGTCGACCGACCCGACGCCCCGCGCACCGGAATGGACTGGGAGGTCGACGCCGACGGCCTGGAGACCCTGATCATGCGACTGGCCGGGGAGTACGGCGCGGGACGCATCCACATCACCGAGAACGGCTCCTCGTACCCCGACACCGTCGCCCCCGACGGCAGCGTCCACGACCCGGAGCGCACCGCCTACCTCACCGCCCACCTGGCCGCCTGCGCCCGCGCGGCCCGCCGCGGCGCCCCGGTCGCCGGCTACTACGCCTGGTCCCTGCTGGACAACTTCGAATGGGCTTACGGCTACGACAAGCGCTTCGGCCTGGTCCACGTCGACTACGCCACCCAGCGCCGCACCGTGAAGTCCAGCGGACACCACTACGCCCGGATCATCGCCGCGCACCGCGCCGCCCACTGACCTCCCGCCGCACCGCGCCCGCCCCGCTTCTCGGGGCGGGCGCGCCGTGCGTGGTGGGATGGGAGCCGGGGGGTGGCCCAGCAACCACGGAGAGGTCGACTACATGCAGCAGGACGACACCATGCGGGCGATGGCGTACGCGGCGTACGGCGGGACGGAGGTGCTCGCCGAGACGCGGCTCCCCGTGCCGAAGGTCGGTCCGGGCGAGGTCCTCGTACGGGTGAAGTGCGCATCCGTCAACCCCGTCGACTGGAAGATCATGGCGGGCGGACTCGACGCCCTGATGGACGTGGTGTATCCCGTGGTGCCGTGCTGGGACGTGTCCGGCACCGTCGAGCGGACGGGCATCGACGCGCCCGAGTTCGCCGAGGGGGACGAGGTCATGGCCTACGTCCGCAAGGACTACGTGCACGGCGGCACCTGCGCCGAGTTCGTCTGCGTGCCCGTACGGGCCCTCGCGCACAAGCCGGCCTCGCTGGGCTGGGCCGAGGCCGCCGGCCTCCCGCTCGCCGGACTCACCGCCCACCAGGTGCTGACCCGGCTCGGCACCGGCAAGGACGACACCGTCCTCATCCACGGCGCGGCGGGCGGCGTCGGCTCCTTCGGCGTGCAGATCGCCCGCGCCCTCGGCGCCCGGGTCATCGGCACCGCCTCCCCCCGCAACCACGACCGCGTACGGGCCCTGGGCGCCGAGCCCGTCGCCTACGGGGACGGCCTCGCGGGGAGAGTGCGCGACCTCGCCCCCGACGGAGTCACGGTCGTGGCGGACTTCGTCGGCGGCGTCCTCGCCGTCACCCGCGAAGTCCTCCACGACGACGGCCGCCACGCCTCCATCGCCGACCCCACCGTGACCGGTTCGGGCGGCGAGTGGATGTGGGTGCGACCCGACGGCAGGGACCTGGAAGCACTCGGACGCCTCGCGGACGCCGGGCAGCTCACCGTGTCCGTCGCGCGGACGTTCCCGCTGTCCGAGCTGGGCGCGGCCTTCGAGCTGAGCCGGGAGGGCCACACGGCCGGCAAGATCGTCATCGAGGTCTGACCGCGGTACGGGACACGCACGGCCGCGCGCCGCCCGGCGGGGAGACGGGCGACGCGCGGAGCCGGGGTCAGGGGTGGGTCAGAGGTGGATCAGGACGGATCGGCGGTGGATCAGGGCTGGAAAGGGGCCGGATCAGGGACGTGTCCGTCGATCGACCGTGGATCAAGGGAACGAGACGACGGTGGAGGGGACGGTCGAGGTGCCCGAAGTGGGAGCGCCGATGCCGTTGATGACGTGCTCGTACTGCCCGTTGCCGCCGAGCGAGACGACCAGGAGGTCGTGGAACTTGACTCCCGGTTTCACCGGCGCCTGGAACCCGTGCTCCTGACGAATGGTGGGGTCCACGTTGTAGTAGCAGTAACTGCCCAGGCCCCAGCCCTCGTGGGTGTTCACCGCGTCGGCCACCTTGTAGCCCGCGTACCCCTTGACGGAGCCGTTCTGGATCGCCGCCTGGTCGGGGGCGTCGTAGGCCTTCTCGTTCTGGAAGAAGATAGTGCGGCCGCGCTCGCCGTTCCACTCCACGTCGTACTTGTTGAAGTGCTCGACGAACAGACCGGTGGCCAGCACGTCGTCCCCGTTCACGCGGAAGCCGTAGTCGGAGCGGTTGGTCTCCCAGCCCACCCCGTCGCCGTGGTCGGCCCGCCAGATCCAGGTGTGGTCGACGATCGTGTCGTCGTTGTTGACCACCATGCCGAGCGTGGCCTTGCCCGGGCCCGCGCCGCCGACGCGGATGAACACGTCCTGGACGGTGGTCGGGTTCGCCGAGTGGTCCGCGGCGGCGCCCGCCGGCCCGACCTCCAGCAGGGTGGGGGAGTTGACCGGGCCGGCGTCGATCAGGAAGCCGGCCAGCTTCACGCCGTCCACGTCGGCGACCCTCATCGCCGTCACGCCGTTGTCCGGGATGATCGTGGCGAGGCCGAGGCCCAGGACGACCGTGTCCGGGCGGTTGATCTGGATGGTCCGGTCCACGTGGTACACGCCCGGGGTGAAGAGCAGGTGCAGGCCTTGCGTCAGCGCCGCGTTGATGGTCGCCGCGCTCGCGCCGGGCTTGACCACGTAGAACTGGCTCAGCGGGATCGAGCTGCCCTGCGGCGCTCCGTTGCCCCAGGAGGTGCCGCGGGCGTCGGTGCGCTTGGCCGGGACGAATACCTTGTACTCGGTCCCGTCCAGGTGGAGGAAGGGCTTCTCCCGGGAGGTCGGCGTGGTGTCGAGGGTGGTGTAGGGCGGGTTCGGGTAGGACTGCGCCGGGGCGCCCTGGGTGCCGGAGAAGACCTGGTTCCAGACGGCGTTGGACCAGCCGCCGATCGAGCTGTCACGGGTGTACCACTGCTGCTGCGAGTAGTTGCCGACCTGGCCGTCGATCTTCGAGTCCGCGATGTAGCCGCCGGAGGCCCAGCCGTAACCGCTCGGGGCCAGGTTCAGGCCGCCCCTGACGTGCATCCGGCGGAACGGGGCCGCCTGCGAGACCGCCCAGCGGTTGGTGCCGTTCACCGGGTTGAGCGCCAGGTTCTCGGCCGAACGCCAGAAGTTCTGGGTGGCGTTGCCGCCGAACCAGCCGGCGTCCACGGTCACGTCACCGTTGATGGTGGTGTCGTCGGGGCTCAGGCCGAGGCCCGAGACCGAGGTGTAGAAGCCGATCTGGGCGTTCAGGCCGTTGTACGTGCCGGGCTTGAAGAGGAACTGGTAGCGGCCGGAGCCGAACTGCGCGGATTCCTGCTGCGTGAACACCTCGTCCAGCTTGGCCTGGATGCCGGGGGTCGACGGGTCGAAGACGATCACGTTGGGGCCGAGGTCGCCGCCGCCCGGGATCACCGGGCCTGTGCCGGAGGTGCCGTACACCTGGAACTCCCAGAGCGAGTAGCCGTATCCGGTGGCCCGCGCGGTTCCGTACACGCGGACGTGGCGGGCGGTGCCGGTGATGTCGTGGGTCTGGACCCCGCCGGTGCTCGTGGTCGTGGACCAGGCGGTGGTCCAGTTGGCACCGTCCAGCGAGTGTTCGATGCGGTACGCCTTCGCGTACGCGGTCTCCCAGCGCAGGACCACCTGGCTCAGCCGGGCCGGGGCCCCGAGGTCGACCTGTATCCACTGCGGGTCGGCGAACCGGCTGGACCAGCGGGTGCCGTTGTCGCCGTCGACGGCCGCGCCGGCGGGTGTCCCGGCGCCCTCCAGGCTGGAGGCGGTGACCGCCTTGCCCTGGGAGAGGAGCACGGGAGCCGCGTGGGCGGCGGCGCCGGGCAGCAGCACGAGGAGGGCCGCGATCAGGACGGAGGCGAGCGCCGCGGCGGTGAGCCGCGGCGGGCGATCGGAGAGGAGGGGCATGCGGGGGGCTCCTGACGTCATGGATCCGGGGGGGATCGAAGCGTGAGTGAACTGCCCTCCGCGAAGGCCGTCAAGGGTTTGAGCGTTCATGAACTGAAGGCCGAGCGGCATGTCAACTGCGCCTCAGGCCCGTGAACTTGGGGTTTCTTCAATCCTTGTGAAAAGTATTGACGAAAAAAGTTCGCACGGCTGTACTGATGCTCCTGACCGCTCCGTCCCGCCGTGCCCGCCCGGCGGGACGGAGCTCGGACCGTGTTCGGGAAGTGTGCCCGGCCGCAGCGCAGGTGTGGCCATGCGTTCGTTACTCGTCGTCCCGGTGCGGGGCGCTACCGCTGCCGGGCCCGCTCCACGCTCAGCGGAGGTCCGGGACGTCCGCGCACGCCGCGCGGACGACCTCGACGCCCGGGAGACCGGACGACCAGGAAGCGGCCAGGGCGGACAGCCGCGCGGCGTCGGGCGGGGTGGCGCCCAGCCCGATCGCGTAGCGGGCGAGCGTCGGACCGGCCTCGAACGGGCGGGGCCAGGCATGGACGTCACCGTACCCGGCCTCTTCCAGGGCGCCGAGCAGCGCCCGCAGCCGGCCCCGTGTCCGGCCCAGGGACTGCTCGAACTCCCGCGGCGCCGAAGCCCGTACGGTCACCACGGCCCAAGCCGCGTGCCGGCGGTGCAGGGGCGGCGGGGCCAGCACCTCCGCGAGGGCCCCCGGGTCGGCCTCCAGCAGCTCCCAAGCCCGGTACAACTCCCGGAGCAGCAGGTCCCGCATGCCGGTCCCCACCTGGGCGGTGCAACTGCGCACAGGTTCCGAGGGCGTGAGCACGGTCACCGGCCCGGCGCCGACGGCCTGCGGCGGCGGCACCGCCGCGGACACCCGCGGGCCGCACCCGTTCACCCCCGCGGGGCGGTCCGGCCGGACCGCCCCGGATGCGTCCAAGGTGCCGGTGGCACCCGCGGCGCGGCTGGTGCCCGCCGGGCCTTTGGTGCCCAGGGTGCAGGTGGTGCCTGCCAGGCCTGTTGTGCCCGCGGTGTCCGCCGTGCCGGTGGTACCTGCGGCGTCCGCCGTGCCCGCGGTGCCTACGGTTCCTGCGGTGCTTGCCGAGCCCGTGGTGCCTGCGGTGCCCGCCGGGCCGGTGGTGCCCGGCGTGTCCGTCGGTATCAGGGCGACCGGCTCCCGCCAGTCCCAGGCGGCCCACGTGCCGAAGAACGCGTGCAGCAGGGCGTCGGGCGGTAGCGCCCCCGCCTCGCGCACCGTACGGGCGGCGAGCACGGTCCAGGCCAACCCCGGCAGCCCGCCGAACGGCGCCGAGTCCAGCCCGCGTGCCCGGGCCCATGCCTTCACCTCCCGTGCCAGACGCGCGAACGCCGCGTGCCCCGCCCCCGCGGAGCCCCGTACCGCATCCGCGTCGCTCACGGCGCTCAGCGCCACGGCCGCCGCCTCGCCCAGGCCGGTCCGCCGCTCCACAGCCGCCGCCGGGTCGAGCGCGCCGGTGGCGACCACCGTCAGGTCCACGTCCAGCGTTCCGACCCGCAGCCGCAGTCCCGGAACCCGCGCCCCGGTGACCTCCCGCAACCGCTCGGCCCCGGGCAGCGCCGCCGCGATCCGCTCCCGTACGTCGGCGACGCGCGCCTCGCCCGGCAGCGCGGCCACCAGGTCCAGGTCGGCGTCGGGCAGGGCGCAGCCCATGCGTCGGGACCCGACGACGTGCACCACCCCGTCAGCGAGGGCGCCGGAGATCCGCGCGGCAACCCGCGCGGCCGCCCCGGTCCCGGCATCCCGGTCCGCGATCCCGACGCCCGCCGCGCCACCTGCCGCACTGTCCGCCGCGCCGCCGAGCGCACCACGCGCCGCTCCGCCTGCCGCGCGGCCTGCCGTTCCGCCCGCCGCGCCGCCCGCCGCGCTCGGCGGCTCCGCCGCCCACCGCACTCGGCCCGTGCCCAACTCCACCGTCGCCCGGACCCGCATCGGCCCGTCCCCGCGCCGCGAGAGCACGGCCAGCTCCCCGACCCGCGCGGACACACCGCCGCCGAGCCGGGCGGTGAAATCGGCGGCAGCCCGCCGCGGGTCCCGGCTGCGCCCCAGCGTCAGGTGCGGGGTGTAACCGTCCGGCCCGTCTGCGCGGCCCCGGCATCCGGGAAACCGCTCCACGAGCGCCCGCCGCAGTTCCCGCCACGGGGCCTCGCCGCCCGCCGCTGCCGGGTCCAGCCACAACGTCGCGTCCTCGCGGTGCCCGAAGCTGTACACCCCCTCCAGCCAAGTACGGAACGGCACTGTCGCGGCGGCGACTTCGGAGACCAGCACGACCGCCTCCGTGAACGAGGACTCCGGTACGAAGCCGAAGAGCAGATTGACGTGCGCGGGCCACCGCCCGGCCCGCGGGTCGTGCTCGCGCCGCACCTCCTCCACCCCCGAGGGGAGGCGGGGCGGCAGCCAGGCCACCGCCGTCCGCGTCGTCCCCGCACGGTCCAGCACGGCGGGACCGCCGTCCGGCGCGCCGAACTCCACCGACGCCTCCACACCGAAGTGGTCGGAGGCGAACAGCCCCTCCGGACCCGGGGAGTCGCCGCACAGTGCCGCCCGCGTCACCCGCGCCGTCCGGGTCCCGGAGGACCCCAGCAGGATGCGGTCGAGCCGGGCCGCCCGCCCGGACAGCGAACCGACCGCCGCCAGCGGATTGGCCACCGGGTCGAAGGTCGGCGTGTCGTCCGCCGCGCCGTGCACCTCGCACCAGGCGTCCCGCAGCCCCAGCGCACCGGCCGGCCCCTCGGCTCCGGAGCGGCCGTCGTTGAAGTCCCCGAGCAGCGCCACCTCGGCCCCGATGCCGCCCAGGCCCTCGGCGAGCAGCGCCAGTTCGGCCGTTCGCCGCACCGCCCCGTCCTGAGTGTGGTCGCTGGTCAGATGGGTGTCCGCGACGACCAGCGGGCCCACCGCAGTGTCCACCGTCACGGCGGTCACCGCCTTGTGCGCCCTGAGTTCGCGCAGCCCCGCCTCCAGGACCGGCAGTCGGCTCAGCACCAGCAGGCCGTACGAGGCGACGTCCCGGCCGCCCGGATCCGTACCGACCGTGTACGCGTCCCGGACCCACGGTTCGGCCAGCAGCATGCGGAGCAGCTCGGGCTCGACCTCCTGGAGCGCGATGACGTCCGCGTCGGCGGCGGCCAGGTCGGCGAGCAGCAGCGGCCTGCGTCGCGCGGTGGCGATCCGCGGGGCGTCGTACCGGTCCCAGAGCGTGTTCCACGTCAGCAGCCGCACCGACGTGGGGCCCGTCCCCGGGACACGCGGTACGGCGCCGGCCGGCCGCCAGGCCCCGGCACCCGACGGGTCCCACGCGTACGGGGTGCGCGCGGCGAAGAACGGCGCGCGCAGCAGGCGCGGGCCGCGGACCCGCCCCGCCTCGGTGACGTCGATCCGGTCCACACCCGTGGCCCGGTCCCACACCAGTTCCCCGTCCGCCTCCACGAACAGGACCCGGTGCCAGGGGATGTCGCCACCGGGCACGAAGGACGGCAGGGGGACCCGCTCGGGCCCGGCCCCGCGCTGCAGCAGTCCCAGGACGAACCGGGCCGGATCGAACCGCGGGTCCCAGCGGACCCGGTGGTAGAGCTCCTCGCTGGTACGCATCAGTGTTCCCCGCCCGTCGCCGTGTGCGCCGGAGCCGCCGGACCGGTCGAACCGGCCGCCCCGCCCGACGCGCCGCTCGCCGCCCCGCCCCCGAGGCGGCCCGCCGTGTCCTCGACCGTGCCGCCGGCGCCGATGTACCAGGTCCGGTGCGCACCGCCCGGATACGGCGGGCCGAACCGGTGCAGCTGGCCCGCCAGCACCTCCGGCGGCACGGGGTGGGCCCGCGCCGCGTTGCGCCGCAACAGCTCCGCCTCCTCGACCAGCACCACGGCGTGGGTGACCAGCGCGTCGCGCCGACGCGCCACGGAGCCCGCCGTGCCGCGCTGCCGATCGGTCAGGGAGGTGGCGTCCCACACCACCGTGGCGCCCCGCGCCAGTGCGTCGTCGAGCCGGTCCAGGGCCTCGCGCAGCACCTGCGGGTTGGCACGCTGGTCGGCCCGGGAACCCCGCGCGGTGCGCAGGTCGTCGAGCCCGATGTACGTGTCCACACCGGTCAGGCCGCGGGCGAAGGTGCTCTTGCCGCTGCCCGAGGGCCCGCACAGCTGGATCAGCCGCGGGAACTCTCCGTCCCGCCACCGCCACGTCGCCGCCACGGCCTCCTCGCGCGTGCCGATCCGGCCCTCACCGAACGCGCGCCGGGCCTCGGCCCAGCAGCGGTCCGCCGCGTCGGCGTCCAGTCCCGCGAGGTCCTCGCGCAGCCCGTCCCGCAGGAACCCCAGCGGATCCGGGCCGAGCAGCCCCGCGTCCTCGGCGCACAGCGCGGACCATTCCACGCACTCCCGCGCCCCCGCGTCCCCCGCCGCGGCGCCGGCGAGCGCGTGCAGCACCCCGAGGTCGGCGGACTCCGCCATCCGGACCAGCCCGGCCCGCCGCTCCGCGTCGGGGAACGGCCGCTGGAGGTAGGGGTACAGGCCGACCAGGTCGGCCACCCTGCGCGCGAGACCCGTCCCGAGCGGGCCCGCCGCGAGCCGCGCCGCGATCCGGGCCCGGGGCGCGCGGTGCAGCGCGGCGGCCAGTACCCCGGCCAGCCGGGCGTCCCCCGTGCGCTCCCGCTCCATGCCGTCGATCAGGGCCGCGACCTCGTCGACCACGGCCCGATCGGCCCCGACGAGGCCCGTGTCCGCCCCGGGGCCCGCTGCCGCCGCCGAGGCCTGCGACGCACCCGCCGGACCTGACGTACCGGGCGTGCCCGCCGGTCCGGCACCCGCTGCCGCCAGCAGTTCCGCCGCGTCGGCCCCCGCGCCCGAGCGCACGGCCCACAGGGGAGCCGCCGCCCCGAGCCCGTTGGGCACCACCTGCGCGAACATCCAGTGCGTGTCGGTCCGTACGTGGCCCCCGCGCACCCACTTGGCCACGTACCGGCCGAAGTCCTCCCGCGCGAAACCGTCCACGGTCCGTACGACGTAACCCTCCTGCCGGGCCGTGTCCAGCCGCAGCCTGCGCAGGGCCCGTTCGTCGAAGACGCCCCGCCACAGCACGCGCGGGGCGGGCACGCCCAGCCCCCGCAGGAAGGCCGCGGTCCGGTCCCAGTCCAGGCAGCGCTCGCCGTCCCAGACCGAGAAGCCGTAGAACCAGCTGTCCAGATCGTCGTACGCGAGCGAGTGCCGGGCGTAGAGGTTCTCCCCGCACACCCGCCAACCGGCCGGTATCCGGCCGCCGATACGGCCCTGGAGACCCTTGACCCAGGCCCGGGACGGATGGTGCGCCGAGTCGAGCGAGCGCGCGTGCAGGCCGTCCCGGTACAGGGTGGTGTTCTCCCCGTCGAGCTTCTCGGTCACCACGACCTCGCGCCCGGCGAGCCCGGCCGGCCCGGTCGCCCGCACATCGTCCGAGGTGGCCCCGGGGGACCAGGGCAGGTGCGGCGTGCGGGGATAGTGGGTGCGCATGGTCCGCTCCTGCTCGACGACGTGCTGCCCCGTCACTGTAGGTACGCGAAGGGCGCGCCTCCACCCAATATGCAGGAGGGAACCACCCGAAAACGCACGTCACGGACGCCTCGGCAGCTGCCGACCGGAACGTTCGGTAGCCGCGCGGGCCGCACCGCCGCCCCCCGCCCCCGCCCCTCCGTCAGGCGTCGGCCGGTACGGCGGCGGCCAGTTGCCCGCCCGCGGCGAAGTGCAGGCGCTCCAACCGCGCCGCGTACGGCCACTTCGCCGCCCGGTGGAAGCACAGGTCGCTCGGGATCGGGACCGCCCGCAGGTCGGCGGCGTGCGTCCCGTCCGGCAGCCCGGCGGCCGCCGCGAGCAGCGGGTCCGCCGAGCCGGCCCATTCGCCCACCGGGGCCGGACGGGGCCAGGGCTCCCCGGTGTTGGGGGACAGCCACCGGGCGTCGCGGGTGACCCGGCCCGCGAAACCCGGTCCGTCGGCGGCCTCCCGGGCCAGCCGGGCGAAGGTCAGCAGCAGGTCCGCCAGCGACTCGGCGAGCAGTGTCACCTCCGGGTACTCCCGCAGCCCCTCGGCCTCGGCGGACACGGACACGGCGTACCCCCACCGCCCGGTCTCCGGGTCGATCCGGACCTGTACGAGCGCCTGACCGCGACCCCGGCCCACCAGAGCGAGCGGCCAGTACGTCCCGTCCCCGCCCAGCATGCGGTGCACCTCGGGGTCCACCGCGAGCCCCGGGTCGCCGGGCAGCAGCCGCAGCGCCGGAAGCCCCTGGACCGCGACGCCGCCCACCTCGCGGAGCACGCTACGGACGTCCTGCGGCACCGGCGCGCCCCAGCCGTCCATGGCGGCGTCCGAAGTGCCGGGAGTGAGCACGACGAATGCGGGGAACCGGGCGGACAGCGACCGCAGTTCGGCCACCGCACGGTGCGCCGCGTCCGCGGGTACCGCGGGCCGGCGGACCGGCCTGCCGAGGAAGTCCCCGCTCACGACACTGCGCAGGAGCAGCGCCCGGCCGTCGCCCACGATCCGGAACTGGACCTCGCTGCTCCCTGTGTCGGCCGTCTCGTAGACCGTCGAGAAGTACGGCTCCCAGTCCACCGCGCACGGGTACCCGGACACCGCGTGCAGATCGACGAGGTCGGTCAGCGAGTCGCCCCGGCCGACGAGCGAGGCGAGTTCCCGGTCCGTCCCCTCCGCCACCTCGACGGTCGGCACCGCGGGCACGAAGGACGGCCTTGCACCGGGCGGGAGTTCCCGCGCCCCGCCCGACAGCCGCCCGGCGAAGCCGGCGAGCCAGGCGACGAAGTCCGGTGCCTCGACGGTGACGTCGCGGTCGTCGCCCCAGGGGTGGACGGCGACGACCGGGCCCCAGCCGGCGGACCCGACCCCGACGATCAGCGAGCCCTCGCCGAAGTCCAGGGCGCCCAGGGTCCAGCAGCCGTCCGCGAACCTCTCCCGGCCGCGCGGCCCGAAGCGGTACGCGTGCTCCCCGGCCTCCAGGCCGCCGATCGCCCGCAGCACGGCCCGGACGCCGTCCGGTACGGCGACCGGCCAGGAGTCCAGCTCGGCGTCGGTGAAACCGTCGAACAGCTCGACCTCGTCCGGCCGTTCCCGCGCCAGATCGCGCAGCGCGCGGACGACTGGCGCCGCCGCCTCCGGTCCCGCGTCCGTGATGTGCACCGTGCTCCCCGAGTCGCTGTCCGCCTGACGGCTCCGAGCCTAATCGGAGCCCGCCGGGCCTATCGGCACAGGGCCGCGATGGACGGCGAGACCGTGCCCCGGGCCGCCTCGCACAGGGCGGCCATGTCGTACGAACGCTGCGGCGCGGGCCGGGACTTCGGGGGCGCCGGGCGCTTGCGGGGCTTCGCCGGGGCAGGGCGCGCGGGCTTCGCGGGCCGCGCCCGCCGGGGCGGTTCGGCCGGTCGGGGGCGCGGCGGCGGCCCGGCGGCGGGCGGAGCGGGAGGTCGTGGCGCGGCCGCGTCCGGTACGAGGGGCTCAGGCGGAGCCGCCGGAGCCGCCGGAGCCGCCGGAGCGGCCGGGGCCGGTAAGGCCTCCATCGCCAGCGGCAGCCGGCTCAGCGGCAGGGCGGATCCGGCCCGTTCCGCCGTTTCCGTACGGGCGGCGGCCGCCGCCGCTGCCAGGCGCGGTGCGCCGGGCGGAGTCGCGGGACGGACGGTCATGCACCCGGTGGCCATGACGAGCGCGGCAAGGGTCAGGGGCAGGGCCCGGCACAACTGCATCCGCCCACCCTGCCGTACGCGCACCACCGGAGTCCCACCCGTCACGCGGACGGGTGACGGGGGGAACTGCCGGGGGAGGGACTACGGCCTGCGTCGGGGCTTGGAGCTCTTGGTGCCCTTGGCGTTCTTGGCGCCCTTGGCGCCGGCGGAACCACCCGCACCGCCGCGGGAGTTGCGGCCCGTCGACTTGCCGCCGGCCGGCTTGCGCTGCGTTGCGGCCTTGTCCGCGCGCTTGGCCTTCGGCTGCGGCGGTGTCGGGGGCCGGCCCCGGGTGCTGTTCACGGTCCGTCCCCGGACGATCCCGATGAACTCCTCCACCAGGTCGGTGGTCTGCTCCTGCGGCCAGGACAGTGCCACCCGCGACTCGGGGGTCCCCGAGACCGGCCGGTAGGTCAGGTCCTTGCGGTGGTGCAGGCGGGCGAGCGACTGCGGAACGACCAGCACGCCCACCCCCGCCGCCACGAGTTCGACGGCGTCCGCCGTCGTGGCCGGGCGCTCGAAGGCGGGTAGGCCCGGCGGGCGCTCCCAGTCGAGGGTGTCGTCGAGGGGATGCAGCACGATCTCGTCCGCGAGGTCGTCGGCGGTGATCTCCTCGACGGACGCCACGAGGTGGTCCTTCGGGATCACCACCACGGTCGTCTCGGTGTAGAGCGGGATGGCGCTGAGGTCGTCCCGGTCCACGGGCAGCCGGACGAATCCGGCGTCGGCACCGCCGCCGCGCAGCACGTCGAAGGCCTCGGCGGGGGACACCGCCACGAGGGTCAGGGGAACGTCGGGCAGCCGCTCGTGCCAGGTCCGCACCCACTTGGTGGGCGTCACCCCCGGTACATACGCGAGCCGGAACGATGATGGGGATACTTCCGAGCCTGTCACTCCGCCAGGTTACCGGTCGTGGTCGGAGGTAGCGCACATGCTCGATACCCTTGGGACCATGACATCGCACCAGAGCACCCAGACGATGAAGCCCGCGACCGCGGCAAAGAAGCTGGGTGTGTACCTTGAGGCCACCCCCGCCGAATTCCAGGAGGGCGTGGTCTCGCGCACCGAGCTGAGCGCCCTGCAGGCCGACCCGCCGGAGTGGCTGCAGGAGCTGCGGCGCAACGGCCCGCACCCGCGGCCCGTGGTCGCCGCGAAGCTGGGCGTCTCGATCGCGGGCCTGGCGCGCGGCGGCGTCACCGAAGCCCTCACCACGGAGCAGATCGACGCGCTGAAGAACGAGGCGCCCGAGTGGCTCCAGCGGGAGCGCGCCACCCAGGCGGACGTCCGCAAGGAAGCCGTGCGCATCAAGGAGCGGAACGCGGAGCGGGCCGAGAAGACCCGCGACCAGAACTCCTGACCCCTGACCGCTGACCCGAGCAGCTCCCCAGCCGCTCGGGAGGTCGCGCCTCCGGCGGTCCCGGCCCGTCCGGGACCGCCGTCGAGGCCTGCTCGCGAAGTGCCGGGCCCGCGAAGTGCGGGCCCGCGACCTGCTGCTCCCCGCGGCGCGCCGGCCCCGCGACCCGCCGGGCCCGCGATCTGCGGGCCCCCGCGCCTTGCAGCCCTGCGACCTGCCGGGCGGCTGAAGTGCTGCCTCCCGCGATCCGCGGGCCCGGCGACCTGCCGGGGCACGCGCGAATGATCTAGCCCCGGCTTCGGCCCTGCGCAGCCAGGCGCAGTGCGTACTCCACCGGGCCGCGGCGCAGCGGGCTGTCGGCCCAGACCCGCTGCCAGACCCAGGTCAGCCCCAGCGCGGCTCCGCTGAAGCCGATCCACGCGCCCCACGACGCGGCGCCGTGGGCCGGCCCGGCCAGCACCAGCGCGTGGACGACGTACGCACTGAGCGCCATCGCCCCCAGGAGGGTGAGCGGCCGCAGCAGGCCGGCGCCCAGCCGGTGCCGCGCGACCAGCGCGCACAGCCCGATGAGGGCGGCGCCCACACCCGCGTTGCCGAGCGTCTCCAGCGGGGTCTGGCTGTAAGGATCGGCCACCAGCAGCCAGTCCCACGAGGTGCTGGGCACCGCGCCGTACTGCCCGTTCAGGACCTCCCGTACCGGATCGGCGGCGCCCATCGCCTCCGGGTGGTGCACCGCTATCGCCTCCAGCAGCCGCTCCCGGGCGCCGAAGACGTGGGTCGCGAGCCACGCGGAGCCGTAGCCGGCCACGGCGGCCGCCGCACCCCACACCACCAGCCGGGCGGACACCGCGCGCTCCCGTATGTCGCAGAGCCGGGCCAGGGCCATCCCGGCCAGCACGTACGGGAAGTACGTGGCCAGCGGGTACGCCCCGGTCAGCAGCAGCTCGGTCACCACATCGCCCAGCCCGGCCCAGCTGGTCAGATCGGCGGCCTCGGGCACCAGGCCCCGCCCGGAGGAGCCGTACCCGAACACCGGGCCGAGCAGGAACGACAGCAGCGGGCCCGCCACCACCGACACGCCCGCCACGGTGCCGAGCACGGGGGTGGAGAGCCGGGTGAAGGGCTCGGCGGCCAGGAAGTACACGGCGAAGAAGGCCAGGATCACCAGGATGCCGGGCCAGAGCGAGGCCAGTCCCAGACCGAGCGCGGCCAGGATCGCGCACCGGATCAGCAGGGGGCGGTAGCGTCCCGACCAGCCTCCCGGCCCGTCCGAGGGGTTCCGGCCGCGCTGGGCGAGGACCAGGGAGAAACCGGCCAGCAGCGTGAAGAGCGCCGGGGCCCGTCCGTCGGCGGCGACGAGCAGGTAGCCGGCGCCGTCGGGCTCGGGGCCCGGACCGACGTGGACGGCGAACATGCCGAGTACGGCGATGCCGCGCACGGCATCGACCCCCGCCAGTCGTCCGCCGGCGGCCCCGGCCGAGGCCGTCACCGCGATCCCGGCCGCGTCGGCCCCGGTCGCTCCGACGCCCGTCCCGTCGGCACCCGCCGCGCCGGTACCGGTCGCTTCGGTACCGCTCGCTCCGGCCCCCGCCGCGCCGGCTCCCGGCACCCTCGCCACCGACATCCTCGCCCCCACCACCGCTGTCCCCGACACTGCTGCCCCTGCTGTCCCTGTTGTCCCCGCCACGGGTGTCCCCGCCTCCGACACTGCCGCCTCCGACGTTCCGACGCCCCTCCGGCGTTCCGCGGCGTTCCCCGCGTCCTACGCGCCGCGGGTCACACTGTCACGCGGTGCGCCCCGGGTCTTCATCGTCTCCCGCCGGACTTCCTTGCCGCCCGTGGCCAACCCGCGGTCCACGGCGACGTCGAGCCCGCGCACTCCTCCGGTGCCGGGGGCGGCGTCCTCGCCGGTCGGCAGCGGACCGGCGACGTACAGCCCACCGGATCCGAGGACCGCGGCGCCGCCGGTCGATCCGACGCGGCCCGGTACGGTCCACCGCTTTGCGGCGGCCGCCCCGATGCCCGTACGGGAAGCGCGGCGCATGTCGGGATCTCTCCTCGGTCCGGTGACGTGGTCGGACCAGCGGTTTTCACGCCGCCAGTCCGCCCGCCGAACGTAGCAGGGCTCGCATAACCAGGTAATAAGACCGTCTCCTATGTGGTGAGGCGTTCGTTGGCCTTGATATGGGGCGGGGTACGTGGAGTTGGATTGTTCCGGACGGGTTGTGGGAGATCGCGCTGCCGTTGATCCCACCGTCGAGGGTGCGGCCGCAGGGCGGTGGAACGCAGGACACGCCTGATGAGACGCTGTTCGCGGCGATCATCTACGTCCTGGTCAGCGGCTGTGCCTGCCGATCGCTGCCGCCCTGTTTCGGGATATCGAAGTCGACGGCCCACCGCAGGTTCCTGATCTGGTCGAGGGCCGGAGTCTGGGGCCGGCTGCACGAGGAGATCCTGCACCGGCTCGACGACGCGGGCCTCCTCGATCTCTCCCGCGTGGTGCTCGACTCCGCTCATGTCCGCGCTAAAAAAGGGGCGAACTCACAGGTCCGAGCCCCGTGGACCGGGGCAAGCAGGGTTCCAAGATGCACGTCCTGTCGGACGCGAACGGACTGCCCCTCCTCGTCTGCGTCTCGGCCGCCAACACCCACGACAGCCAGGCCTTGAAGCCGATGGTGCTCGGTCACCAAACGAGACACGACCCTCACCGCGGCCGCCACTTCAAGCCTCAACGCTTGCACGCCGACAAGGCCTACGACATTCCTGAACTGCGGAAATGACTCCGCGGCAAGCGGATCGGCGTCCGCATCGCCCGCAAGGGAATCGAGTCCTCCGAACGGCTCGGGCGGCGCCGGTGGGTAATCGAGCGGACCATGTCCTGGCTGACCGGCTACCGCAGACTCAACCACCGTTACGAGCGCCACTCCCGCAACTACCTGGCTTTCCTCGGCCTCGCTGCAGGCCTCTGCTGCTACAAACGACTCGTCCGCCTCACCACATAGGACACGGTCTTAGACCGTGTCCTACATGGTCAGTTGGCAGTTGTACGGGTCATGGGGAGTGGACGGTGGGGATGGATCGTTCCGGACGGGTTGTGGGAGATAGTGA
>NZ_JBSGQV010000003.1:256373-335640 GCF_053606025.1 Streptomyces sp. NPDC055254 | reverse complement strand
CCGCTCGGGCCCGCGCCGCCCGCCCGCCGCCCGCCGCCCGCCGCCCGCCGCCCGCCGCCCGCCGCCTACAGCGGAAGCAGGTCCGGACGCTTCGCCGCGATGTGGTCCCCGGAGGACTCCCCGCGCAGCCGACGGCCGATCCACGGCGCCAGGTGCTCGCGGGCCCACTGGATGTTGTCCCGGGTCACGTCCACCGATCCGCGCGGGCGCTCCGGCGGCCACGGCTGGTCGGGGTCGGCCGGCACCTCCAGGCCGAGCACCTGCGCGGCGCGCAGGGCGACCCGGGTGTGCCCGTCGGGCGACAGGTGCAGCCGGTCGCCGTCCCAGGCCCGCCGGTCCTGGACGGACTTCAGCGACCAGAGGTCGAGCACCGGGCAGTCGTACCGGTCGGCGATGGCGCGGACGTGCGCGCTGTACGTCGCCACCTTGCCCCGGATGTGCCGCAGGACCGGCACGCCCCGGGTGTCGAAGCCTGTCGTGATCATGACCTGGCCGACCGAGCCGGCCAGGTCGGCCACGGCCGCCTCGAACCGCTCGGCCACGTCGTCCGGGTCGCTGCCCGGCCGGATGATGTCGTTGCCGCCCGCGCAGAAGGTCACCAGGTCCGGGCCGAGCCTCTTCGCCCTCGGTACCTGCTCGGCCACGATCTGGTCGAGGAGCCGCCCCCGGACGGCCAGGTTCGCGTAGCGGAAGTCGTTCTCGTCGCGCTGATCGGCCAGAAGGACGGCGAACCGGTCCGCCCAGCCGAGATAGGTGCCCCCCGGTCCCGGGTCCCCCACACCCTCGGTGAAGCTGTCCCCGATCGCCGCGTACGAGCCGATGGTCTTGAGTGTCGTCGTCGTCGCTGCCACGAGAGCCCATCCTTCACTCTCGCGCACGACCTACGCCAACGTATTGAGGGGTTGACGGACCGTGATCTGTACCACCCGGGGACGAGGAATACGTGCGCGTGAGGCCGGGACCCCCCTCGGGTCCCGGCCTCACGCGTGTCGGTGCCGGACGGCGGGTGCCGTCAGATGGTCACACCCTTCGAGCGGAGGTAGCTCAGCGGGTTGATGTCCGAGCCGTAGGACGGGCCCGTGCGGATCTCGAAGTGCAGGTGCGGACCGGTCGAGTTGCCCGTGGAGCCGGAGAGGCCGATGCGCTGGCCGGCGGTGACGCTCTGGCCGGACGAGACGGACAGCGAGGACAGGTGGGCGTACTGGGAGTACTTGCCGTCCTCGTGCCGGATGACGACCTCGTTGCCGTACGAACCGCTCCAGCCGGCGGAGACCACGGTGCCCGCGCCGACGGCCTTGACGGTGGTGCCGGAGCTCGCCATGAAGTCGAGCCCGGTGTGGTAGCCGGAGGACCACATGGCACCCGCGACCCGGTACTGGGTGGAGACCCCGCCGCTGACGGGAGCCACGAAGCCGCCCGCGGCGACGGTGTTCGAGCCCGCCGCGGAACCGGTGGAGGTGCCGGCGCCCTGCGACTGCTGCTTCGGCTGCGACTGCGGCTTGCGGACGGGAGCCGCGGCGGGCTCGTCCTGCTCGGTCGCGGAACCCTTGCCGGCCGCCGGGGCCTTCTGGGAGGACTTCTCGGCGGGCGCCGGGGCCGGGGCGGCCTGCGTCGGGGCGGCCTTGCCCGCAGCGCCGAGCGTGAGCTTGAGGCCGGGATGGATCAGCGACGGGTCGGAGCCGACGGCCTCGCGGTTGTCGGCGTACAGCCGCTCCCAGCCGCCGGACAGCTGCCGCTCGGCCGCGATCTTGGAGAGGTAGTCGCCCGGCACGACCGTGTACACGGCCGGGGCGGCCTGCGCCGTCGCGGGCGCCGCCTGAAGCGACACCGGCGCCTGGGTCTGGAGCTGCGGCGCCGCGGCGGGGGCCACCGCGGGGACCGCGGCCGGCGCGCCGGCCGCCTGGGCGCCGGCGGCACCCATCAGCGGCAGCGCGAGGGCTGCGCCACCGGTACCGGCGGCGGCGAAACCGCGCGATATCGAGAGGGACTTGGGACGGCGGTGCTTACCCTTTGCAGGCATGGCGAATTCCTCTCCGTCGCCTACGAGGTGAGCTGTCGGGTTCGGACTGGAGATGTCCGGCCGTCCATGTGCGAGACATGTACGGCTTCACCCCGAGCTGTCCGGATACGGAGATCCGGAACAGCGGCTTACCTGGGTCCCCCGCTCCTGCCGCGCGCGATGAATAGTCGGGTGCGGTTTCCGGGAGGCGGCAGGATTAGGCGGTCCACCCGGATCGATCGCGAAGGTAATCGAGTCCGACCGCAGGTAACAAGCCATGAATTCCCGGACGGATTCACAGGGGTGAGGGATCGACGGAATTCCGGTCACCCTCTGTCCATTCCACCCCGCCAACAACCGCCCTGGCTGGGCCATTCGCCTTCCGCGATCAGGCACGCACGGTCACCGTATGATCTGGCTCACGGGGAGGCGCGCGATCTGGCCTCCGTCTACGGCAAGTTAGTGCCAAGTAGCCCAATTCGGACACGCCACGACGCAGTGGAGGAGTTCCCGTGACCCAGCAGATACCCCTGGCGCCGCCCGCACAGCCGCAGCCCGAGCCGGAGTTGTCCGGTGTGCGCAATTTCCGCGATGTGGGCGGGTTGCCGACCGTGGACGGGCGAAGGGTCAGGCCGGGACGACTGTTTCGAAGCGGACATCTGGCACATGCCACCGATACCGATGCAGAATTCCTCGCCTCGCTCGGCCTCCACACCGTCTTCGACTTCCGCAACAACGCCGACCACTCCCTGGAGGGCGCCGACATCGAGCTGCCCGGCGTACGGAACGTCAACATCCCGCTCTCGGACCCCGCGGACGGCCGGGAGTTCTGGAAGATGGTCCGCGAGGGCGACCTCGAACAGCTCCGCTCCGTCCTCGGCGACGGAAAGGCCGCGGCCCGGATGGCGAACTCCTACCGCCAGATGATCAGGCACCGCACCGCCGAGCACAGCCGGGTGGTGCACGCGCTCGCGGAGGACAGCGTCCCGGCCCTGATGCACTGCGCGGCGGGCAAGGACCGGGCTGGGCTGTCCATCGCCGTCACCCTCCTCGCGCTGGGCGTCGAACGCGACGCGATCGTCGCGGACTACCTGGAGTCGAACGCCCCGCACCGCCGCTACCGGATACGCCGGGGCGGCGGCGCCCCCGAGGACCGCTCCCCCGAGGTGATGGAGCTGCTCGCCCCGCTCTTCGACGCTCGCGCCGAGTACCTGAACGCCGCTTTCGAGACCATCGACGAGCAGTGGGGCTCAGTCGAGCGCTATCTGGCGGAGGGTCTCGGGCTGACGCCCGAGACCCTCGCGCGGCTCCGCGAGCGACTGCTGGCGTAGGGGCCCGCGGTCCCGGGCCCGGCCGGACGTCAGCGGTTGCCCACCGCCTGCTTCACCAGCGTCCGGCCGAAGTCCCACATCAGCCCCGAGCCGGCGTGCGCCTCGTCCATGACCGCCCGGAAGGCCCCGACGAACCGGTCGACGTCCTGGTCGTCGACGATCAGCGGCGGAATCAGTTTGATCACTTCCAGGTGGTCCCCGGAGACCTGCGTGAGGATCCGGTGCTTCTGCAGCAGGGGCACCACGACCATCTGCGCGAAGAGCCCCGTGCGGGCCGCCTGGAGCACGGTCCAGCGGCTGCGCAGCCCCAGGGAGGACGGCCGGCCGAACTCGATGCCGATCATCAGCCCGCGCCCGCGCACCTCGTGCAGCAGCTCGTACTCGTCGACCATCGCCGCGAGCCGCCCGCGCAGCAGGTCGCCCATCGCCCGGGCGTTGGCCACGACCTCCTCGTCCTCCATCACGGACAGGACCGCGAGCCCGGCCGCCATCGCCTGCGCGTTGGACCCGAAGCTCGCGGAGTGCACCAGCACCCGGTCCATGGACGAGTACACCTTCTTGAAGATCCAGTCCTTGCCCAGGGTCGCGCCGACCGGCACGTAGCCGCCGGACAGTGCCTTGGCGACGCAGACCAGGTCCGGCTCCACGCCCGGTTCGTTCTGGTACGCGTAGAAGTCACCGGTGCGTCCCAGGCCGGTCTGCACCTCGTCCGCGATCAGCAGCGCCTTGTGCCGGTGCAGGAGTTCCTGGGCCGCGCGCAGGAATCCGGGCGGCGCCGCGAGGACGCCCTTGCCCTGGATCGGCTCCACCACGAGGGCGGCCACGTCCCCGCGCGCGAGCTCCCGCTCCAGGGCGGCCAGGTCCCCGAGGGCGATCGCCGTGTCGGGGAGCAGCGGTGCGAAGCCGTCCCGGAAGCCGCTCTCCCCGTTCACCGAGAGCGAGCCGGCGGTGAGCCCGTGGAAGGCGTGGTCGCAGTAGAGCACCCTGGGCCGGCCGGTGGCGTACCGGGCGAACTTCAGGGCCGTCTCCACGGCCTCGGTGCCGCTGTTGCCGAAGAAGACCCGGTCCAGGTGGGGGCTGTACGACAGCAGCTTCTCCGCCAGCAGCCCGGGCAGCGGCTGGCAGTCGAAGCGGGTGAGGTCGGCGAGCTGGGCGTCCAGGACCTCGTGCAGGGCCCGGCGGACCACCGGGTGGTGGCGGCCCAGGCCCATCACTCCGAAGCCGGCCAGCATGTCGAGGTAGTCGTTGCCCTCGTCGTCCCAGAAGTGCGCGCCCTCGGCCCGTTCGTAGACCTTGTCGAAGCCGATGGTGCGCAGCATCCGGGGCAGCTGGTGGTTGAGGTGGCGGGCGTGCAGCTCGTACCGCTCCCCGCCGCGCGCGGCCAGCAGGGCGCCGAGGTCGAAGCCCCCGCCCCGGCCTCCCTCCGTCTTCCCTCCCGGTGGCGGCGTCATGCCCGAGCGCTCCGGTTGCCGCCGATCGTCTCGCGGGCCGCCCGGAGGGACTCCTTGAGGGAGCCCATGGTGGCGAGGACGGCGGTGGGCTCGTAGCCGCAGTGCGCCATGCAGTTCGCGCAGCGCGGGTCCTTGCCGCGGCCGTACTTGCTCCAGTCGGTGTCGTGGATGAGTTCCCGGTACGTCGGGACGTAGCCGTCGCTCATCAGATAGCAGGGGCGCTGCCAGCCGAAGAGGGAGTAATTCGGGATCGCCCAGGCCGTGCAGGGGAAATCGGCCTTCCCTTCCAGGAAGTCCAGGAAGAGGGGAGAGTGGTTGAGCCGCCAGCGCCGCCGGTTGCCGCCGGCGAAGGCCTTCTTGAAGAGTGCGCGGGTCTGTTCGACTCCCAGGAAGTGCTCCTGGTCGGGAGCCTTCTCGTAGGCGTAGGCGGGCGAGATCATCATCTCGTCCACCTGGAGGTCGTCATTGAGGTAGTCGAGCACCTCGATGATCGTCTGGGGTGTGTCGGTGTTGAAGAAGGTGGAGTTCGTCGTCACCCGGAATCCGCGCCTCTTCGCCTCCTTGATGGCCGCGACCGCCTCGTCGAAGACGCCCTCCTTGGCCACGGACTCGTCGTGGCGCTCGCGCAGCCCGTCGATGTGGACGGCGAAGGCGAAGTAGGGGGACGGGGTGAACTTCTCGATCTTCTTGCGCAGCAGCATCGCGTTGGTGCAGAGGAACACGTATTTCCGCTTCGCCACCAGTTGTCTGACGATCTCGTGGATCTGCGGGTGCATCAGGGGCTCCCCGCCGGCGATGGACACCATCGGAGCGCCCGACTCCAGCACGGCGCCGACCGCCTGGGCGACGGGCATGCGCTGCTTGAGCACCCCCGCCGGGTGCTGGATCTTCCCGCACCCCTCGCAGGCCAGGTTGCAGGCGTACAGCGGTTCCAGCTCGACGATCAGCGGGAACTTCTCACGCTTGCGGAGCTTCTGTTCGAGAAGATAGGTCCCGACCCTGATGGACTGTCGCAGTGGCATGGCCATCTGGCTCACCTCCGGGGGAGCAGCGAAGAACGGTGCCATTCGTAGAACGCGGGGAGTACGGCACGCAATACACGGAAGGCCGATATTCCACCGCGGACGGTGCCGATACGGACGAGCTCGTGCTCCGGAGCGTCCACGATCACCCGGACGGCCGCAAGCGGGCGGTCGCCCGTACGGGCGGCGGTCCACAGGGTGGCCGCGGACTCCATGTCGACCGCGACGGCGCCGGTGGCGCGCAGCTGCGCGCGTTCCTGGCCGCGGACGACGTGGTCGGATCCGGTCAGGGTGCCGAGGTGCACCGTGCGGCCCGGAACGGCCCGGGTCAGGGCCTCGGCGAGCAGGGCGGTGCCGGTGCAGGCGACCGTCCCGCGGGGGTCCCGGGCCTCCAGCGCGACGACCAGGTCCCCGGGGTGCATGCCGGGGACCAGCCCGGCGCAGAAGCCGGTCGCGAGGACGGCGGCCCCGCTCATCCCCGGCCGCTCCAACGTCCGGGTGACGGCCCGTTCGGCCGCGCGCGGCCCCATCCCGGTGCGCAGTACGGCGTACTCCTCGGGGGCGCCGCGGCCCGCCCCGCGCAGGGCCGCCCGTTCGAGGCGCAGGGCGCAGGCGACCACCAGCGGGCCGGGGACGGCCGGCCCGTCCCCGCGCGCGCCCATCACGCGTTCCCGGGCGGTGGGGCGTGGGTTCTGGCGGGCGCGAACGGCTCCCCGTACAGGTAGCGGCCGAGGGCGGTGAGCGGGAACACCTGCCGGTACAGGTGGTAGTTGATGGAGAAGTCCCAGGGGAATCCGGTGCCCGTGAAGTACGGCTCGTCCCAGGACCCGTCCTCGGCCTGCGTCCGCACCAGGTGGGCGATGCCCCGTTCGACGGCCCGGCCGTCGCGCTCGCCGGCGGAGAGCAGGGCCATCAGTGCCCACGCGGTCTGCGAGGCGGTGGAGGCGCCCTTCCCCGCCCAGGACCGGTCCTGGTAGGAGCGCTGGTCCTCGCCCCACCCGCCGTCCTCGTTCTGTACGGACTCCAGCCAGCGCACGGCCCGCCGGATCGCGGGGTGCGAGGGGGCGATGCCGGCGGCGACCAGGGCCGGCACCACGGACCCGGTGCCGTAGACGTAGTTCGTGCCCCAGCGCCCGAACCAGCCCCCGTCCGGCTCCTGTTCGGCCAGGAGCCAGGTGACGCCGCGCCGGGTCCGTGCGTCGCCCGCCCGGCCCTCGAAGGCGAGCATCTCCACGACGTGGGCGGTGACGTCGGCCGAGGGCGGATCGATGACCTCGCCGAAGTCGCAGAAGGGCAACCGGTTGGGAAGCGGGCTGGTGTTGTCCGCGTCGAAGGCGCCCCAGGCGCCGTTCTTCGACTGCATGCCCAGGGTCCAGGACACCCCGCGGGCGATGGCCGCCTCCACCCGCTCCGGGTCGGGGTGCTTGATCCGGCGCAGCGCCAGGACCACCTCGGCGGTGTCGTCGATGTCGGGGTAGGTGTCGTTGTGGAACTCGAACGCCCAACCGCCCGGGGCGAGTCCGGGCCTGCGCACCGCCCAGTCTCCGCTGCGGACGACCTCCTCCCCCAGCATCCAGTCGGCGGCCTTGACCAGGGCCGGGTGGTCCGGCCGCAGTCCCGCGTCGGCCAGCGCGATGGCGGCCAGGCAGGTGTCCCAGACCGGGGACTGGCAGGCCTCGATCATCCGGGCGCCGTCCTCGCGCCACACCGCGAAGCGGTCCAGGGACTCCAGTCCGGCCCGCATCACCGGGTGCCGGAGGTCGTAGCCGAGCAGGTGGAGGGCGATGACGGAGTACACGGCGGGCGGCTGGATCCCGCCCCAGCAGCCGTCGATCTCCTGGCGCTCCACGATCCAGCGGCCCGCGCCGGCCATGGCCGCCTCGCGCAGCCGGCGCGGGGCGAACCGTCGGTAGACGTGCAGCGCCCGGTCCATCCGCTGGAAGACGCCTTCCCAACTGGCCAGCGGGGCAGGGCGGGTGGCCGGGTACGGGTTCCGCGCGTCGGCGTGCAGCTCGTCCAGGGTGAAGGGGGCGGGGCGGACGGGCCGCATCGCGGAGACCACGGTGAGCGGGACGATGGTCTGGCGGGCCCAGCAGCCGAAGTCGTAGATGTTCAGCGGCGCCCAGGACGGCAGGAAGACCAGTTCGGGCGGGAGTTCGGGCAGGTGGTCCCAGCTCCACCAGCCGAAGAGCGCCAGCCAGATCCGGGTGAAGACGCGGGCGGCGGCGAGCCCGCCGTGGGCCCGGATCCAGGCCGAGGCCCGGGTCATGTGGGGCGCGTCGGGGGCGTCCCCGGCCAGCCGCAGGGCGACGTACGCCTCGACGGTGGCCGAGAGGTCGGGCGGCCCTCCGTGGAAGGTGGCCCAGGTGCCGTCCTCCCGCTGCTCGCCCCGGACGAAGAGGGCGGCGGCCCGGGTGACGTCCTCGTCCCGGATGCCGAGGAACTGGCGCAGCAGCAGGTCCTCGGCATCCATGGTGACGTTGGTCTCCAGGTCGCCCTTCCACCAGCCCTCGGGGTCCTGCCGCTCCAGCAGGTGCCGGGTGGCGCGGGCGGTGGCCTCGTAGACGTCCCGCGGACTGCCGTCCGGCGGCTCGGGCAGGTCCGCGGCCGCGCGTCCCGTGCCGGGACCTCCCGCCGGCCGGAGCCCGGCCCGCGGGCCTGCCGTCCGGCCGGGGTGGGGCGGCGCGGCGATCCGCCCCCCGACTGCCGCCGGGACGGCCCCGGGCCGGCCGGGTGCCGGGGCGGATGTGCTGCCAGCGCCAGCGCTGTCCGCGCTGCCGTCGGTCGTCGCTGTCATGGCTTCCCCTTCGCACAGTGTCCTCTGCTGAACTGGGGTCTGCCGTCGGCCGGTGCAGCCTGTCAGGCGGCTCCGGCCGGCGACTCGCGCGTCATATCCTCGACCGGGTGGCGGTCACCGCTTGCGCACGACGACGAAGTCGGCGAGGGCCACGAGCTGTTCGCGCACCCGCGGGGGCATGTCGACGTCGTCCAGCGCCCGGATCGCGACCGTGTGCTGGCGGCGCGCCTCGTCGGCCGTCCACTGGCGGCCGCCGGCCGCCTCGATCAGCTCCGCGCGGGCCGCGAACTCCTCCTCCGAGAAGTTCTCGAAATCGCTGCTCTTGGCGTCCGCCGCGAGCAGCTCGGCCAGTTCGGCCGAGGCCGGGCCGCCCGCGGCGAGCGCGGCGACGACCGGCAGGGACTTCTTGCGCTGGCGCAGGTCGCTCCAGGTCTGCTTGCCGGTGGCCTCCGGGTCGCCCCAGATGCCGAGCAGGTCGTCGACGGCCTGGAAGGCGAGGCCCAGGTGGTAGCCGTACTCCTCCAGCTTGTCGGCCGTACGGTCGTCCGCGCCGCCCAGCACGGCACCGATGGACACCGCGCAGGCGAGCAGCGCGCCGGTCTTGTTGCCCTCCATCTCCAGGCACTCCTCGACGCTGACGCGCTCGCGGTGCTCGTAGGAGATGTCCTGCGCCTGGCCGTCGATGAGCTTGCGGGAGGCGGTGGTCAGGCGGCGCGCGGCGCGGCCGGCCTCGACGGTGCCCAGTTCCAGCAGCACCTCGTTGGCGAGGGCGAAGAGGGCGTCGCCGACCAGGATGGCCTGGGCGGGGCCGTGCACCTTCCACACGGTGTCGCGGTGGCGGCGCTGCTCGTCGCCGTCCATCAGGTCGTCGTGCAGGAGGGAGAAGTTGTGCACGAGCTCGACCGCGACCGCGCCGGGGATGCCGACCTCGGCCGGGGCGCCCGCCGCCTCGGCCGAGAGCAGCGCGAGGGCGGGGCGCACGGCCTTGCCGCCGTCGCCGTCCGCGGCGTTGCCGTGGGCGTCGATCCAGCCGAAGTGGTAGGCGGCGACGGTGTCCATGGGCGCCGCGAGCCGGTCGACGGCGGCACGGAGCACGGGGGTCGACAGCGTGCGGCCGCGCTCCAGGAGGGCGACCGTGTCCGCCTTCTCCACATCCCGTCCGGCAGTGCCCACACTGGCATCCGTGTTCTCGACGGCCGGATTCCCCGGGTTCACTGGCTCTCCTCTGGTTCCTGTACGTGCTGTGCCGGTCGTGCTGAGGATGGTCGTCATGCCGCCTCCTGCAGAGGGTGTTCGCGGTGGCGGCCGAGTGCGGTGAGCGCGGCGTGCGCCGCGCCCAGTCCGCTCCGGACGGCGCTCTCCATCGTCGCGGGCCAACCGGTGGCAGTCCACGCACCGGCCAAGTAGAGCCCCGGCGTGTCGGTGCGCGCCCCGGGGCGCAGCCGGCCGACGCCGGGAGTGGGGGCGAAGGTCGCGGTCCGCTCCCGGGTGACGAAGAAGTCCCGTACCTTGGCGCCGCGCGCGGCGGGCAGCAGCCGCTCCAGCTCGGGCAGGTACTTGGTGCGCAGGACCGAGACCGGCTCGTCGATGTCGTCCTGGGCGACGGACTGGGACAGCGCGAGGTACTGGCCGCCGTCGGGCAGGCCGGAGGACTCGGTCCGGTCGAAGACCCACTGGACCGGTGAGCCGAGCGCCGCGAAGAAGGGCTGCTTGAGCACCTTGCGGTCGTAGACGACATGGACGTTGAGGATGGGCGCGGTGCCGATGTCGAGGAGGGTGTCCGGGTCGGCGAGCGCGCCGGCCGGGAGCAGTGCGTGGGCCTCGCGCTGGGGGACGGCGAGGACGACGACGGCCGCGTCGAGGCTCTCGTCCTCGGTGTCGACGCGCCACGCGCCCTCGGGCGTACGGGAAAGGTTGGTGACCCGGGCGCGCAGTGCGGTGCGGACGCCGGCCGCGTCGAGCGCCTTGCGGGCCAGGGTGTCGTGCAGGTCTCCGAGGGGTACGCGGGCCCAGCCGATGTCGGCGGCGCCGTTCTCGGAGAGCAGGCCGGTCTTGAAGACCATGGCGGCCAGGCCGAGAGACGACTGCTCGGCGGTCGCGTTGAGCGTAGCGATGCCGACGAGGTCCCACAGGGCCTCGATCGTGCGGGGCGACTGGCCGTAGCGGCCGAGCCACGTCGCGAAGTCCAGGCCGTCGAGGGCCGGGTCGGTGGGGTCCAGGCGGCGCAGCGCGAGGGCGGCGCGGCCGACGCTCGCGCGTTCGGCGAGCGAGAGGTGCGGGTACCGGGCGAGGGACCCCGCCAGGTGCAGGGGTACGGGAAGGGCGCTGCGGCGCAGCCGGCCCAGGCGGGGGCCGCCGGGGTGGGCGACGTCGAGGACGGGTACGTCGAGCCGGTCCTGGAGCGGAGCCAGGGCCGCTCCGTCGACCCGGTCGAGGAACCACCGGTAGGCGGTGCAGCAGCGCAGGTAGACGTGCTGTCCGTTGTCGACGGTGAGTTCGCCGCGCTTGAAGGAGAAGGCGAGGCCGCCGAGCCGGGGGCGGCCTTCGAGCAGGGTGACCCGGAGCCCGGCGTCCGCGAGTTCGAGGGCGGTGGTCACCCCGGCGAGTCCCCCGCCGACGACGACGGCGTGCTGGTCGGTGTCGGTCATGCGTCCTCCCCCGTGGTGCGGTGATCCGCCGCGGTCCGCTCCGCGATGGCCGGCCGACGGCCGGCGGAGCCCGTCCGGGTAGACGCGGTGGCCCGCGCCGGGGTTGCCAGCCGGGCCGGCGCGGCAGCGGGGGCGGGTGAACGGCCGCCGCCCGTCGGGAGGTCGTTGGCGCGGTCGGGGACAGGGGCGGCGGGCGGCGTCGGGGCCATCAGGCCCTCCCGCGCGTGCGCTGGCGGGAGACGGTACGCGCGTCGAGGCCGGAGAGGCCCCGTACGGCGACGTACGCCTTCTCGTGCGGCGGCAGCGAGACGCGGCCGCGCAGCACGGCCTCGGGCTCCCGCTCGATGCGGTCGAGGAGGCGCCGGTAGATGCCGGCCATGGCCGCGACGCAGGCGCCACTGCGTCGGTCGAGCAGGGGCAGGAGCCGGTAGCCCTCGGCGAACAGGGCCCGGGCGCGCCGCACTTCGTGGTGGACGAGTCCGGCGAAGTCGGCGCCGGCGGAGGCCCGATCGCTGTGGAAGCCCTCGGCGCAGCCGAACTTGGCGAGGTCCTCGGCGGGCAGGTAGGTGCGGCCGTTGGCGGCGTCCTCGCGAACGTCCCGAAGGATGTTGGTGAGTTGAAGGGCGAGGCCGAGGGTGTCGGCGTACTCCCCGGCGCGGGCGGCGTCGGACGGGGCGATGCCGCCGGTCCGCACGGTGCCGAACACGCCGAGCGAGAGGCGGCCGATGGCCCCGGCCACGCAGCGGCAGTAGGCCTTGAGGTCGTCCCAGGTCTCGTAGGTCTCGCCGCGCACGTCCATCAGGACGCCGTCGATGAGCTCGTCGAGCCCTTCGAGCGGGATCGGGAAGCGGCGGGCGGCGTGCGCGAGGGCGACGGCGACCGGGTCGGTGTCGTCCTCGTCGACCCTTCCGGCCCGGATCCGTCCGAGCAGGGCGCGGGTCTCCTCCAGCCGGGTCAGCTTGGCGCCGGGTTCCAGGGTGCCGTCGCCGATGTCGTCGACGCGGCGGGAGAAGGCGTACAGCGCGGACATCGCCTGCCGCTTGTCTGCGGGCAGCAGCCGGATGCCGTAGGCGAAGTTGCGCGCCTGCGTTCCGGTGACGGCCTCGCAGTAGCTGTAGGCGGCCAGGACCGGTGCGGACGGCGCGGACGGTGCGGTCGGGTGTGCGGGGCCCTCCACGGTGGGGCTCACCCCTTTCTCGGCGCTGTGCGCAGGACGGCGGCCACCTCGCGGAGCAGGCCGCTCTTGGTGGGCTGGGGCGGGCCCGGAAGTACGTCGAAGCCGGCGTCGGTGACGGCTCGCAGGGCGGCGCGCCCTCCTCCCGCGAAGCCGGCGAGCAGCAGCCGGAGTCTGCCGTGCACGCTGCCCACGAGGGGGGCTCCCTCGGTGAGGAGTCCGCGTGCGCGTTCGGTTTCGAAAGCGATGAGGGAGCGTACGGACGCGCCGGCGGTCGGGGCCTTGAGGTCGCTCTCGCTCACGTGGAAGCGCCGCATGTCCTCGGCGGGCAGGTAGATCCTGTCCCGGCCGAGGTCCTCGGCGACGTCCTGGAGGTGTTCGGCGATCTGCAGGGCGGTGCAGATGGCGTCCGAGCGGCGGACGCGCTCGGGGGTGCTGGTGCCGGTGAGGGAGAGCACGAGGCGGCCCACCGGGTTCGCGGACAGCTCGCAGTAGTCGAGCAGGTCCCCGTAGGTCTCGTAGCGGGCGACCCGCTGGTCCTGGCGGTTGGCCTCGATGAGTCCGAGGAACGGCTCGGGCGTCAGCCCGTGGGCGCGGACGACGGGGCGCAGGGCGCGGAGCAGGGGGTGCCGCGGGGCGCCGTCCACCGCGTCGGAGGCGTTGAACACGCGGTGCAGGTCGGCCTCGAAGGCGTCGAGCATCGCGAGCCGGTCGTCGGCGGCGGCCGGGTCGAGGCCGAGGAGCACCGCGTCGCGTCCGCCGGGGGCGAGGTCGCCGTCGCCGATGTCGTCGACGAGGCGGGCGTACCCGTAGACCGCCATCAGGCCGTCGCGCCAGGCGCGGGGAAGGAAGACGGGGGCGACGGGGAAGTTCTCCGTCCGGGCCTTGTCGAGGGTGGCGCGGGTGTGGAGCGTGTCCGACGGGGGGCGGGTGCCGTGCCCGGGGGTCACCGCCCGCCGCCCGGGGCGGGGACGGCCGCGAAGCCTGGGGGCCGGAGAATTCCCGTAGCCATTGCCGTCACGTCTCCCGTTCTACACTGCCAACCCAATACATCCTATTTCGGACACGCCGCCGGGCTGACCGGGGGTCGTCCAGGCCGTTCACCTGCGGGGAATCGTCCCCTCTTGCCGCGATTCAGGACGTCCTCAGCTTACGCTGTACAACGCCGCGAAAGCCGTTGGGGTATTCGCTCCGCCACCGAATGTCGCCGGCCGCCCGCCCGGGCGCGCCGAGGCCCCCGCCGCGCGGAGCGGTGGGGGCCTGCGGTGTCCCGGCCGAACACACCGCGCACGGGCGGGGATACGGCCGCGGAGGGGAAGGGCGGGGGCCCGGTCAGCCGTTGGTCGCCTTCTCGTACGCCGAGACGACTTCGTCCGTGGGCCCGTCCATCAGGAGTTCGCCCTTTTCCAACCACAGCACCCGGTCGCAGGTGTCGCGGATGGACTTGTTGTTGTGGCTCACCAGGAAGACCGTGCCGGCCTTCTCCCGCAGTTCGCGGATGCGGTTCTCGGAACGCACCTGGAAACTGCGGTCACCGGTGGCCAGGGCCTCGTCGATCATCAACACGTCGTGGTCCTTGGCCGCCGCGATGGAGAAGCGCAGGCGCGCCGCCATGCCGGAGGAGTAGGTGCGCATCGGCAGGGAGATGAAGTCGCCCTTGTCGTTGATGCCGGAGAAGTCGACGATCCCCTGGTAGCGCTGCTTGATCTGCTCGCGGCTCATGCCCATCGCGAGACCGCCGAGGACGATGTTGCGCTCGCCGGTGAGGTCGTTCATCAGCGCGGCGTTGACGCCCAGCAGCGAGGGCTGGCCGTCGGTGTAGACCTTGCCCTCCTCGCAGGGCAGCAGGCCGGCGATGGCCCGCAGCAGGGTCGACTTGCCGGAGCCGTTGGAACCGATGAGGCCGATGGCCTCGCCGCGGTACGCGGTGAAGGAGACCCCGCGCACGGCGTGCACGCGGCGCACGCCGGGCGCGTCGCCCTTGCGTCGGCGCACTATCTTGCTGAGCGCGGCGGTGGCGCTGCCCCGGCCGGCGCTGCCGGTGTTGACGCGGTAGACGATGTGCACGTCGTCGGCGATGACGGTGGGGATGTGCCCCTTGTTGTTCTCAGCCACGGCCGTAACGCTCCTCAGCCTTCCAGAAGTACACGAAGCCGCCGAGACCGATCAGGGCGGCCCAGCCGACCGCGAAGGCCCAGACGTGCGGCGGCAGGTTCTCCGCCCCGTAGCCGTCGATCAGGGCGAACCGGATGAGGTCCATGTAGATCGCCGCCGGGTTCCACTGGAGCACGTCCGCGATCCACTGGGGCTTGTCCTTGAGCATCTCGTTGATCGAGAACATCACGCCGGAGGCGTACATCCAGGTGCGCGTGACGAACGGCATCAGCTGCGCGAGGTCCGGGGTCTTGGAGCCCATCCGCGCGAAGACCAGGGCGAGCCCGGTGTTGAAGACGAACTGCAGCACCAGCACCGGGATCACCAGCAGCCAGGACGGCTGCGGGTAGTTCCCGAACAGGAGCACGACCACGACCACGACCACCATCGAGTACAGCAACTGCTGGAGCTGCTGCATCGAGAAGGAGATCGGCAGGGAGGCCCGCGGGAAGTGCAGGGCGCGCACCAGGCCGAGGTTGCCGGGGATGGCCCGGACGCCCGCCATGAGGGAGCTCTGGGTGAAGGTGAAGACGAAGATGCCGATCACGAGGAAGGGGACGTAGACCCCCTTCTCCATGCCCCGGTCCGCTTCCAGGATCAGCGCGAAGACCAGGTAGTAGACCAGCGCGTTCAGCAGTGGGGTCGCCACCTGCCACACCTGGCCGAGCTTGGCCTGGCTGTACTGCGCGACCAGCTTGGCCCGGGAGAACGCCAGGATGAAGTGGCGCCGGCCCCAGAGCTGCCGCACGTACTCGACCAGGCCCGGCCGCGCGCCGCTCACCGAGAGGCCGTACTTCCTGGCGAGCTCCGCGGGGCTCAGCCCCGCGTCTTCGGACGGCGGCCTGCTCGTGGCGAGGGCGCCGTCGTGGGTTGTGTCACTCACAAGTTGAAACTTTCCGTCTTCAAGATGCGGCAGGAAGGGGATCGGGCTGGTGGTGCGAGGCCCGTGACCGCGCCATGGTCGCAGACACGGAGGTGTCAGATGACAGGTGGTCGGCCCAGCCGGGTCAACCGCCAGACGGTCCGCCACCTCATCGGCCGCCGGGGTCCGCAGGAAGTGGTCCATCCCTCCCTGAAACCGCCGAACCAGGCCTTGAGCGCGGGCGCCGACGGCTTGCGTACGAGCGTCAGCAGGAGCCAGACGCCCAGGTAGACCGGGACCAGCGGGGCGGGCAGGTTTCGGCGGGCGAGCCATACCCGGTTACGGGCCACCATACGGTGGTAGACGGCGTGCCGGGAGGGGGAGGTCGTCGGGTGCAGCAGCACCATGTCCGCCCTGTAGTCGATCAGCCACCCCGCGTCGAGGGCGCGCCAGGCCAGGTCGGTCTCCTCGTGGGCGTAGAAGAACTCCCCGGGCAGACCACCGACCTGCTCGAACACCGAGGTCCGGACGGCGTTCGCGCCGCCCAGGAAGGTGGTCACGCGGGAAGAGCGCATCGGGTCCGAGGCACGCAGCCGGGGCACGTGCCGGCGCTGGGTCTCACCGGTCTGCGGATCGGCGATCCGGAAGCTGATGATGCCCAGCCGGGGGTCCTCGGTGAAGGCCTGCCGGCACAACTCGGCGGTGTCGGTGCGCTCCAGCAGCCCGTCGTCGTCCAGGAAGAGCAGGACGTCCACCTCGCTGCCACCGGGGCCGAAGGCCTCGATGCCGACGTTGCGGCCGCCCGGGATGCCCAGGTTCTCCGGCAGGTCGACCGTACGGACGCCCGGCGGCAGCCCCGGCATCCCGCTGACCGCCACGCCCTGGCCCACGACGACGACCTCGACGGGGTCGCCGTCCTGCCGGGCGACCGAGTCGATGAGCGCCTTGAGTTCGTCGGGGCGGTTGCCCATGGTGATGATCACGGCGCCCAGCCGCATCGGCGCGGTCACTTGAGCCTGCTGGAGGCGAGGACCGACACCAGGTGCAGCACGGTCTGGAGCAGGGCGATGCCCGCCAGAACGGCGACACCCAGCCGGGAGAAGTACAGGTCGCCCCGCATCTGGTCCAGGACCGCCAGCACCAGGATGAGCAGCGAGGCCTCGATACCGAGGACCAGCCGGTGGAACTTCAGCGCGGAGGCGGCGCGGCGCGCCAGCGCCATGCCCCGCGCCCGCGGCTCGGCGGCCGCTTCCTGGACCGGAGGCTTGCCGACCTGGTGCCGGGCCACGCCGACGAGGTCGGTCTCGGCCTTGATCAGGATCGCGCCGAGCGCGGCGAGGGTGCCGAGGAAGGCCCACAGCCAGTCGATGCGCCCGCTGCCCCACAGGTCCGCGGCGCGCAGGCCGAAGCCGACCAGGACCGCCGCGTCGCACAGGTAGGCGCCGACCCGGTCCAGGTACACCCCGGAGAGGGAGAACTGCTGCTTCCAGCGGGCGACCTCGCCGTCGACGCAGTCGAGCAGCAGGTACAGCTGGACCGCCACGACGCCCAGCACGGCGCCCCAGATGCCCGGCACCAGCAGGGCCGGGGCGGCGAGGACGCCGGCCAGGGTCATCACGTAGGTCAGCTGGTTCGGCGTGACCTTGGTGGTGACCAGGTAGCGGGTGATGCGCAGGGAGATCTCGCGCATGTAGAGGCGCCCGCCCCAGTGCTCGCCGCTGCGCCGGTCCTTCACGCCCGCCGGGTGCACGACGGGCCGGAGTTCAGCTACGGATGGTCTTGGCATAGTCGGCGTAAGCGTCCCTGATCTCGGCTGCGGACAGGTTGAGGTGCTCCAGGATCGTGAATCGTCCCGGGCGGGTCTGGGGGGCGTACTCGACGGCGGTGACGAACTCGTCCACGCTGAACCCGATCTCCTCGGGCAGCACGGGCAGGGCGTGCCTGCGCAGTACCTGCGTGAAGAGGCCGGCCGTCTCGGCCGCCCCGCGCAGGTGCATCGCGAAGGCGGCGCCGATGCCGACCTGCTCGCCGTGGAGCGCGGAGCGCCCCGGGTAGAGCAGGTCGAAGGCGTGGCTGATCTCGTGGCAGGCGCCGGACGAGGGGCGGGAGTCCCCGCTGATCGACATGGCGATGCCGGAGAGGACGAGGGCCTCGGAGAGCACGGTGAGGAAGGCGTCGTCGCCGCATCCGCCGGGGTGGCGCAGTACGGACTCGCCCGCGGTACGGGCCATGGCCGCGGCCAGGCCGTCGACGGGCTCGCCGGTGATCTCGTGCGAGAGCTCCCAGTCGGCGATCGCCGAGATGTTGGAGATCGCGTCGCCGATGCCGGCGCGGATGAACCGCACCGGCGCGTCCTTGATCACGTCGAGGTCGATCACCATGGCGATCGGGGTCGGGACCCCGTAGGAGCCCCGGCCGTTGTCGTTGTCCAGGATGGACACCGGCGAGCAGATGCCGTCGTGCGAGAGGTTGGTGGCGACGGCCACCATGGGCAGCCCGACCCGCGCGGCGGCGTACTTCGCCACGTCGATGATCTTGCCGCCGCCCAGGCCTACGACGGCGTCGTAGCGGCGGCCCTTTATGTCGTCGGCCAGCTTGACCGCGGAGTCGATGGTGCCGTCGACGACGGCGTACCAGTCGGCGTGCGGCAGCACGGGCTCCAGCTTGGCGCGCAGGGCCACGCCGGAGCCGCCGCTGATCGCGATCGCCAGCTTGCCGGACGCGGAGATCCGCTGGTCGGCCAGGAGGCCGGCCAGGTCGTCCATCGCCCCGCGGCTGATGTCGACGACGACGGGCGAGGGGATGAGCCTCGTCAGTACTGGCATGCGATCGTCCGGCCCTTGGCGAGGTCGTCGTGGTTGTCGATCTCGACCCACTTGACGTCGCCGATGGGGGCTACGTCGATGGTGAACCCGTCGTTGACGAGCTGCTGGTAGCCGTCCTCGTAGTAGAGGTCGGGGTCGCGCTCGAAGGTGGTCCTCAGCGCCTCGGCCAGCTGCTCGGCGGCGTCCGGCTCGATGAGCGTGACGCCGATGTACTCGCCGGTGGCGTCGGCCGGGTCCATCAGCTTGGTGATCTTCCGCACGCCCGCACCGTCGGCGGTGACGACCTTCATCTCCTCGTCGGCCAGGCTCTTGACCGTGTCGAGGGCGAGGATGATCTTCTTGCCGTCGCCGCGGGCGGCGAGCAGCGTCTTCTCGACGGAGACCGGGTGGACGGTGTCGCCGTTGGCGAGGATCACACCCTGCTTGAGGACCTCACGCGCGCACCACAGGGAGTAGGCGTTGTTCCACTCCTCGGCCTTGTCGTTGTCGATCAGCGTGATCTTGACGCCGTACTTGGCCTCCAGCGCCTCGCGGCGCTCGTAGACGGCCTCCTTGCGGTAGCCGACGACGACGGCGACCTCGGTGAGGCCGACCTCGGCGAAGTTGCCCAGGGTCAGGTCGAGGACCGTGAGGCTCTCCTCCTGGCCCTCGGGGCCGACGGGCACGAGGGCCTTGGGCAGGGTGTCGGTGTAGGGACGCAGACGGCGTCCGGCACCGGCAGCGAGTACAAGGCCGATCATGCTGGTTCTCCTTCGTCATGTACGGCGGGTGCCCCGGAGGAGACCCAGAACCGGATGCTCTCCACGAGCACCACGAGTGCCACGAACACGGCCAGGGCCGTGAGCGCGACGGGGAAGTCCGCGACGCGCGTGACGAGGACGGCGGCCAGCACCGTGGTCAGCAGGACCCGGCCCTCGTGGCCGCCGATCGTCCGCACCAGCCAGTGCGGGGGCGCGCCGGTGCCGCCGCGAATGCGGTACACCGTGTCGTAGTGATGGTAGGCGACCGCCGCGATCAGGCCGAATGCCGCCGGAAGGGCCCCGGGGACGTCCGCCTTGGCCGCGAGGACCAGCACGGTGGTGTACTCGGCGGCCCGGAAGAGCGGCGGGACGAGCCAGTCGAGGGCGCCCTTGAGGGGAGCGGCGACGGCCAGGCCCGCGGCCATGACGTAGATCACCGCGACGGCGATCAGGCGACCGTCGCCGAACGGCAGGTACAGGGCGGCGCCGATCAGCAGCAGCGTGCCCAGGGCGGCGACGTAGACCGACCCGTAGGAACCGGCCCGGCCGCGCAGCAGCCGGACCTGGAGCTCGGCCAGGGGGCCCGAGTCGGCGAGGTCGGCGAGGGCCTGGGCCGCCCGGTCGGTACGGGTGGCCCGGCGGGTCAGCGAGCGCAGGACCCGGCCGGCGGTGGTGTAGAGGGCGCCGAAGGCGCAGCCGGCGAGCAGGGCGTAGAAGACGATCCGGGGCGTGGTGACGGCGGTCAGCACCGCGATCATCGCCCACCGCTCCCCGATCGGGAGGATGATCATCCGCCGGAGCCAGACGGTCCATCCGACGCTGTCGAGCCTGTCGGAGAGGGCCGCCGTGGGGCTCGTGTTGGCGGTGGCGTCGTGGTTGGCCTCGTTGAAGGAGAAGTCGACGACGTGGCGGCAGGTCATCAGGATCATGGCGCCGACCGCGAGGGCCCAGACGTCGTCGCCGTTCCTGGCCGCACCGAGCGCGAGGCCCGCGTAGAAGGAGTACTCCTTCGCGCGGTCGAAGGTCGCGTCGAGCCAGGCGCCCATCGTTGAGTACTGGAGCGAGTAGCGGGCCAGCTGCCCGTCGGTGCAGTCCAGGACGAAGGAGACCAGGAGCAGCACCCCGGCCGCCACGTAGCCCCAGCGGTCGCCGGTGGCGGCGCAGCCGGCCGCGATCAGTGCCGTGACCAGGGAGGCGGTGGTGACCTGGTTCGGTGTCAGGCCCCGGCGGGCGCACCAGCGGGCGATGTAGCGCGAGTACGGGCTGATGCAGAAGGTGGTGAAGAACCCGTCGCGGGACTTCACGGCGGTCCGCAGCCGTACGGCCTCGTCGTCCACGGCGGCGACGGCGGCGGTCGCCGCCCGGCGGTCGGCGGCGGTGACGGGGACCTCGGCCACGAGCGTGCCGAGCTCGGGGCGCTGGACCGGGGTCCCGGCGGCCTCGACGGCCTCGGCGAGGCGGTCCGCGTAGGGGACGGCGTCCGGGCCGGCTTCGGTGCGGGGGTACGGGTCGTCGGACGGGTACGGGTCCGGGGCCGGGTACGGCTCGGAGGGCGCGTACGCCGGTGCGCCGGTGCCCGCTCCGGCCGTCCACGCGTGGCCGCGCGCGCCCACGGCGGCGTCAAGGGCGGCCCGGGCGCCGGGCCGGACGGCCAGGGCGCCGGTGACGGCGCAGGCGTCGAAGCGCGGGTCGGTCAGGGCGAGGCGCAGCGCGTGCACGTGCCCCACGAACGCACTGTCCACGACGGCCACCCGCTGGTCGGCGGGGACGGCGGCCAGGGCGGTGGCCGTCTCGGCCGGACCGGTGGCGTAACGGACGTGGAAGCCCAGGGAGCGCAGGTCGTCCGCGAGGGGTGATCCGGGGACCGGCAGGCCGGTAAGGATGACGGTCGGCAGACGAACTCACTCCTCGTGACGAATTCCGGACGGGCGCCTGATGGGGCGGCGGCACGTCGGCAGAGGCTATCGGATGAATGGAAGCAGGGGTTCACCACCCGTTTACGCCCCGATCAGCCGATGAACGCCGGGCCCGGGGCCGGGGGTGTGATCATCATCGGCGATCACACCGAGGTACCACACACGGTGCCGGTGCTAGGGTGATCGCCTGCGCGTACGAGCTTCGTCATCGCGTACGAGTTTCGTCATCGCGTACGGAACGGCAGAAGACGACCCCGGCGAGAAGGCCGGGCGAGACGATCGAGCGAGAAAGAGGTGGGGTTGATGACCGTCGTCAAGGTCGCGGCCATGCGCTGCGAACTCCGGCACGTCCCCACTTCCTTCCGGGCTTCCGGCCGGGCCTGATCGCACACCGCTGATCGGCCCCGTCGGCCGGAGCCCCCTGCTCAAGGGTTCACGTTGACCGACACCACCCGCTCCACCGATCTCTCCGACGCCGACGACGGCTCCTTCTGGGAGGCGTTCCTCACCCTGCACCGGGGGCCTGCCCCGGCAGGCCCCCGGCTCCGACGCGTCCACCCGGCACCTGCTGTCCCTGTGCGGACCGCTGCCCGAGCGGCCGCGCGTCCTCGACCTGGGCTGCGGACCCGGCCGCAGCGCGCTGCTCCTCGCCGCCGAAGCGGGCGCCCGGGGAGCCGACGTCACCGCCGTCGACCTCTACGACGGTTTCCTCGACGAGCTGCGCGAGGCCGCCGCGGCCCGCGGGCTCACCGACCGCGTCCACCCCCTCCGGGCGGACATGGGCGCCCTCCCCTTCGAGGGCGGCTCCTTCGACCTCGTCTGGGCGGAGGGCTCCGCCTACGTCATCGGCTTCGACACCGCGCTCGCGCGGTGGAAGCGGCTGCTCGCCCCCGGCGGCACGCTCGTGCTGACCGAGTGCCAGTGGACCACCGGGGAGCCGTCCGCCGGCGCGCGCGCCTTCTGGGACGCCCACTACCCGCTGCGCACCACCGCCCGCAACCTCGCGGCCGCCCAGGCGGCCGGGTACCGGGTGCTCGGCGTGCACCACCTGCCCGACGCCGACTGGGCGGAGTACTACGGCCCGCTCGCCGAGCGGGTCAGGGACCACCCCGGCGACGGGACCGCGGCGACGGCGGCCGTGCTGGCCGCCACCCGCGAGGAGCTCGACGTACGGTCCCGGCACGGCCACGAGTACGGGTACACCGGGTACGTGCTGCGCCCGGTGACCGCCGGGGACGGCGCCGCCTGGCCGGCCCGGCCGGAGGCCCCGGCCGACGTGGCGGCCGTCCGCGCCGTCAACCTGGCGGCCTTCGAGACCCCGCTGGAGGCGGACCTCGTCGACGCGCTGCGGGTGGACGACGCCTGGCTGCCGGGGCTGTCGTACGTGGCCGAGGGGCCGGACGGCTCGGTGGCGGCGCACGCCCTGCTCAGCGCGTGCGCCGTCGACGGGGCGCGGGCGCTGGCCCTCGCGCCGGTAGCCGCCGACCCCGCAATCCAGCGCTCGGGCGCGGGCAGCTCGGTCGTCCGGGCGCTGCTCGCGGCCGCCCGTGACCGCGGCGAGCCGCTGGTCCTCGTGCTGGGGCACCCGGAGTACTACGCGCGCTTCGGTTTCGTACCGGCGTCGCACTTCGGGATCCGGGCGCCCTTCGAAGTCCCCGACGAGGCCATGATGGCGCTGGTGCTGGACGATTCCGTTCCGGTCCCGGCGGGCACCATCGCGTACCCGGCTCCCTTCGGCGTCTGACACCTGCTCCACGCATGTCCGCCCCCGTTTACCACGCGGCGGGGGCGGACATGCGTGGATCGCCGAAGTGGGGACAAGCCGCTTTTGTACGGCAGACTGAGGGCCGAAGTCCGAAGCGAAGGATGGGTATGCCGACCACACCAGCCACCGCCGCGAAGAGCGCGTCCAACGGCACCGGGACCCAAGAACCGATCATGCTCGAACTGGTCGACGAGTCCGGCAACACCATCGGCACGGCGGAGAAACTCTCGGCCCACCAGGCGCCGGGACAGCTGCACCGGGCGTTCTCCGTCTTCCTCTTCGACGAGCAGGGCCGGCTGCTCCTCCAGCGGCGGGCGCTCGGGAAGTACCACTCCCCCGGCGTCTGGTCGAACACGTGTTGCGGCCACCCGTACCCCGGGGAGTCACCGTTCGCCGCGGCGGCCCGGCGCACCCACGAGGAGCTGGGGCTGTCCCCCTCGCTGCTCGCGCAGGCCGGGACGGTCCGCTACAACCACCCCGACCCCGCGTCGGGTCTGGTGGAGCAGGAGTTCAACCACCTGTTCGTGGGACTCGCGCAGGCGGCGCTGCGGCCCGACCCGGAGGAAGTCGGCGACACCGCCTTCGTCACCGCCGCGGAGCTGGCGGAGCGGCACGCCGAAGCACCGTTCTCGGCCTGGTTCATGACCGTGCTCGACGCGGCGCGGCCCGCGATCCGCGAGCTGACCGGTGACGCCGCGGGCTGGTAGCCGCAGGACGCCCGTCCGGGCGGGGCCGCTCAGGTGGTGGGGCCGGGGGCGGGCACGCCCAGGGGCAGGGCCGCCCAGATGACTTTGCCGCCGGTCGAGGTGTGCTCGACGTCGCACACCCCGCCGGCCTCCAGCGTGACCTCCCGCACCAGAAGCAGGCCCCGTCCGCCGGTCTGGGCGAAATCGGCCTCCAGCGCCTTGGGCCGGTACGGGTGGTTGTCCTCGACGGCCACCCGTACCCACTCCCGACCGATGGCCACCTCGACCGCGACCTCCGGCGACAGCACGGCGGCGTGCCGGACGGAGTTCGTCACCAGTTCGGAGACGATCAGGAGCAGGGAGTACACCAGGTCCTGGTGGGCCGGCACCCCCTGGCGCCCGAGCAGGTCCCGGACCGCCCGGCGGGCCTGGGGAACGGATTCTTCTACGGCGGGAGCGGTGAACCGCCACACTCCCTCGTACGCCGCGAGGGGGTCGGCCGGGGCCTCCGGCGCATCCTCCCTGGCTGGCGGGACACTCCCGCTGACATCCATCTTCAGTCCCCCGTCTTCACGCTCGATCGTCTCCACGCGTCAAGAGTGGGGACGACGCCGGTCCGGGCCGGACCTCTGACCAGAAATCAGCGTCATTCGGACGCTTTCTGACCACGGGCGTATGACAGAGTCAGTTGTTCGACTGTTCCTGATCTTCCACCTGCCTCTTCTCGGCCGTGCCGAGGGCGGCGAGCCAGGAGCAGCCGCCCTCCGGGACTCCCTTGATCTCGGGTTCGCCGGCCCGGGATAGCATCCGCCGCATGGACGCAGCCAGGGAAACAGCTCGGGACGTGGCGCCGGAGGCGGCCCTGCGGCACTCGGTCGCGAGCGGAGTGGCCACCGTCGTCATCGCGCACCCCGCAAAGCGCAACGCCATGACGGCGGCGATGTGGCGGGCCCTGCCGGACCTGCTGGCGGGCCTGGCGGCCGACCCCGCGGTACGGGTCCTCGTCCTGACCGGGGCCGGTACCACCTTCTGCGCCGGGGCCGACATCTCCTCGCTGACCGGCGACGAGGACCCGCAGGCCCTGGCCGTGGCCGCCGAGGACGCGCTGGCCGCCTTCCCGAAGCCCACGCTGGCGGCGATCCGCGGATTCTGCGTGGGCGGCGGCAGCCAGTTGGCGGCCGCCTGCGACCTGCGCTTCGCGGAGGAGGGCTCCTCCTTCGGGGTGACCCCGGCGCGGCTCGGCATCGTCTACCCGGCCTCCTCCACCCGACGGCTGGCCGCGCTGGTGGGGCCCGCCTGGGCCAAGTACCTGCTCTTCTCGGCGGAGTTGATCGACGCGGACCAGGCGCTGCGGGCCGGGTTCCTGAACGAGCTGGTAGCGGCCGGGCAGCTCGACAAGCGGATCGCCGAGTTCACCGGGGTCCTCGCCGCGCGCTCGCAGCTCACTCAGGCGGCCGCCAAGGAGTTCGCGGACGGCCGCACGGACCGGGACGCCCACTGGGCGGACCAGGCGGCCGGGAGCGGCGACACCATGGAGGGTGTCGCCGCGTTCCTGGAGCGCCGCGCCCCGTCGTTCACGTGGACGCCGCGGGACTGACCGGGCGAACCGCCGCCGGCGCGGCGGGTCCGTGCCCCGGAGCCGCGGCGAGCACCTCCACCGGCCCCGTCGCGTCCGGGCTGCGCACACCCGCCGCGCAGGACGGGCACGTTCCGCGACGGGACGCACTCATGCCGTGATGCCGGGCCCCGTGTCCGCGATGAGGCGCTTCCCACCTGTCCCGCCATCCGGAACACGGTCGGCGCGCGGATAGGATCGACATATCATGACTGCCACTCTCGTCGCCAAGAAGCTCACCGCCGCGCACGGCGAGCGCACCCTCTTCGCCGATCTCGACCTCGTCGTCGCGCCCGGTGACGTCATCGGTCTCGTCGGCGTCAACGGCGCCGGGAAGTCCACCCTGCTGCGGCTGCTCGCCGGCCTGGACACCCCCGAGACCGGCGAGCTGAGGCTCTCCCCGCCCACCGCCGCCGTCGGCCACCTCCCCCAGGAACCGGAGCGGCGCGCGGGCGAGTCCGTACGGGACTTCCTGGCCCGGCGCACCGGCGTGGCCGCCGCGCAGGCGGAGCTGGACACCGCGACGCAGGGCCTGGTCGACGGGGTGCCCGGCTCGGACGACGCGTACGCGACCGCGCTGGACCGGTGGCTGGACCTCGGCGGCGCAGACCTCGACGAGCGCGCGGAGGAGGTGGCCGCCGACCTCGGCCTCTCCATCGGGCTCGACCTGCCGATGACGGCCCTGTCCGGCGGCCAGGCCGCCCGCGCCGGCCTGGCCTCGCTCCTGCTCTCCCGCTACGACGTCTTCCTGCTCGACGAGCCCACCAACGACCTGGACCTGGACGGCCTGGAGCGCCTGGAGCGGTTCGTGACGGGGCTGCGCGCGGGCACGGTCGTGATCAGCCACGACCGCGAGTTCCTCGCCCGGACGGTCACCAAGGTCCTCGAACTCGACCTGGCCCAGCAGCAGATCAACCTCTACGGCGGCGGCTACGACGCCTACCTGGAGGAGCGCGAGCGCTCGCGCAACCACGCCCGCGAGGAGTTCGAGGAGTACGCGGACAAGAAGACCGCCCTGGAGGGCCGGGCTCAGATGCAGCGCAACTGGATGGACAAGGGCGTGCGCAACGCCCGGCGGAAGGCGAGCGACAACGACAAGATCGGCAAGAACCTGCGCGGCGAGTCCAGCGAGAAGCAGGCGGCCAAGGCGCGTCAGACGCAGCGGGCGATCGAGCGCCTGGACGTCGTCGACGAGCCCCGCAAGGAGTGGGAGCTGCGGATGGAGATCGCGACGGCCCCGCGCTCGGGCTCGGTGGTCGCCACCCTGCGCGAGGCGGCCGTCCGGCGCGGGGACTTCGCCTTCGGCCCGGCCAGCCTGCAGATCGACTGGGCCGACCGGGTGGCGATCACCGGCGCGAACGGCGCCGGCAAGTCCACCCTCCTCGCGGTCCTGCTGGGCCGGGTGGCTCCCGACTCCGGCTCGGCCGTCCTCGGCTCCGGCGTGCTGATCGGCGAGGTGGACCAGGCCCGGGGCCTGTTCCTCGGCGACGAACCGCTGCTGGAGGCCTTCTGCGCGGCGGTCCCGGACACCGAGCCGGCCGAAGTCCGCACGCTGCTCGCCAAGTTCGGCCTCAAGGCGGCCCACGTACTGCGCCCGGCCGCCACCCTCTCCCCCGGCGAGCGCACCCGGGCGGCCCTGGCGCTGCTCCAGGGCCGGGGGGTGAACCTGCTGGTGCTGGACGAGCCCACCAACCACCTCGACCTGCCGGCGATCGAGCAGTTGGAGTCCGCCCTGGAGGCGTACGAGGGCACCCTGCTGCTGGTCACCCACGACCGCCGCATGCTGGAAGCCGTCCAGGTCACCCGGCGCCTGCGGGTCGAGGACGGCAAGGTCACCGAGCTGTAGCGGCGCCGCCGGGCCGGGGACCCGGCCCCGGGCCTCGGTCGAGGTCCGCCGGGGGGCGGCGCCTGCGGGCCATCCTGCGCGCCACGAAGGTGCGGGGCAGATGGCGGGCGGCCAGGGCATAGGCCCGGTAGCGCAGGCCCGTGACACTGACCGGGCGGCGCAGGGCGAGGTCGCGCAGGGCCCGCTCGACCACGTCGTCCGGCTCCAGCCACACCGCGTCGCGCAGCGCGCTGACGTCCATCCCCGCGCGCTCCTGGAACTCGGTGCGGGTGAAACCGGGGACCACCGCCAGCACCCGGACCCCGTACGGCGCCATGTCCACCCGCAGCGACTCGCTGAACGCGGTGACCCAGGCCTTGGCGGCGCCGTACGTCCCGGTCGGCAGCAGACCGGCCACGGAGGAGACGTTGAGGACGGCGCCCCGCCGGCGCTCGCGCAGCCCCGGCAGGACGGCGTGGGTGAGCCGGAGCGGTACCTTCACCAGCAGGTCGAGCATCCGCTCCTCGTCCTCGACGGGGTTGTACGGGAAGGGCGCGGGCAGCCCGAAGCCGGCGTTGTTGACCAGGACGTCGACGGGCCGGTCCCGGTCGGCGAGGCGCCCGGCGACGGCGGCGAGGTCGGCGGCGTCCAGCAGGTCGGCGGGCAGCACCTCGGCGCGCACGCCGAACTCCCGGCCGAGCCGCTCGGCCACGGCGGCCAGCCGGTCCTTGGCGCGGGCGACGAGGACCAGGTCGCAGCCCTTGGCGGCGAAGCCCCGGGCGAAGGCCTCGCCCAGTCCGGCACTGGCCCCGGTGATCAGTACGGTGGTCAAGAGGGGTCACTTCCTCGTGCGACTGGCGGTGCGTGCTGCTGACGGTTCACGAGCGGGCTGCGGCCGGGGCCGCATCGGCGCCCGGCGCGGCGTACGCCCGGGCGACCTCCACGAGGAAGCGGGCCTCGTCCTCCAGGTCCCCGCCCTCCTGCGAGGTCTGGATGGCGGCGGGCAGTTCCAGCGTTTTGGCCCCCGGGTTCCCGGGCCGCCCGGCGAGCTTCGCCCGGCGTGCCTCTTTGAGTACGCGGGCCAGGGCGGCGGCGGTGCGGTGCTCCTCGGGCATCCCGGTGCCCGCCAGCCGGGTGCGGGCGAGCGCCAGATCGCCCGGGGCCACGTACTCGCCCAGGATCAGGATCGCGTCGCGCGTCTCGATGACCTTGCGGTACACGAGCAGGTTGCGCGGGACCGGTGGCCACAGCAGCTCCACCACCCGGCCGGCGCGCGGCTTGTTGAGCGCCACGTGCGGGACGGCCTGCACCAGGTCGCGCCAGAGCGGCCACAGGCGCCAGGCGGTGGTGATGTCGGCGGCGGTGCGGCGGTAGGAGCACAGGGTCGGCACCAGGATCGCGGCGGCGCGCAGCAGGCCGTGCAGGTTCATCAGCAGCGGCAGCGCGGGCATCGCCCAGGTGCTGCCGAAGAGGGCCTTGAGCAGGTAGACGAGCCAGAACAGGCCGGCCAGAGCGGTGCCGAGGCCGAACAGGCGCAGTCCGGTGGCCAGCCCCGGGCTGTCGCTGCGCCTGCTGTAGCGCCAGCACACGTACACGCAGACGGTGTTGGCGATGACGTGGGCGGAGATCAGCACGAGCCAGTACGCGAGGGAGGGGACCGGGGCGCCGACCGGTGGCATGGTGTGCGTGCCGTGCTCGGGGGCGGCCGCGTCGAGGGCGAGGAGCGCGGCCAGCCATCCCGCCGTGGCGCTCCAGGAGGCGAGCTGGAGCCGGCGGCCGCCGGCGGCGGCGGCCACGAAGTAGAGCACGGCGCCCGCCGACAGCACGCCGATGAGGTTGCGGACGAGGCCGACGGCATGGGAGTGGCCGGGGTCGCGCATGGCGTAGGTGACGACGGCGGGGAGGTTCAGCGTCATCGCCGCGGCGGCCGTGGCCACGGCGAGCCACAGCCCGCGCTGCTGCGGGGAACGCAGGGCTCCGGGGGCGCGGAGCAGGACGGCGATCCACAGGCACACGACGCTCGGCACGGCGAGCCAGTTGCCGAGGGCGGCCAGGTCAGCTGCCATGGCCGACCCGCTCGTAGCCCATGGCGGACTCCAGCCGTGCCAGGGTGCCGCCGGGCGGGGCGGCCGACTGGGGGGCGCTGTTCGCCGTGCGGATGCGGATCATGCTGGCGAGCATTTCCGCCTCCTGCTCCTGGCGGGTGGTGTAGTTGGTGCGCCCGAGCACCACCGGGGCGCCGTCGGTCTCCTCCCCCTCCAGCGCGTGGTGGCCGAAGAGGATGTGGCCGAGCTCGTGGAGCACGATGTGCTCGCGGTGCAGCGGGGTCGTCTGCGCCTCGTAGAAGACGTAGTCCACGCTGGCGGTCCCCACCCACAGCCCGCAGACTCCGGACTCCGCCGCTTCCTTGGGGAGCGGGTGCAGGCGGATGGGGCGGCCGCGCTGCTGCGCTATTCGGTTGCAGAGCGCTTCCAGGGAGAAGGGATGAGACAGATCCAGATGGCCGAGAATCTTCTCGCACCTCTTGCGCAGGCTGAGTTGCGGGTGGGGCATGTGATCCCTCTTCGGACCCTTTCGCGGGCAGCGTCGGTAGGCGTGGGGGGGCATGGGCATGGCGTCCTGTGCCTTCAAGGCGGCCTCGGGGAATGCGGTCCTGAGGGGAAACGCGGAAGCCCGTCCGCCGGGTGACGAACGGGCGTTCCACCATGCCTACAGATCTTGTACGGGAGTTGGCAAGGTATGTCCCCATGTGGGGTACCTATTCGGCCATCCCGTTCGAAGGAACTCGCACACGAGGTGGCTGCAAGGCTCCCTCCCGGGCGGTGACCGACACGCCTCGCCGCCCGCCGCCCCAAGCCGTCCCTACCGCTTGCGGCGCTCCTCCTTGCCGGTCAGGCCCGCGCGCCGCAGGGCGTCCGCCATCGCGCTGTTGGCCGGGGCCGGCGCGCCGCCGCCGGCCGGCCGCTGGCCGCTGCCGCCGCGCTGGCCCTGGGCCTGGGCCTGGGCCTGGCCCTGGCCCTGGGCCTGGCCCTGGGACCGTCGGCCGCCCGGGCCGCCCGCCTGGCCCTGGCCGCCCTGCGCCGGGGCGCCCTCGCGGCCGCCGCCGCCCCCGCCGGCGCGCTGCTGCGGCGGACGGCCACCGGCGCCGCGCCGCTCCTGGCGGTCCTCCCGCTGCCGGGGAGCGCCGCCGGAGCGCTCCGCCCCGACCTCGTCCTCCAGCCGCAGGGTCAGTGAGATCCGCTTGCGCGGGATGTCCACGTCCATGACCTTGACGCGGACGATGTCGCCCGGCTTGACGACGTCGCGCGGGTCCTTGACGAAGGTCTTCGACAGCGCCGAGACGTGGGCCAACCCGTCCTGGTGGACGCCGATGTCGATGAAGGCGCCGAAGGCGGCCACGTTGGTGACCACGCCCTCCAGGACCATCCCCGGGGCGAGGTCGCCGATCTTCTCCACGCCCTCCTTGAAGGTCGCGGTCTTGAAGGCGGGACGCGGGTCGCGGCCCGGCTTCTCCAGCTCGCGCAGGATGTCCGTGACGGTGGGAAGCCCGAAGGACTCGGTGACGAACTGCTCGGGCCGCAGCGAGCGCAGCACCCCGGTGTTGCCGATCAGGGCCGCCACCTCGCCGCCGGCCGTCTTGCCCATGGCCCGGACCAGCGGGTAGGCCTCGGGGTGCACGGCCGAGGAGTCCAGCGGGTCGTCCCCGCCGCGGATGCGCAGGAAGCCCGCGCACTGCTCGTACGCCTTCGGACCCAGCCGGGCCACGTCCTTGAGCCCCTTGCGGCTGCGGAAGGGGCCGTTGGCGTCGCGGTGGGCCACGATGTTCTCGGCGAGCCCGCCGCTGATGCCCGACACCCGCGAGAGCAGCGGTGCGGAGGCGGTGTTGACGTCCACGCCGACGCCGTTCACGCAGTCCTCGACCACGGCGTCGAGCGAGCGCGAGAGCTTCACCTCGGACAGGTCGTGCTGGTACTGGCCGACGCCGATCGACTTGGGGTCGATCTTGACCAGCTCGGCGAGGGGGTCCTGGAGGCGGCGTGCGATGGAGACGGCTCCGCGCAAGGACACGTCCATGCCGGGGAGTTCCTGCGAGGCGAAGGCGGAGGCCGAGTACACGGAGGCGCCGGCCTCGGAGACCATCACCTTGGTGAGGTTCAGCTCGGGGTGGCGGGTGATGAGGTCGGCGGCGAGCCGGTCGGTCTCGCGGGAGGCCGTGCCGTTGCCGATGGCGACCAGCTCGACCGCGTGCTCCCGGGCGAGGCGGGCCAGCTTCGCGAGGGACTCGTCCCACTTGTTGGCGGGCACGTGCGGGTGGATCACGTCCGTGGCCACGACCTTGCCGGTGGCGTCCACGACCGCGACCTTGACGCCGGTGCGGAAGCCCGGGTCCAGGCCGAGGGTGGCCCGGGTGCCGGCGGGCGCCGCGAGCAGCAGGTCGCGCAGGTTCGAGGCGAAGACCCGTACGGCCTCGTCCTCCGCCGCCTGGCGCAGCCGGGTGCGCAGGTCGATGCCGAGGTGCACCTGGATCTTCGTGCGCCAGGCCCAGCGGACCGTGTCGGCCAGCCACTTGTCCCCGGGGCGGCCGCGTTCCGAGGGGGCTGCGATGCCGAAACGGCGGGCGATCGTGCCCTCGTACGTGGACGGGCCGGGGGTCGCCGCGTCGTCGCGGTCCTCCGGCTCCAGGGTGAGGTCGAGGACCTCTTCCTTCTCGCCGCGCAGCATGGCGAGGACGCGGTGCGAGGGCAGGTCGGTGAACGGCTCCGCGAAGTCGAAGTAGTCGGCGAACTTGGCGCCCGCCTCCTCCTTGCCCTCGCGGACCTTCGCGGCGAGCCGGCCCCGGCTCCACATGCGTTCGCGCAGCTCGCCGATCAGGTCGGCGTCCTCGGCGAACCGCTCGGTGAGAACGGCCCGGGCCCCCTCCAGGGCGGCCGGTTCGACCGACGGGTCGGCGAGCAGCGCCTCGGCCAGCGCCCCCAGGCCGGCCTCGCGGGCGATCTGCGCCTTGGTGCGCCGCTTGGGCTTGAAGGGGAGGTAGATGTCCTCCAGCCGGGCCTTGGTGTCGGCCCCGTTGATCCGCGCCTCCAGCTCGGCGTCGAGCTTGCCCTGCTCCCGTACGGAGTCCAGGATCGCCGCGCGCCGGTCCTCCAGCTCCCGCAGGTAGCGCAGCCGCTCCTCCAGGGTGCGCAGCTGGGCGTCGTCGAGCATCTCGGTCGCTTCCTTGCGGTAGCGCGCGATGAACGGCACGGTGGAGCCGCCGTCGAGGAGTTCCACGGCGGCCTTGACCTGCCGCTCCCGTACGCCGAGCTCCTCGGCGATCCTGCCTTCGATGGACGTCGTCACGATCGGGTCCCGCCTGCCTTCGTTTGCACTGGAAGGCTGCCAAGTGTGGCAGGTGGCGGTGGCGGACGCGGGGAGCCCTGCCCGGAACGGGCCTCAGGCCCTGCCGCGCAGGTCGGCCGGGAAGGCTCCCGCGGTCACGGCCTTCACCACGACGGCGCCGCCGAGCTCGGCGAGGCGGGCCACTCCCGCCGCGCCGAGGTGCTCGTAGGGGGCGGCGTCGAGGCGGTCGGTCTCGGCCTCCAGCCGCTCGCGCAGGGCGGCGCCCTCCTCGGTCAGCGCGCCGTCGGCGTCGAGCACGCCGCGCCCGCGCAGCCGCTGGGCCGCGGCCTCCAGGTCGGACTGCTGCCAGCCCCGGGTGGCCCTGGTCCACTTCGGGGACATGCCCTTGCCGGTCGCGGTGTGGCTGACGAGGGCCTCGACCGGGTCCAGGCCGGCGGCGAGGAGGGCGGCGAGGTGGCCGTCGCCGCGGTGTTCGCGCAGCAGCGTGGTGGCGTGCCACAGGCGCAGGTGCGCAACCTCGGGGACGGGGAGGTCGGCGTGGGCCGAGTACAGCGGGCGGGCGTGCCGGGTACAGCCCTCGGCCGCGCGTAGGGCCAGGTCGGCGGCTTCGGCGAGCTCGGGCGACTCGATGGTCTCGGCGCCGAGCAGGCGGCGCAGGGTGGCGTCGGCGGCCCGCAGCCGGGCGGCGAGGACCTGCGCGGGGGTGGCGACGTCCCAGACGGCGGGCAGGTACGCGGCGATGTGCCGGTGCGCGTAGTTGTAGAAGGTGGCGGTGACCGTGCCGGCCGTGACCGCGCCCAGGGCGGCGGAGCGGCTCGCGAGATTGACCGCGACCGGATCGGTGATCCCGAGGGCGGCGAACTCCTTCGCGGTGTCCGGGGAGAAGTAGACCGTGGAGTGCAGGGGGTTGATCGCACCGTGCCAGCAGTGCCGGGCGGCGAGGCGGGGAAGCGTCATGCCGGCAGGATACCGACTACTCGGTATGTCGGACAGCGGCGTCCCCGCCGAGCACGGCACCCCCGGCGTACGGCGGCATCAGGACGACTTTCGCGCCGTGCGCGTGGCGCCGGGGGCGACCCGGGCGCGGCGGGGACGGGGTGCGTACGGGGCCGGAGCTGGCCGGATGCGCAGGTGGGAGGGGTGTGACGAGGCGTCCCGGCGGGTGATTCTCTTGCGTCCGGATGGCGATCGTGTGACAGGCGGGGCCATGGACATGACGTGGGACGCCAAGGGTGAATACGGTCGAACGACGAGACCGTGAACCGATGTGTCTCCCCTACCACTTGGAGCCCTTCGTGCACCGCAAAGTCATCGCCCCGAGCGTGCTCGCCGCCTCCCTGCTGCTGGTGATCCCGGCGTCGGCGGCGAGTTACGGCCCGGGAGCCCCGGGTATCGGCGATCCCTACTACCCGGCCAGCGGCAACGGCGGATACGACGTTTCGCACTACGACCTGCGCCTGCGGTACCAGCCGAAGACGGACCTGCTCGAAGGCACCGCCACCCTCCTCGCCACCGCCAAGCAGGACCTGTCCCGGTTCAACCTGGACTTCGGCCTCCAGGTCAGCGAGGTCCGGGTGAACGGCGTCAAGGCGACGTTCACTGCCTCCGGCACGCAGGAGCTGGAGGTCACCCCGGCCAAGCCGCTGGCGCGCAACACCCCGCTCACCGTGGTCGTCAAGTACGCCGGGAAGCCCTCCGAGCTGAAGGTGGACGGCTGGACGGCCTGGCACCGCACGCCCGACGGCGGTGTGGCGGCGCAGGAGCCCGACTCGGCGATCTGGTGGTTCCCGAGCAACGACCATCCGCTCGACAAGGCCACCTTCGACGTGTCCGTGAACGTGCCCGACGGCACCCAGGCCATCAGCAACGGCGTGCTCCAGTCGCAGACCTCCCGGCTCGGCTGGACCCGGTACAACTGGCGGTCGAACAAGCCGCAGGCCACCTACCTGGCCACCCTCGCCGTCGGCAAGTTCGACATCACCACCGACAAGACGGCGAGCGGGCTGCCCATCCTCAACGCCTACAGCAAGGACCTCGGCGACAACGCGGGCGCGGCGCGCGCGAGCGTGGAGCGGACCGGTGAGGTCGCGGAGTGGCTGGAGGGCCTCTTCGGGCCGTACCCCTTCAACGCGCTGGGCGGCTACGTGCCGAACGTGAGCGCCGGCTTCGCGCTGGAGACCCAGACGCGCCCGTTCTACGGGCCCCGGCAGTTCCAGAACGGCGCCAACGTGTCGGTGGTCGTGCACGAGCTGGCCCACCAGTGGTACGGCGACAGCGTGTCCATCGAGAGCTGGAAGGACATCTGGATCAACGAGGGCTTCGCCCGCTACAGCCAGTGGCTGTGGTCGGAGAAGGAGGGTGAGGGAACGGCGCAGGAGCTGGCCGACTGGGCGTACTCCGTCCGCCCGGCCGAGGACCCGTTCTGGCAGGTCAAGCCGGGCGACCCCGGTCCGGAGAACCAGTTCCACGGGGCCGTCTACGACCGCGGCGCGATCGCCGTGCAGGCGCTGCGCAACGAGGTCGGCGACGAGAAGTTCTTCCAGATCCTCAAGGGCTGGCCGACCGAGCGGGCCCACGGCAACGCCGAGGTCGGCGACTTCGTCCGCTACGCGGAGAAGGTCTCCCACAAGCCCCTGGCCCAACTGTTCGAGACCTGGCTGTACACCCCGGGCAAGCCGGAGGCCTCGGCGCTGAACCCGGCGGCCGCAGACCGGGCGGCGAAGCAGCAGCCCTCGGCCCGCTCGCTCCCGGCCGCGCCGGCGGTCGAGCCGAAGTCGTGGAAGAAGATCGCGGAGACGAACGCGATCCACGACCACTGAGTGCCGTCAGCGGGCGGCGGCGCGCCATCGGGCTCGCGCCGCCCGCGCCATCGGCAGGTACCGCAGCCGCTCGGGCAGCAGCGGTACGGCGATCCGCACCGCCGCGCTGAACCGCCGGAGCCGGCGCTCCTGGGCGGGGCTCCACTCCAGACCGATCGCGGCGCGCGCCTCGGGCGGCATGTACCCGACGCTGACGAAGGCCCGCAGCCGCAGGAACGCCGCCCTCAGCGCCGGCCAGGCCAGCCGCACCAGCAGCCGTACGGCCACCGGACCGCCCTCGGGGCGGGGCAGCGGCACGTCGGTGGCGACCAGCTCGCGGGCGACCTTCGTGGGCCCGATCTCCTCGGCCAGCATCCGGCCCCAGTACGTCCAGTACTCCTCGATGCTCTGCGGCATGTCCCGGTCGTGGAGGCCTAGGATCCGGCCCACCTGGAGCCACTCCCGGTAGAGCTGCCGCTCCTGGGCGGGGGTGAAGCGGCGCAGCAGGTACCGCCCGGCGTACAGGTAGACCGGGAAGCCGGTCGCGTGCACCCACGCGTAGCAGGCGGGGTCGAGGGAGTGGTAGCGCCGGCCCCGGGTGTCGGTCCCGTGGATGTCCTTGTGCAGGCGGCGTACGCGGCGGCCCTCCTCGGCGGCGTGCTCGCCGCCGTAGACCCACAGCTGTACGGAGCGCAGCGAGCGCTCGCCGCGTCCCCACGGGTCGGTGCGGAAGACGGAGTACTCGTCGACACCGGCGGCGATCGCGGGGTGCGCGACCTGCATGGTGAAGGCGGCGGGCAGCATCAGGAGCGCCCGGACGTCGCCGGCGATGGTCCACAGCACCCCGCCGGGCGGGGGCGGTTGCGGATCGGACCGGCGATCGCCCGCCGCGCGGGTCCGCGCCGGCGCCGGCCGCCCCCCGGGGTCCTGCACCGGGTGGTCCGTCGTGCTCATGAATGCGCTCCCGGGGTGTCGACCTCGCCGTCCTTCCAGTATGACGGCGCTCGCGGGCCTCGCGCCGGGGCGGTCCCGCCCCCTCCCCGCGCGCCGCGTCGCAGGACTGATCAGCTCCGTTTCCGCCGCCGCACCCGCCCCGCCGCCTTCCGGCCAGAAAGTCTTGTCACGGGTGTTACCCAGAGGTAACCGCGGCTGCTTGGATGACGGAGCCGATCTTCCCCCGCTCTTCCCCGCAGGAACGATGGAGACCTCATGCTGCTCACCACGCACCGCCGTCCCCGGGCCGCCGCCGCGGTCGTCGCGGCGATAGCCGCCGGCGCGCTGGCCGCCACCACCGCTCCCACCGCCACGGCGGCGGAGTCCGCCGCGCCCCGGCTCAGCGTCCTGTCGTACAACGTGTTCCTGATGAGCAAGAACCTCTACCCGAACTGGGGCCAGGACCACCGCGCGGCGCAGATCGCCCGGGCGCCGTACTACCAGGGACACGACGTCGTCGTGCTCCAGGAGGCCTTCGACAACGGCACCTCCGACACGCTCAAGGCCGACTCGGCCTCGCAGTACCCCTACCAGACCCCGGTCGTCGGCCGGGGCAGGAGCGGCTGGGACGCCACGGGCGGCGCGTACTCCTCCACCACCCCGGAGGACGGCGGCGTGACGATCCTGAGCAAGTGGCCGATCGTCCGCAAGGAGCAGGTCGTCTTCAAGGACGCCTGCGGCGCCGACTGGTGGTCCAACAAGGGCTTCGCGTACGCGGTGCTGAACGTGAACGGCGCCAGGGTGCACGTGGTCGGCACCCACGCCCAGTCCACCGACCCCGGCTGCGGCCCGGGCGAGGCCGCGCAGATGCGCGCCCGCCAGTTCCGGACCATCGACGGCTTCCTGGACGGCAAGAACATCCCGGCGAACGAGCAGGTCATCGTGGCCGGTGACCTGAACGTCGACTCGCGCACCCCCGAGTACGCCTCGATGCTCGCGGACGCCGACCTGGCCGGCTCCGACACCCGCACGGGCCACCCGTACTCCTTCGACACCGCGCTGAACTCGATCGCGAACTACCGCTACCCGACGGACCCGCGCGAGGACCTGGACTACGTCCTCCACCGCAAGGGCCACGCCCGCCCGGCGGGCTGGGAGAACCACGTGGTCAAGGAGGCCTCCGCACCCTGGACCGTCTCCAGCTGGGGCACTTCCTACACCTACACCAACCTCTCCGACCACTACCCGGTCATCGGACGCTGACCGCCCGCCGGAGGTGGCGTCCGGCCCGGTCCGGCGGCGGGTGCGCCCGCCGGACCGGGGCGTGCGGGATCAGGGGGCTTCGTACGGTTCCTCGTACAGCCCGTCGATCATCGACCCGTACTTCTCGCGGACCACGCGGCGCCGCAGTTTGAGCGACGGGGTGAGCTCCCCGCTTCGGGGGCCCCACTCCTCGGTCAGCAGCCGGTACCGCTTGATCTGCTCGGTGCGGTTCAGCCGGGCGTTCGCCGCCTCGACCGCGCGGGCCACCTCGGCGCGCACGGCGGGATCCTCGGCGAGCTCGGCCGGGGAGCCGGCCCCGATGCCCCGGGCGGCGGCCCACACGGGGGCCAGCTCGGGGTCGAGGACCAGCAGCGCCACGAGGTAGGACCGGCCGTCGCCGTGCACCAGCGCCTGGCCGATCAGCGGGTGCTCCTTGACCGTGTTCTCCACCAGCGTCGGGGAGACGTTCTTGCCGTTCGACGTGATGATCAGTTCCTTCTTGCGGTCGGTCAGCCAGAGGAACCCGTCCTCGTCGAGCCGGCCGACGTCCCCGGTGGGGAACCAGCCCTGCGCGTCGGCGGCGCTCTCCACCGACCCGTCGTCCCGAAGATAGCCGCCGAAGACGGTGGCGCCCCGGGTGAGGATCTCCCCGTCGGGCGCGAGGCAGATCTCCAGCCCCTCGATCGGGCGGCCCACCGAGCCGAGCCGGAAGGCGCCGGGGCTGTTGACCGTGCACACGCCCGCGGTCTCGGTGAGCCCCCAGGCGTCCATGACGGTGATGCCCCAGCCGGCCCAGAAGCGGACCACGTCGATCGGCATCGGAGCGGTGGCACTGGCCGTCCACACCAGCCGGTCCAGGCCGGCGAGGCCCAGCAGCGGGTCGAGCACCTGCTCCTTCGCGCGGGCGTACGAGGCTTCGAGCTCCGCCGGGACCTGCTCGCCGCGCTCCCGGTGGCCCGTCAGGGCGCGGGCCAGGTCGTTGGCCGCCTCGATGGCCTCGCGCTGCTCCCGCGGCAGCCGCGCCAGGACCGCCTTGACCCCGGCGGCGAGCTTCTCCCACACCCGGGGCACGCCGAAGAACTGCACCGGGTGCAGCTCGCGGACCACCCCGGCGACGGCGGTGGGGTCCGCGCACAGCCGGACGTGTGCGGCGCGCAGCATGGGCAGGTAGATGCCCAGGACCCGCTCCGCGATGTGCGCGAAGGGGAGGTAGCAGATGTGCTCGGCGTGCTCGGGCAGTTCGACGTGCCGGTCGAGACGGACCGCCTGGAGCATCAGGTTGCGGTGGGTCAGCCGCACGCCCTTGGGGTCGCCGGTGGTGCCCGAGGTGTAGACGACGGTCAGCGGGTCCTCGGGGCGGATCTCGCGCCAGGCCTTCTCGAAGGAGTCCGCGCTGTGCTGCCGGGCGCCGCCGGCGTACAGGGATTCGTACGTGGGGTGCGTCCCGGCCTCGGCCGCCTCGGCCACCACCAGCCGCTCCAGCGGTACGCCCGGGTCGGCCAGCAGCGGTTCCCACCGGGCGAGTTCGCGGGCGCCCTCGACCACGGCGGTGCGGGCCCGGCTGTGGCGGGCGATGTGGGATATCTGCTCCGGCGCGGAGGTCCCGTACACGGTGACGGGGACGGCGCCGAGGTGGACGAGGGCGAGGTCGCTGAGCCAGTGCTCCGGGCGGTTGGACATCATCAGCAGCACGTGTTCGCCGCGCTCGACGCCGAGGGAGGCGTAGCCGGCGGCGAGGACGGCGACCTGGCGGCGGACCTCGCTCCAGCTGAGGGTCCTCCACCGGCCGGCCTCGGGGCCGGTGCGCCACGAGAGGGCGGGCAGCTCCCCGTACTCGGCGGCGTTGCGGGCCAGCAGGGCGGGCAGGGTGAGGTCTTCGGGTCGTCCGGGCAGTCGCAGGTTCGTGGGCATGGGCAGCTCCTGGCCGTTTCACATCGTTGGTGCGACAGCAATACTGTTGAACCCGAGCTGTGGAGCAGAGAGCGAGGCGCAGACGATGGCCGACCAGGCACCCGAGCCGATGCTCACCGTCGACGAGCTGGCGACCCGGGCGGGCGTCACCGTCCGCACCGTACGGTTCTACAGCACGCGCGGGATTTTGCCCCCTCCCGTGATCGGACCGCGTCGGGTGGGGCACTACGGCCCGGAGCACCTGTCCCGGCTGGCCCTCATCGAGGAGTTGCAGCACCAGGGCATGACCCTGTCGGCCATCGAGCGCTACCTGGACGCGCTGCCCGACGACCTGAGCGCGCACGACCTGGCGATCCACCGTGCGATGGTGGCCAGTTGGGCGCCGGACGCGGCGCAGGAGGTGGCGCGGGCGGAGCTGGAGAAGCGGGCGGGCCGGTCCCTGACCGACACCGATGTCCGGCGGCTGACGGCGATGAACGTGGTCGCGCCCGCGGGAGAGATGTTCCGGGTGGACGTGGGTCTGCTGCGCCTGGGGGTGGCGCTGCTCGACGTGCCGATCGCGCACGAGACGATCCTGGCGGCCCGGAAGGTGCTGGTGGAGCACACCAGGTCGGCGGCGCACGAGCTGACCGCGCTGTTCCGGGACGAGGTGTGGGGGCCGTTCACCGAGGGCGAGAGCGATCCGGAGCGGGTGGAGTCGATGAAGGCGCTGTCCGCGCACATGCAGCCGATGGTGGTGCAGGCGCTGGTGACGGCCTTCCAGCGGTCGCTGCGCGAGGAACTGCGGGCGGCCTTCGTCTCCGGGGAGGACGGGGCGTAGCCGGCAGGTGCGGCAGCGCGACCGGCCGCGGCCCGCCCGGCGGGCCGTGGGAAAGGTCCGCCGGCCCGCGGGGCGGGACCGACGGACCTTTCCCGTACGCGGGACTAGTCGGTGAAGGTCTCGCCGCGCTCGGCCTTGGCCACGAGCGAGGCGGGCGGGATGAAGCGCTCGCCGTACGTCTGCGCGAGCTCGCGGGCGCGGGCCACGAAGCCCGGCAGGCCGCCCTCGTAGCCGTTGATGTACTGGATCACACCGCCGGTCCAGGCCGGGAAGCCGATGCCCATGATGGAGCCGATGTTCGCGTCGGCGATCGAGGTGAGGACGCCCTCGTCGAGGCAGCGGACGGTGTCGAGCGCCTCGGAGAAGAGCATCCGCTCCTTCATGTCCTCGAAGGGGATCTCGTGTCCCGGCTTGGCGAAGTGCTCGCGCAGGCCCGGCCAGATGCGGGTGCGCTGCCCGCTCTCGTCGTACTCGTAGAAGCCCGCCCCGCCGCTGCGCCCGGGGCGGTCGAACTCGTCCACCATCCGGTCGATGACGGTGTCGGCGGGGTGCTCGGTCCACTCCCGGCCCTCGGCCTCGAAGGCCTTGCGGGTCTCGTTGCGGATCTTGCGCGGGAGGGTGAGGGTCAGCTCGTCCATCAGGGAGAGCACCTTGGCCGGGTAGCCGGCCTGGGCGGCGGCCTGTTCCACGGAGGCGGGCTCGGCGCCCTCGCCGACCATGGCCACGCCCTCGTTGATGAACTGGCCGATGACGCGCGAGGTGAAGAACCCGCGCGAGTCGTTGACCACGATCGGGGTCTTGTTGATCTGGCGGACGAGGTCGAAGGCGCGGGCGATGGCCTCGTCGCCGGTCCCGGCGCCCTTGATGATCTCGACCAGCGGCATCTTGTCGACCGGCGAGAAGAAGTGCAGGCCGATGAAGTCGGCGGGCCGCTTCACCCCTTCCGCGAGACCGGAGATCGGCAGGGTCGAGGTGTTGGAGCACAGGAGCGCGTCGGGGGCGATGACGTCCTGGATCTCCTGGAACACCTTGTGCTTGAGGGCGGTGTCCTCGAAGACGGCCTCGATGACGGCGTCGCAGCCCGCGAGGTCCGCCGGGTCGGCGGTCGGCGTGATCCGGGCGAGCAGCTCGGCGCGCTGGGCCTCGGTCGTACGGCCGCGGGAGACGGCCTTGTCCAGCAGCTTCTGCGAGTACGCCTTGCCCTTGGCCGCGGCCTCGGCGGTGACGTCCTTCAGCACCACCTCGATGCCCGCGCGGGCGCAGGAGTACGCGATGCCCGCGCCCATCATGCCCGCGCCCAGCACGGCGACCTTGCGGACCGGGCGCGCGGCGATGCCCCGGGGGCGGCTGCGGCCCGCGTTGACGGCCTGGAGGTCGAAGAAGAACGCCTGGATCATGTTCTTGGCGGTCTGGCCGGTGACCAGCTCGGTGAAGTAGCGGGCCTCGATGGTCAGCGCGGTCTCGAAGTCCACCTGCGAGCCCTCGACGGCGCAGGCCAGGATGTTGCGGGGCGCCGGGTAGGGGGCTCCGTTCAGCTGCTTCTTCAAGTTGGCCGGGAAGGCGGGGAGGTTGGCGGCGAACCGCGGATGGGACGGCGTACCGCCCGGGATCTTGTAGCCGGGTACGTCCCAGGGCTGCTGGGACTCGGGGTGGGCGTCGATGAAGGCGCGCGCCTTGGCGAGCATCTCCTCCGGGGTGGCGGCCACTTCGTCGACCAGGCCGTTCTCCTGGGCGCGCCGGGGGTCGTACTGGGTGCCCTGGAGGAGGACCTTGAGCAGCGCGTCGGCGATGCCCATGAGGCGCACGGTGCGGGTGACGCCGCCGGCGGCGGGGAGCAGGCCGAGGGTGACCTCGGGCAGGCCGATCTTGGAGCCGGGCGCGTCGAGGGCGACGCGGTGGTGGCAGGCGAGGGCGATCTCGTAACCCCCGCCCAGCGCGGCGCCGTTGATGGCGGCGACGACGGGCTTGCCCAGGGTCTCGATGCGGCGCAGGGAGCGCTTGATGGCGGTGCCGGTGTCGAAGGCGAGCTGCGCGTGCTCGGGGCGCAGCCGGATCATGTCCTTGAGGTCGCCGCCCGCGAAGAAGGTCTTCTTGGCGGAGGTGAAGACGATGCCCCGGATGGAGTCCTTCTCGGCTTCGGCGCGGTCCGCGACGGCTTCGATGGAGTCCTTGAAGGCCTGGTTCATCGTGTTGGCCGACTGGTCGGGGTCGTCGAGGACGAGGGTGACGACGCCGGTCTCGTCCTGTTCCCAGCGGATGGTGCGGGTCTCGGTCATGGGATGGGTCTCTCCGTGGAAGTCTGGTTCGGCAGGGCTGGGCGGGGGCCGGGTGTCCCGGCTCGGGCGCTACAGGAGGGTCTGGCCTTCGCTGCGCCGCACGGCTACAGGCGCTCGACGACGGTGGCGACGCCCATGCCGCCGCCCACGCACAGGGTGACGAGCCCGTAGCGCTTGTCCTGGCGTTCCAGCTCGTCCACGACGGTGCCGAGGATCATCGCGCCGGTGGCCCCGAGCGGGTGGCCCAGAGCGATGGCGCCGCCGTTGACGTTGACCTTGTCCAGCGAGACGCCCATGTCCTTGACGAAGCGCAGCACGACGCCGGCGAAGGCCTCGTTGATCTCGATGAGGTCGATGTCGTCGATGGTCAGGCCGGCCTTGGCGAGGGCCTTGCGGGTGGCCGGGGCGGGACCGGTGAGCATGATGGTCGGCTCGGAGCCGGAGACGGCGGCCGAGACGATCCGGGCGCGCGGGGTGAGGCCGTTGCGCTCCCCCGCCTCGCGGGAGCCGATGGCGACCAGCGAGGCGCCGTCCACGATGCCGGAGGAGTTGCCCGCGTGGTGGACGTGGTCGATCTTCTCCACCCAGTGGTACTTCTGCAGCGCGACGGCGTCGAAACCGCCGAGGTCGCCGATGTCGGCGAAGGACGGCTTGAGCTTGGCGAGGGTGTCGGCCGTGGTCCCCGGGCGGATGAACTCGTCGTGGTCCAGGACGACCAGGCCGTTGCGGTCGGTGACCGGGACGACCGACTTCGCGAAGCGGCCCTCCTTCACGGCCGCGGCGGCGCGTTCCTGGGAGAGCGCCGCGTACTCGTCCACGTCTCGCCGGGAGAACCCCTCGATGGTGGCGATCAGGTCGGCGCCGATGCCCTGCGGGACGAAACCGGTGTCCCAGTTGGTCATCGGGTCGGCGAACCAGGCGCCGCCGTCGGAGGCCATCGGGACGCGGGACATCGACTCCACTCCGCCCGCGAGGACGAGGTCCTCCCAGCCGGAGCGGACCTTGGCGGCCGCCATGTTGACGGCTTCCAGGCCCGAGGCACAGAAGCGGTTCTCCTGCACGCCGGCCACGGTGTCCGGGAGCCCGGCGGCGATGGCCGCGATCCGCGCGATGTCGGAGCCCTGGTCGCCCACGGGGCCGACGACGCCGAGCACGATGTCGTCGATGGTCGCCGGGTCCAGACCCGGGTTGCGCTCGCGCAGGGCGTGGATGAGGCCGACGACCAGGTCGATCGGCTTGGTGCCGTGCAGGGCGCCGTTGGCCTTGCCACGGCCGCGCGGGGTGCGGATCGCGTCGTATACGTAAGCTTCGGTGCTCACTGGTCAAGCCTTTCTGAAGGTGCGGCGTCAGCCGAGGAGGGAGCGGCCGATGATCTCTTTCATGATCTCGGTCGTGCCGCCGTAGATGGTCTGGATGCGCCCGTCGGTGAAGGCCCGCGCGACCCGATATTCGGTCATGTATCCGTAACCGCCGTGGAGTTGCAGGCAGCGGTCGGCGACCCGCTTCTGGAGCTCGGTGGCCCACCACTTGGCCATGGAGGCGTGCACGTGGTCCAGTTCGCCGTTCGCGTGGTCGGCGATGCAGCGGTCGAGGAAGGTACGGGTGACGGCGCACTCGGTGGCCATCTCCGCGATCTCGAAGCGGATGTGCTGGAGCTTGGAGAGCGGCCGGCCGAAGGCCTCGCGCTCCTTGACGTACCGCGTGGTGATCTCCAGCAGGTACTCGGCGGCGGCGATGCCGGCCATCGCGATGCCCATCCGCTCCTGCGCGAGGTTGGTCATCAGGTGGACGAACGCGCCGTTCGGCTCGCCGAGGAGGTTCTCCTTGGGGACCCGTACGTCATGGAAGAACAGCTCGGCCGTGTCCTGCGCCTTCTGGCCGATCTTGTCGAGGTTGCGACCGCGCTCGAAGCCCTCCGCCCCGCGCTCCACGACCAGCAGCGACAGGCCGTGCGCCCCGCCCTCGGGGGTGGTCCGGGCCACGACGATCACCAGGTCGGCGAGGATGCCGTTGGAGATGAAGGTCTTCGAACCGTTCAGCACCCAGTGGTCGCCCCGGTCCTCGGCGGTGGTCCTGATCCCCTGGAGGTCCGAGCCCGCGCCCGGTTCGGTCATCGCGATGGCCGTGATGGTCTCGCCCGAGCAGAAACCGGGCAGCCAGCGGCGTTTCTGCTCCTCGGTGGCGAGGGAGGTCAGGTAGGGGCCGATGATGTCGTTGTGCAGGCCGATGGCGAGTCCGGGGGCGCCCGCCCGGGTGAACTCCTCGGCGATCACGGCGGCGTAGCGGAAGTCGGTGTTGCCGCCGCCCCCGTACTCCTCGGGCACGGCCAGGCCCAGCAGGCCCTGGCGGCCGGCGGCCCGCCAGGCGGCGCGGCTGACGATGCCGTCCTTCTCCCACTGCTCGTAGTGCGGCAGCACCTCCTTGGCGAGGAAGGTGCGGACGGTCTCGCGGAACGCCTCGTGGTCGGCGTCGAAGATCCGGCGTTTCATCGAAGGCTCCTCACAGCCAGTTCTCGACGGTTTCGACCAGCCGCGCCGGCTCGGGGCCGACGGGCGTGGTGTCGAGCATGGTGACCCCCGCTGCTTGGAAGGCCTCGACGCGCTCGCGTACGTACCCCTCGGGTCCGCACAGCGTCGTCAGCGGCCGCGCGGCGCGGATCGCAGGCGTGGTCGAGCATCATGGACAGTTCCATCAGCCCTCTTCCTCCGACGGCGCCGCCGGCGCGTCCCGCGGCCGGTCCGCGTCGTCCAGCAGGGCCGGTACGCCCCAGTCGGCCGCCACGGAGGCGGTGTGCGCGCCGGGCAGGGCGGGCCCGCCGGTGACCGTCCCCGGGGTGGCCGAGAAGCGCGGTGCGGGGGCGGGCTGGATGATCCCGCCGACGTCGGTGAAGGTCCCGCGCGCGGCGAGGTGCGGATGGTGCGGGGCCTCGCGCAGCGAGAGCACGGGGGCCACGCAGGCATCGCTGCCCTCGAAGACCTCCGTCCACTCCTGCCGGGTACGGGACTTGAAGCGGACGGCGACGGCCTCGCGCAGTTCGCCCCAGCGGGCGAGGTCCTTGCGGGCCGGGGCCCGGTCCTGGATGCCGAGGAGGGCGGTGAACTCGTCGTAGAACTGCTGCTCCAGCGCGCCGACCGCCATGTACCGGCCGTCCGAGGTCTCGTAGGTGCCGTAGAAGGGGCAGCCGCCGTCGAGGAGGTTCGCGCCGCGCCGGTCCTGCCAGCCCCCCGCCGCCATCATCCCGTGGATCATGGCCGTGAGGTGGGCGGTGCCGTCGACGATGGCCGCGTCGACGACCTGGCCGGCGCCGGTGGCGCGGGCGTGCTGGAGGGCCGCGAGGACCCCGATGACCAGATAGAGCGAGCCGCCCGCGTAGTCCCCGACCAGGTTGGCGGGAACGGCCGGGGGCTCGCCCGGGTTGCCGATCATGCCCAGCGCGCCGGTCACCGCGATGTAGGCGATGTCGTGCCCGGCGGTGTGGGCGAGCGGGCCCTCCTGGCCCCAGCCGGTCATCCGGCCGTAGACCAGCTTCCGGTTCCGGGCGTGGCAGTCGGCCGGGCCCACGCCGAGCCGCTCGGCGACTCCCGGGCGGAAGCCCTCGACGAGGACGTCGGCCCGTTCGGCGAGGTCCAGGACCCGGGCGGGGCCCCCGGGCGACTTGAGGTCGACGAGGACGGACCGCTTGTTGCGGTTGGTGATGTCGTAGGCCGGGTCGACGGCGAGTCCGCCACCGCCCGGGCGGTCCACCCGTACGACGTCCGCGCCGAGGTCCGCGAGGAGCATGGCGGCGAACGGGCCCGGACCGATGCCCGCCAGTTCGACGACGCGCACACCGGCGAGCGGGCCGCCGCCGGGCAAGCCGCCGCCCTCGCCGGGGAGGCCGCCACCCGGTGGGCGGCCGGTCCCGCCGCCGCCCGCGTTCCCGTTCCCTGTCACTGCCATCGAGCCCCCAGCATTCCGGTCCGCGCGGCGATTACGACTGTGTGACACAACTGATGTAACACCATCGATGCTAGGAACGTGTTCCACGCAGCACAAGAGCAAGCGCTTAGTCGTTTCGCCGGCGCGCCCCGCTCCCCCGTGATCGACCGCGCCGCGCGATCGCCGGCGCGGCGCCCCCGGGACCGTCTCGCCGCGCGCGTCCCCGGGGCGCCGCCCGCCGCCACCGCACGCTAGCCTCGGCCACCGACACCAGCTGGGAGGAGCGGCCATGAACGCAACGGTTCGACAGGACCATCCCGAACGGCCCTACGACGTGGTGCTGTTCGGTGCCACGGGCTTCGTGGGGGCCCTGACCGCCGAGTACCTCGCCGCGCACGCGCCCGCAGGCTGCCGGTGGGCCCTGGCGGGCCGGGACCTCGCGAAACTGGAGCGCCTTCGCGAGCGGCTGGCCGAGGCCGATCCGTCCCTCACCGGGCTGCCCCTGTTCCGGGCGGACGCCTCGGACGCCGCGGCCATGCGCGAACTCGCCGCGTCCACCCGGGTACTGGCCACCACCGTGGGCCCGTACGTCTGGTACGGCGCGGGCCTGGTGGCCGCCTGCGCCGAGGCGGGCACGGACTACGTGGACCTGACCGGTGAGCCGGAGTTCGTGGACCGGATGTACGTCGAACACGACGCGCGCGCCCGCGAGACCGGGGCACGCATCGTCCACGCGTGCGGCTTCGACTCGATCCCGGCCGATCTGGGCGCGTACTTCACCGTGCGCCGACTGCCGGAGGGCGTCGCGCTCGCCGTCGACGGCTTCGTGCGGTCCAACGCCCTCTTCTCCGGCGGGACCCTGGCCTCGGCGCTGACCGCGCTCAGCCGGGGCCCACAGACCCTGTCGGCCGCGCGCGCCCGCCGGCTGCACGAGCCCCGGCTGCTCGGACGCCGGGCCCGGGGCCCGGTGGGCGCGCCCCGGTTCAGCCGGGAGACCGGCACCTGGGCCCTGCCGCTGCCGACCCTGGACCCCGCGATCGTCGCCCGCTCGGCGGCCGCCCTGGAGCGGTACGGCCCGGACTTCCGCTACCGCCACTTCGCCTCCGTCAAGCACCTGCCCGTCGCCCTGGGCGGTACGGCCGCCGTGGGCGCCGCGGCGGCCCTGGCGCAGGTCCCGCCCGCCCGACGCTGGCTCATGAACCGCTGGGAGTCGGGTCAGGGGCCCGACGCGGAGCGGCGGGCGCGCAGCTGGTTCACCGTACGGTTCGTGGGCGAGGGCGGCGGACGGCGCGTCCTGACCGAGGTCGCGGGCGGCGACCCGGGCTACGGGGAGACCGCGAAGATGCTGGCGGAGTCGGCGCTCTGCCTGGCCCACGACGCCCTCCCGGAGGTCTCCGGCCAGCTCACGACGGCGGTCGCGATGGGCGACGCCCTCATCGCCCGCCTCCAGAAGGCCGGCATCACCTTCCGGGTGGCGCAGGAGCGCTAGCCCGTCGCTTCGCGCAGGGCCCGCCGGCACAGGGAGTCGGCGTGCCGGGTGCTCTCGGGGATCCGGAAGCGGGGGCTCAGCGCGAGGGCGTGGGCACAGGCGTTGTCCAGCGAGATCCGGTGCCCGACGGAGACGTAGACCGGCTTGATCCCGTCCTGCGTGCGCAGCGCCCGCCCGACCTCGGCGCCGTCGGCGGCCCGCAGCGCGGCGGTGTCGCCGCGATGGGCGCCGGGCTCCTCGTAGGTGAAGGTGAACGGATTCTTCGCCACCCCCATGGCCGGGAGCCCGGTGACCACGCCGAGGTGGCAGGCCAGGCCGAAGCCGCGGGGGTGGGCGAGCCCGTACCCGTCGCAGACGACGAGTCCGGGCGCGGTGGTGAGGGCGTCGAGGGCGGCCAGTACGGTCGGCAGCTCGCGGAAGGCGAGCAGGCCGGGCACGTAGGGGAAGCTGACGTGCCCGACGGCGGTGGCTTCCTCGACGACCTCCAGGGTGGCGGCGTCGAGCACCACGGCCGCGGCGGCGACGAGGTCGCGCGCGTCGTCGTACGCGACGTCCACTCCCGCGACCAGCCCCCGGCCCGGCGGGGGCCCGGTCTCGGTGAGCACTACCTGATGGCGCAGTTCGTCCTGTATCGCCCGGGCATCGGCCTCATCGGCGGGGGTCTTCACACTCGTCATGATGAGGCGAGAGTAGCCTGGCGATCATGTTCGTCATGGAGCTCACCTACACCGCGCCCATCGAAGCCGTCGAAGACCAGCTGGACGCCCACCTGGCCTGGCTGGACGGCTACTACGCGTCCGGCGTCTTCCTGGCCTCGGGCCGCAAGGTCCCCCGCGACGGCGGCGTGATCCTGGCCGGCGGCGTCTCGCGGGCCGAGATCGAGAAGATCGCGGCCGAGGACCCCTTCACCGTGGCGGGCGTCTGCGCCTACCGCATCACGGAGTTCCTCGCCACGAAGACCTCGTCGGACCTGTCGACGGTCCGCGAGAACCCGCCCCTGTAGGCAACCCGCGCCGCCCCGGGCCCCGCGGGACGCGCGGGGCCCGGGGCCCGGCTCAGCCGCGTTCCAGCCTGGCCGCCCTTCCCTTCTCCCCCGCCGCCCAGCAGCCCGCGTCCGCCGCACAGGACACCGTGTCGAACGAGCCGGCTGCCAGTGGCCGCCAGGTGCGCCCGCCGTCCGTCGTCACGTCCGTGCCCGTCGGGCCGACCGCCAGGGCCGTCGCCGCGCTGTACGGGAACCAGGCCGCGCCCGAGCGGTACGCCGGGGGCGGGGTCGCCGCCGGGCGCCAGCTCCGGCCGGCGTCGGAGGAGAGCGCCGCCGCCCTCGGCGACGGCTGCCCCGTCCGGTAGTCACCGCCGACCGCGATGCCCCTCGTACGGTCCCGGAAGGCCAGGGCGAAGACGCCCCGCGCCGGGTCGCCCGCCGGCAGGGTGGACTCGGCCACCCGCCATGTCCGGCCCCGGTCCGAGGAGTGCAGGATCCGAGCGGTGGCCCCGCCGCCCGTGGCCAGCCAGACGTCGCGGGACCCGGCGCCGACCAGGCACTGGCCGCTCGCCGCGAAGCCGGCCTCGCCCGGCAGCGCCCGCGGCATGCCCGCGTCCGGCAGGACCCGCCAGCTCCGGCCGCCGTCATCGGTGGACAGGATGCGGAACTTCCCGTCCACCGGGTCGCTCATCGCCAGCCCGTGCCGCGCGTCGAAGAAGGTGAGGCAGTCGTAGAAGGCGCGCGGATCGGGATTGCGGAAGGTCTCGGTCCAGGTGGCGCCGCCGTCCTCCGTGCGCAGCACCCTGGACGCCTCGCCCTCGCCGATCGACAGGGCCACCGCCCGCCGGGCGTCGAAGGCCTCGATGTCCCGCAGTTCCAGCCCCTCCGCGACCGCGCCCGGCGGCGAGACGTCCCGCCAGCTGCGTCCGCCGTCCACCGTGCGCAGGACGGTCCCCTTGGAACCGGCCACCCAGGCCGTGTTCCGGCTGACCGCCGCCAGCCCGCGGAAGCGGGAGTCCTTGCCGGTCTCCTTCAACGCCCAGTGCACACCGGCCCTTTCGGCCCCGACTCCCGCACCCGCGCCGCCGGTACCGGCACCGGCACCGGCCATCGCCAGGTCCGCCGCGGTCGCCGTGCTCCCACCGCCCGACGGCGCCCCGCCCGATGATCCGCCCCCGGCATGTGCGGGCGCGGCTGTCAGGCCCGCCGCCAGAAGTGCCGCACACATGCCAACTCCGAGCCCAGTTCCCAGAAGTCTCATGGCGCCGGAAGCTAACGCACGGCGGATACGCCGTCCAGGGTGCCTCCGTGCCCTGAAAAACGGCGCCTTGGGCCTGTGGAGTGATCGGGAACCAGCCCTTCTCCGACGGCCGGGAGCACGGCGAACCGGCTGCTCTTCCTTGGCTCACGCCCCACTCTTGGTCACGCTGTGCGATCACACAGGCAAGTTCCGGCCAATCGGTGACACAGGTCACGTCACCTCTCGTGCACGGAATTGCCGATTCCGGCGTCTATCGGGTTGCCGGTCGCCAGCCATTGCCCGGCAGCAGATCCGCCGCAAGGGAGTGAGCCTTGATCACTGTCATCGAGCAGGCCATGCAGGCCCGTCTGGTCGCCATCGCGCCGAAGGTCGAGATCGTTCCCGTCACTCTCTGCTACGAACAGTCGGATCCCTTCGCCATCCGCATGGCGTTCCCCGCCCCCGCCACCCTGGAGGGCGTCGCGGTCTCGTGGACCTTCGCGCGCGAACTTCTGGAGTCCGGGCTCAGCCGCCCCTCGGGCCACGGCGACGTGCGCGTGCGCCCCTACGACGGCGACCGCACCACCATCGAGTTCCACGCGCCCGAGGGCGTCGCGATCGTCCTGCTGCTGACGGCCGAGCTGCGGCGCTTCCTGGAGCGCGCCGCGACCGTGGTCCCGCCCGGCTTGGAGCACCTCTACCTCGATGTGGACCAGAGCCTGGCGCAGCTGATGCGCGACACCTGCTGACCGGGCACGCACCCGCCGCCCGCACCGCCCACGCCCACCGGCACCCCCCTTGCCCTTATTCGTTTGCGGGCGGCTCCGGCCGCCCGTAGCTTCGTAGACGCCCCATCGCCGCCGAAACGGAGTAGGACATTGCTCGTCTGAGGTTCGAGACACCGACCCCCGCGACCCTCCGTGTCGCCGGCCCGCCGTCGGCTGTCTCCCCGAGTTGCACGCACCACTCACGCAACCTGGAGGCCTCCATGAGTCATGCCCCTGCTTTCATCACCTGCTCCGACCTGTCCTTCGGCTGGCCCGACGGAACCCCCGTCCTCGACGGGTTCCACCTCGCCGTCGGCCCCGGCCGCACCGGCCTGATCGGGCTCAACGGATGCGGAAAGTCCACCCTGCTGAGACTGATGGCGGGTGAACTGATCCCGACGGACGGCGAGTTGTCCGTCGCCGGCACGGTCGGTCACCTCCCGCAGGACGTCATCCTCGACACCGCGCTCCGTGTGGACGAGGCGCTGGGCATCCGCGCCACCCGTACCGCCCTGCACGCCATCGAGGCCGGCGAGGCCACCGAGGCCGACTTCGCCGCCGTCGGCGACGACTGGGACGTGGAGGAACGGGCCCTGGCCGCGCTCGACCGACTCGGGCTCGCCCGGATCGGGCTGGACCGTACGGTCGGCGAGCTGTCCGGCGGCGAGTGCGTCCTGCTGCGGCTGGCGGCCCTGCTGCTGGCGCGGCCCGACGTGCTGCTGCTGGACGAGCCCACCAACAACCTGGACCTGCGCGCCAGGCGCCGCTTGTACGCGGCGGTCGAGTCCTGGACGGGCGTGATGGTCCTGGTCAGCCACGACCGCGAGCTCCTGGAGCGGGTCGACCAGATCGCCGAACTGCGTGACGGCGAAGTGCGCTGGTACGGAGGGAACTTCACCGACTACGAGGAGATGCTCGCGGTCGAGCAGGAGTCGGCGGAGCGGATGGTCCGCGTCGCCGAGGCCGACGTGCAGCGCCAGAAGCGCGAACTCGCCGATGCACAGGTCAAGTTGGCGCGTCGCAAGCGCTACGGCCAGAAGATGTTCGAGAACAAGCGCGAGCCGAAGATCGTCATGGGCGCCCGCAAGCGGGCGGCGCAGGAGTCGGCGGGCAAGCACCGCATCATGCACACCGAGAGGCTCACGCAGGCGAAGGAGCGGCTCGATCAGGCGGTGGATGCGGTGCGCGACGACGACGAGATCCGCGTCCGACTGCCCGCCACCCAGGTCCCGCCGGGGCGGCGCGTCCTGACCCTGAACGAGGTGGAGCTCGCCCACGGCGCCGCCGTGCGGGGCGAGTGGGAGCTGCGCGGACCGGAGCGGATCGCGCTGGTGGGTCGCAACGGTTCGGGCAAGACCACGCTGCTGCGCACGATCGCGGGACTGCTGGCACCGGCGTCCGGGACGGCGGTACCACACGTGACCACGCGGTTCCTGCCGCAGCGGCTGGACGTGCTGGACGACGACCGCACGGTGGCGGAGAACGTGGCGCGGTTCGCGCCGCAGGCCACCGACAACGTGATCCGGGCCCGGCTCGCGCACTTCCTCTTCCGCGGCGCCCGGGCGGACCGGCCGGCCGGCACCCTGTCGGGCGGCGAGCGGTTCCGGGCGGCTCTGGCGGCCCTGCTGCTGGCGGAGCCGGCCCCGCAGCTGCTGATGCTGGACGAGCCGACGAACAACCTGGACCTGGCGAGCGTGCGGCAGCTGACCGCCGCGCTGGAGTCGTACGAGGGGGCACTCGTCGTGGCGAGTCACGACGTGCCGTTCCTGGAGTCGATCGGCATCACGCGCTGGTTGCTGCTGGACGGCGACCTGCGGCCGACCACGGCCGAGGAGGTCCGGGCGACGCTGTGGCACTGACGGCGGGCGGGCGGCCGGTGCGGTCGACCGGCCGCCCGCAGCGTGCGTTCCCGGCTCACCGGAACTTTGCCCTCCGCGCTCTGCGACCCGCTCCCGCTGTCAATGCGGGGACGGAGAGGCCACCTGGCCGCGTGACTTTGCTCCTCCATATGCCCTGCGGAGGCCACTCAAACTGCGTAGATAACGGGATGTAACCGGACATAGGCATGCCTGGGACTTGGCTCACCTTGATGTCGCGCTTAACCTACGACTCCGTAGGCTACGGAACCGTAGGTAATTTCGCTTTGCACTCAGGAGTACCCGTGACGATCACCTCTCCCCACCTCGGCAGCTCGGAGGCGTGGACCGACGCCAAGCTGCTGTTCGCGCTGGAAGAGGTGGTGGAGAAGGAACTCAACCGCCACCTGACGGTCACCAAGGACTGGATGCCCCACGAGTACGTCCCGTGGAGCGACGGCCGCAACTTCCCCGGATTCTTCGAGGACGGCGAGGCCTGGGACCCGGAGCAGTCCAAGGTCACCGAGATCGGCAAGATCGCGCTGGTCGTGAACCTGCTGACCGAGGACAACCTCCCCAGCTACCACCACGAGATCGCCTCGCTCTTCGGCCGCAACGGCGCCTGGGGCACCTGGGTGCACCGCTGGACGGCCGAGGAGGGCCGCCACGGCATCGTGATGCGCGACTACCTGCTGGCCTCGCGCGCCGTGGACCCGGACAAGCTGGAAGCCTTCCGGATGCAGCACATGTCGGAGGGCTTCGAGTCCGACAACCGGCACTCGATGCTGCACTCCGTGGCGTACGTCGCCTTCCAGGAGCTCGCCACCCGCATCTCGCACCGCAACACCGGACACCAGTCCGGCGACCCGGTCTGCGACCGGATGCTGGCCCGCATCGCGCAGGACGAGAACCTGCACATGGTCTTCTACCGCAATCTGCTGGGCGCGGCCTTCGAGATCGCCCCGGACCTGACCATGCAGGCCGTCCGGGACGTCGTCGTCGACTTCCGGATGCCCGGACACGGCATGCCCGGCTTCGAGCGGATGGCCGCGCAGATGGCGATCGGCGGGGTCTACAACCTGCGGATCCACCACGACGACGTGTTGAGCCCCGTGATCCGCTTCCTCAAGATCATGAGCATCGACGGTCTCGGGCCCGAGGGTCAGAAGGCCCAGGAGGAGCTCGGCCTGTTCATGAACGGCCTGGACACCGAGGCCCGCAAGTTCGACGAGCGCCTGGCCGCACGCGCGGCCCGGATCGCCGCCCGCAAGGGCTGAGCGGACGCTCCTACCCCTCACGCCCGCGCGCCCCGGTCCGAGCTCGTGCTCGGGCCGGGGCGCGCGGGCGTGAGGGGTGCGGGGCGCGGGCGTGTCGGGTGCGGGGCGCGTCGGTGCCTGGCCCGGCCCGTCAGCGGCCGGCGCGCAACGCCAGGCGTTCGGTCTCGGAGAGGCCGCCCCAGACACCGAAGCGCTCGTCGTTGGCCAAGGCGTACTCCAGGCATGCCGCCCGCCCCTCGCACGCCCCGCACAGCCGCTTCGCGTCGCGCAGCGACGAACCGGGCTCCGGAAAGAAGAATCCGGGGCCCGTCTGGGCGCACAGGGCCAGGTCGTACCAGGCGGGGGCGGCGGCAGCGGTGGTGTTCATCGACATGCCGGTGATCCTCGCCGCCGCCGATGGACGTCCGATCAACGCCTGATCAACACTTACCGCGCACCCTCCCCGAGGGCGAGCATCGCACCCGCCACTGACAAGCTCGGGCACGGCAGCGGGCGGGCCTCCAGGTCCAGGAACGTGCAGGCGGCGCGGGTCGGGAAGGCCGGCCCGCCCGTGCTCGACGGATCGGCCGCCGCGACCGGCCCCCCGGGAGGCGGTCTCGGGAACACGGACCGGGCGGCTACCCGTCCGAGCCGCCCTCCTGCTTCGCGCGGCTCGGTTGGACGCGTTTGGGTTCGCCCGGCATCTTCGGGTAGTCCGGCGGGTACGGCATGTCGCCCAGGCCGTTGTCGTGCTCGTCGCGGGCGGCGAGTTCCAGGACGGCGTCCAGGGTGAAGGCGTGGTCGTCCATGTCGGCGTGCAGGTCGCCCAGTTCGGCGAAGCGGGCCGGCATCGTCACGATGTCGAAGTCCCTCGGCTCCGCGTCGTCCACCTCGTCCCAGCGCAGCGGCGCCGACACCGGGGCGTGCGGTCGCGGGCGGACGGAGTAGGCGGAGGCGATCGTGCGGTCGCGCGCCGTCTGGTTGTAGTCGACGAAGATGCGCTCGCCTCGCTCCTCCTTCCACCAGGCCGTCGTGACCTTTCCGGGCATCCGGCGTTCCAGTTCCCGGCCGAGGGCGATCGCGCACCGCCGGACCTCGGTGAAGGTCCAGCGCGGTGCGATGGGTACGAAGACGTGCAGGCCCCGGCCTCCCGAGGTCTTGGGCCAGCCGCGCAGGCCCAGTTCCTCCAGGAGTGCGCGCAGCTCATGGGCGGCGGCCACCGCGTGGTGGTAGTCGGTGCCGGGCTGCGGGTCCAGATCGATGCGCAGTTCGTCGGGCCGGTCGGTGTCCTCGCGCCGCACCGGCCAGGGGTGGAAGGTGAGGCAGCCCAGGTTCGCGGCCCACAGGACGGCGGCCGGCTCGGTCGGGCAGATCTCGTCGGCCGTGCGACCGCTGGGGAAGGCGATGTGGGCGGTCGGGATCCAGTCGGGGAGGTTTTTCGGGGCCCGCTTCTGGAAGAACGACTCGCCCTCCACTCCGTCCGGGAAGCGTTCCAGCGTCGTGGGCCGGTCGCGCAGGGCCCGTGTGATGCCGCCCGCGACCGCCAGGTAGTACTCGGCCACGTCCCGCTTGGTGAGCCCGCGCTCCGGGAAGTACACCTTGTCCGGGCTGGACAGCCTGACCGTCCGCCCGCCCGCGTCCAGCTCGATCGCACTACCGGCAGCACCCATGTGCGCCACGGTAGGCGGGCCCGGCCGGGTGCGCATACCGGGCGGGGCCGGACGTACCACCGCAGAATTTCAGTCATGGACCTGCCGGTGATGCCGCCCGTGAAACCGATGCTCGCCAAGTCCGTGGCGAAGATCCCGCCGGGCATGCAGTACGAGGCCAAGTGGGACGGCTTCCGGGCCATCGTGCACCGCGACGGCGACGAGGTCGAGATCGGCAGCCGCACGGGCAAGACGCTGAACCGGTACTTTCCCGAGCTGGTGGCGGCGCTGAAGGAGAACCTGCCCGACCGCTGCGTCGTGGACGGCGAGATCGTCATCGTGCACGACGGGCGCCTGGACTTCGACCGGCTGACCGAGCGCATCCACCCCGCGCAGTCGCGGGTCACCCTGCTCGCCGGTGCCACGCCGGCGAGTTTCGTCGCTTTCGACCTGCTCGCGCTCGGCGACGAGGCGCTCCTCGACACCCCGCTCAGCGCGCGCCGCACCGCCCTCGCCCAGATCCTCTCCACCGCTCGTCCCCCCGTCCATCTCGCGCCCGCGACCACCGATCCGGCGCTCGCGCGGGAGTGGTTCGAACGGTTCGAGGGCGCCGGGCTCGACGGGGTGATCGCCAAGCCCCTGGATCTCCCCTACCGGCCCGATGCCCGCCTCATGTTCAAGGTCAAGCACGAACGTACGGCGGACGTCGTCGTCGCGGGCTACCGTTTCCACAAGAGCGGTCCGATCATCGGATCACTCCTCCTCGGTCTGTACGACGACGGGGGCGCGCTCCAGCATGTCGGCGTGTGCGCCGCCTTCCCGATGAAGCGCCGGGCCGAGATGGTCGAGGAGCTCGAACCACTGCGCATGCCGGACCCGCAGGGGCACCCGTGGGCAGCATGGGCGCAGGAGTCGGCCCACGAGAGCGCGCGGCTGCCGGGCGCGCAGAGCCGCTGGACCGGGAAGAAGGACCTGTCGTGGGTGCCGTTGCGGCCGGAGCGGGTCCTGGAGGTGCGGTACGACCACATGGAGGGGGACCGCTTCCGGCACACGGCCCAGTTCGCCCGCTGGCGGCCCGACCGGGAGCCGGAGAGCTGCACCTACGCCCAGCTGGAGGAAGTCGTCGGCTACGACCTCGCCGAAGTCCTCGGAGCCCCTCCCGCCGAGACCGAGACGGATACCGAGACGAACACCGGCACCGGCACCGAGTAGGCCGCGCGTCCCCGCCTCACCCCGAGGTCAGCTTCTCCCACTCCTCCCGGTCCGGCCCGACCGCGTTCGGCGCGTAGTCCGGCCGGGCCGCGAGCCAGCGCGCCACCCTCTGCCTGATCGCCGGGTCGGCGTACGCCCGCTGCGGCTGCTCCGCCAGGTGGCGGACCCTGGCCCGCGCGCGCATCACCTCCGGGTCCTCCAGCGCACAGTCGAACAGCGCGGCCACCTCCCGGGCGGTCCCGGTCCGGGCGGCCCGGGTCGCGAACCGCTCCCCGATGGCCGCGTCGGCGACGACCTGGAAGTCGAACCACGGTTTCAGGGTGCGCACCGCCCAGGCGTGGTGGTCGGCGGCGTACCGCTCCGATCCCGGGTCCCGGTGCGCCGTGCGCGCCACCCTGCTCGCGGCCCACAGCGCGAGGGACGCGCCCTGGCCCAGGGTGGGGTTGGTGTGGGTGATCGCGTCCCCGACGGGCACCAGCCCGGTCACCACCGGGCCCCGCTCGTCGGCCAGAGCGCTCCAGCGGTTGTCCGCGCACGCGGCGGCCAGTACCCCGGACAGCGGCTCGGCGCCCGGGCCCAGCCAGGCCGCGCCGGGCGGGAAGGCCCGGGCGGCGGACTCGAAGGCCGCCGGATCGCGCAGCGCGGAGCGCGTGGTGTCCGTCGTGTGCACGAACAGGGTCACGGCGAACACCCGGTTGTCGGCCGGGAAGACCGCGCACCCCGCGAAGGCTCCGCCGGCCACGGCCCACGGCCGGCGCGGGCCTTCGTCCACCCCCTCGGGCAGCCGGTACCAGCGGCAGAAGTACGCGATCCCCGTGCGGTGCCGTTCCACGACGGCGGGCCGGCAGCCCGCGGCGGCCAGCCAGCGCTCGGTACCCCCGCGCCGCCCGCTCGCGTCCACGACGAGGTCGCCCGCGTGGGTGCCGGCGTCCGTGGACACTCCCGTCACCCGGATCCCGGGAACGGTGGTGAGCCCGGTGACCGCTTGCCCGTACCGCGCGACGACACCCGGTTCGGCACGCACGGCGGTGACGAGGGCGCTCTCCAGCACGATGCGCCGGGCCTGGAGCATCACGAGGTCCTCGTCGCCGGGGCGCGCGGGCGGGCGTACGTCGAACCAGTCCAGCTCGTGCCGCTCTCGCGCGCCGAGCCGGATCATCTCCCGGTGGACGTCGGGCAGTTCGCGCCGCAGCACGTTGCGCGCGGCCCCGAGGAGCGCGTGCGGCTGGTTCGCCTGCGGGACGGCCGGTCGCCGCCAGCCGAAGGAGTCCCGGTCGAGCGCGGTGCCCGGGGCCCGGGTGTCGCGCTCGAACAACTCGGCGGTGTGTCCCCGCCGTGCCGCGAGCAGCGCCGTGGCCAGGCCTCCGACACCCCCGCCGATGACCAGCACGTGTGCCATGTGCGCCCCCTGAGCCGATGAACGGTACGACGATCAGACCGCACAGAGCCTGCACGAGCCGGCCATGTCCGAAACCCGCACAGATGTCCGAGGGTTCCGTTTGACAGAACGCCTTGCCGAAGCGGCACATTGGTTCCATGACCACCGAGGAACGGGACGAGGAGCTCGCCGGCGTGCTCACCGCCGTGGGGCCCCGCTTGCGCGCCCTGCGCCAGCAGCGCGGCATCACGCTGGCGCAGCTCGGCGAGACCACCGGAATCTCCCTCTCCACCCTCTCCCGGCTGGAGTCGGGGCAGCGCCGGCCGACGCTTGAGCTGCTGCTGCCCCTGGCCAAGGCCCACCGGGTCCCGCTGGACGAGCTGGTCGGCGCCCCGGAGACCGGGGACCCCCGGATCCGCCCCCGCCCCCTCGTCCGCAACGGCAGCACCTACATCCCGCTGACCCGCGACCTCGGCGGAGTGCGCGCCTTCAAGCAGATCCTGCCGCCCGTCGAGAGCCCACCCGCCGAGCCGGAACTGAAGGTGCACGAGGGCTACGAGTGGCTGTACGTGCTCTCAGGTCAGGTCAGGCTCCTGCTCGGAGAGCACGACCTCGTCCTCGGCCCCGGCGAGGCGGCCGAGTTCGACACGCGCACCCCGCACGCCTTCTTCAACGCGGGCGCGTACCCGGCCGAGTTCCTCAGCCTGTTCGGGCCGCAGGGCGAACGGATCCACGTGCGGGCCCGGACCACCCCCACCGCCACCCCACCGGAAGGACGGACATGACGGACCCCGACGAGTGCCGGGCACCCGCCACGCGACCCGAGCGCCCGGAGCGCGCGGCCCCGCAGCCCAACGCCGTGGTCGGCGTCGGGCTGGTCGTCGTCGGGCCGGACGGCCGGGTGCTGCTGGGGCAGGCCCACGACGGCCGCTGGGAACTCCCAGGCGGCAAGGTCGACCCCGGGGAGGGCTTCGAGCAGGCCGCCGCCCGCGAGCTCGCCGAGGAGACGGACCTGCGGACGGCGCCCGGGACCATCCGGATCCTTGCCGTCCAGATCGACGCGAGGTCCGGGGTGACCCGCCTGACGGCGGCCGCCGTCACCACCGCGGCGCAGGGCGTCCCCAAGGTCACCGAACCCCACAAGATCGTGCGCTGGCAGTGGTTCGCCCCGTCCGATCTCCCCTCGGCGCTCTACGCGCCCTCGGCAGCCGTCCTGCGCACCTGGCGCCCGGACCTCTTGGCCCCGGCGCACGCGCCCGCGTACGACTACCCCGCCACGAACGGGTTCGGGCCGGCGCCCGACGGCCCAGGACCCGCGCACCTGTGAGCGTGGTGCGGAGGCCGGTGCCCCACGGCCGGAGCACGCCTCCCCCGATTGGCCGTATCCGTACCCCGCGTCGACGCCGCCCCTCGGTCGCGCCCGCACCCCTGCGGGTCACTGCACCTAGAGCACCGCCCCGGCCGCCGTCACCAGGGTGACCGCGACCATCGCCGCCTGCATGTCCCTGATCGCCGCGCGGACCTGCTCTGACGCCCAGTGGCCGGCGGCCGTCTCCGCCAGCCTCGGCGCCACCTGCCGGCGGGGCAGGTCGGGGAACGCGAGCCGGTGCAGCCGGGCGGAGTGGATCAGGGCGATCAGGCCGGCCGTGCGCGTGTCCGGCTCGGCCCCGTCCAGGACGACGGCGGCCAGCCGTGCGCGCAGGGCGCGTTCGTACGAACCGTCCGTCTCGGGGTGCCGCCGCACCGGCACCACCCCCAGCACCCGGCGCTGTTCCTCGGTGACCAGCCCGCGTCCGCGCAGGCTCTCCAGCACGGCGCCGACGGACGGGGTCCGGTCCTTCGTCAGCCAGTCCGTGACCCGGCGCTTGTCGCGGCCCCGCAACCAGGCCTCGATGAGCCGGACGCGGCCGTCGAGCAGCGGATCGCCCGTGGGCGCGGTGTCCGCCGGAGCGAGGTACTGGCCCGTCACCGACACCCGCCCGGCCAGGACCAGTTCGAGCAGGAGGCCTCCGGCCACCGCCCAACTGACCGACTGGCGCTCCCGTACCGCCCCCGACGCGTCGTCCAGGGACAGCAGCATGATCTCCTCGGCCAGCGTGATCCTCATGAGCGGTACCCCCGTAGCTCGTGCGCCTCGCAGAGGAGGACGTCCCGGAGCCACGGAAAGTTCCGCCGCCTCCTTGCGCCCCTTACCTCCGGCCACGACCCCGGCACCCCCGCGCGCAGCCCCGGCCTGCCCCTGCGCGCCGCCGCGCTGTGCGCTACCCCCGCGCCCCCACCCTCGGCGCGAAGTTCCCCTCGCCCAGGTCCTCCGCCAGCAGCCGCTTCGCGATCGCGTCGGCCGCCGCCCGCAGTTCCGCGCTCCGCGGCCGGCCCCGGTCCTTCTCCAGTCGACTCCCGAGCCAGTCCGCCCAGGCCGCCGAGATCACGTCGGCCTCCCGCTGCCCGCCCGCGGTGAGCGTGAAGAAGCTGCCCGTGCGGGTGAGGTAGCCCTCCTCGACCATCCGGTCGAAGGCCGGCAGCAGCACCTCGGGCGGCAGGTGCCGCCGGCCCGCGACGAGTCCCAGACTGGCGTGGCCCACGGTCCGGGTCAGCAGCTCCACCTGCATCACGGTCCAGGCGCCGGCCATGTCCAACCGGGTGTCGGAGCCCTCGACGATGGCCCGCGCCTCCCGCGCCCCCATGTTCCGTACGAGCTTGCCGACCGCCAGCTCCAGCAGCTTGGCCGAGTTCCCCGAGGCCGTCGCGGGCGAGGCGAAACCGTCGCCCATGTCCGTCGAGCCCGCCCGGGCGCTGTCGCGGAGCTTGACCTGCTTGAGGAAGAGCGCGACCACGAAGCCGAACACCGCCACCGGCACGGTCCACAGGAACACCGTCTGCAGCGCCTGCGCGTATGCCGCGATCACCGGGGCCGCCTGCGCCGGGTCCAGCCCGTGCACGCCCTGCGGGCTGGACGCGGCCGCGCCCAGCTGCGCCGGATCGGCTCCGGTGGCCCGGGCCGCCTCGGCCACCGCCGCCTCCAGGCCGGGGCCCAGGCTGTTGGCGTAGATGGTGCCGAAGACGGCGGTCCCGAAGGCGCTGCCGAGCGTACGGAAGAAGGTGACGCCGGAGGTCGCCGTGCCGAGGTCGGCGTAGTCCACGGTGTTCTGCACGGCGATGGTCAGGACCTGCATGCACAGTCCGATGCCGGTGCCCAGCACGAACATGTAGAGCGATTCCAGCCAGGTGCTGGTCCCCGGCCCCATCAGCGACAGCAGGTACAGCCCGACGCCCATCACCGCGCAGCCCACGATGGGGAAGATCCGGTAGCGGCCGGTCTTGCTGGTGACGTTGCCGCTGAAGACGGAGGCGATCAGCAGGCCGACGACCATCGGCAGCGTCCGCACGCCCGACACGGTGGCCGAGTCCCCGTCCACGTACTGGAGGTAGGTCGGCAGGAAGGTCATCGCGCCGAGCATCGCGAAGCCGACGACGAAGCTCAGGACGGAGCAGACCGAGAAGACCGGATTCAGGAAGAGCCGCATGGGGAGCATCGGTTCGGCGGCCCGGACCTCGGCGAGGCAGAACAGCCCCAGGGCCAGGACCCCGACCGCGAACAGGCCGATGATCACCGGGGAGGCCCAGGGGTACTCGTTGCCGCCCCAGCTCGTGGCCAGGATCAGGGCGCTCGACCCGACGGCGACCAGCGCGATACCGAGGTAGTCGATCACGGTCTTCCCCGCGGCCCGGACCGAGGGGATCGTGCGCGCGGCGGCGACCACCACCAGGATGGCGATCGGCACGTTGACGTAGAAGCACCAGCGCCAGCTCAAGGAGTCGGTGAACAGGCCTCCCAGCAGCGGCCCGATGATGGTGGCGACACCGAACACGGCTCCGATCGCACCCTGGTACTTGCCCCGTTCGCGCAGCGGCACCACGTCGGCGATCAGGGCCATCGCGGTGACCATCAGGCCGCCGGCGCCGATGCCCTGGACGCCCCGCCACAGGATGAGGAGGGTCATGTTGCTCGCGAACCCGCACAGGAACGAGCCGCTGATGAAGATGATCGCCGAGAGCTGGAAGATGAACTTCCGGCCGAAGACGTCACCGAACTTGCCGACCAGCACCGTCGCGACGGTCTCCGCGAGCAGGTAGGAGGTCACCACCCACGACATGTGGTCGCCGCCGCCGAGGTCGGCCACGATCGTGGGCAGGGCGGTGCCCACGATCGTCTGGTCGAGGGCGGCCAGCAGCACGCCCAGCATGATCGTCGCGAAGATGACGTTGCGCCGCCGACGGTCGAGCACGGGCGGCGCCGGGGCCGTGGCGGGGGCAGTGGTCACACCTGGAACCCTCACAGCTCCCCCGTCCGGCCGCATGCCCGACGGGCCCGTACGGGTGATCGCCCGCCCGCGCCGAGGAGGGCCGCGGACGGGCCGCATCAGCGCAGGTAGCCCAGCCCCGGGTGGACGGCCGCGTACCCGTCGAGCAGGCGCCGGGCCACTCCCACCGAGTCCACCAGGGGGTGCAGCGCGAAGGCCTTCACGGCGTCCGCCCGCGAACCGCTCGCCGAGGCCGCCAGGACCTCGCGCTCCACGGCCTTGACCGACGTGACCAGCCCGACCGCGTGCAGCGGCAACGGGGCCACGCCCACCGGATGGGCGCCGTTCGCGTCGACCAGGCAGGGCACCTCGATGACCGCCTCGGGGTCGAGTACGGACAGCGTGGAGCGGTTGCGGACGTTGAGGATCAACGTGGCCCGCTCGTCCCGGGCGATGGCCCGCATCAGGGCGAGGGCGACCTTCTCGTAGCCACCGGACTCCAGGTCGCTCTCCTCGCGCCCCCCGGCGCCCGCCGCCTCGCGGTTCTCCGCCATGTACGTGGCCTCGCGCTCGGCGCGGGTGCGGTCCCAGGCGGCCAGGGCCGCGCCGACGGGCCGGCCGGGCCGGCCCGCCTCGGCGTAGAAGCCGCGCTGCTGGTCGCGCAGGAAGGCGCCGCGGGTCTGCTCGGCTTCCTGGTACGCGCGGACGGTGTCGCGGTTGAAGTAGTAGTAGTGCAGGTACTCGTTCGGGACCGCGCCGAGCGAGCGCAGCCACTGCGCGCCGAAGAGCCGGCCCTCCTCGAAGGACTCCAGCGCCGCGGCGTCGGCCAGCAACCGGGGCAGTTCGTCGCGGCCGCCGATGTGCAGTCCGCGGACCCAGCCCAGGTGGTTGAGGCCCACGTAGTCGATCCAGGCCTCCTCGGGCCGGGCTCCCAGCAGCCGGGCGAGGCGCCGGCCGAGTCCCACGGGTGAGTCGCAGATGCCGATCACCCGGTCCCCCAGCCGCTCGGCCATGGCCTCGGTGACCAGCCCGGCCGGGTTGGTGAAGTTGATGACCCACGCCTGGGGGGCGATACGGGCGATGCGCGCCGCGATCTCCCGGGCCACGGGGACGGTCCGCAGGCCGTACGCGATGCCGCCCGCGCCCACCGTCTCCTGCCCCAGCACCCCTTCAGCCAGGGCGACCCGCTCGTCCGCGGCGCGCCCGTCCAGGCCGCCGACGCGGATGGCGGAGAAGACGAAATCGGCGCCGCGCAGGGCTTCGTCGAGGTCCCCGGTGGCCGTCACGGCCGGGGCGTCCGCCACGGCGGCGGCCTGGTCCGAGAGCACCCGGGTCATGGCGGCGAGCCGGCCGGCGTCCTCGTCGTAGAGGGTCACCCGGGAGACCCGGCCCTCCGCGTGGTCGCCGAGCAGTGCTCCGTACACGAGCGGTACCCGGAAGCCGCCCCCGCCGAGGATCGTCAGCCGCACGCCCTACCGCCTTTCGCCAGTGCCGCACCACGCCGCGGTACGGGTGCGCCGCTGCGCGGGCCGGAGTGTGCCGCACGCCACGCGCCGCATGCCACGATCCGTGACATCGACGGCTCGTGACGCGGTCCGCGGCGGCCGCGCTCCGCCGCACCCGGCGGCGCTCCCGGCCGCGCGCGCGGCCGGGGGGACCAGTGTCCCCCGTCCGGTCAGTCCCCGAGCGAGGGCACGGCGCGCAGTCGGGCCCCGTGCTGCTGCACGGCCCCGCCGTCCCGGGCGGGTCCCACCGGCCCGCCCTGCGCGGCGGTGAGGATCAGCGTGATCCGGGTCAGCCCCATCGCGTCGAGCATCCGACTGGTTTCGGCCACCATCCGGCAGCGCGTCTGCCCCCACCGCGCGTCGGGGTGGCGCACGGTGCGCACCGCCCCGTCCCGCTCGGCGGCCTCGGCCCCGTGGGTGCCCAGCCAGTGCGGCACCCCGTACCGGTAGGCGGCCTCCATGAACGGGTCGCGGGCCACCTCCTGCCGGATGCTGCGCAGTCCCTCGTCGTCCGGGGCGCCGGCCAGCGCGGTCGCGAACTGGGCCAGCAGCGGGACGCACCAGGCCGGTTCGTGATCCTCCAGTACGCCCGCCGCGTCCGGGTGGAACAGCACGAAGCGCAGGAAGTTGTCGTCCGGCAGGGCCGTCGGGTGCGGCCGGACGGACAGGAAGAGCTGGTCGAAGGCCGAGTTGGTGAGCGCGACGTCCCAGCGGTGGTCCACCAGGAAGCTCGGGTACGGCGTGGATTCCATGAGGGCCGCGTAGTCGCACAGGTAGTCGCGCTGGGCGGGGTCCGCGGGGAGCCGGCTCTCCTCCGCCGCGCGCCACGTGGGCGGCGGGTCGCGGTCGACCATGATGCGGAACAGCCAGCAGCACTGGCGTTCGCTCATCTCCAGGGCCTCGGCCAGGGCGAGCAGTTTGCGGTCCGTCCATTCCTTGACCAGGCCGCGCTCCCAGTTTCCGTACGCGCGCACGCTGATGCGCAGCCGAGCGGCGACATCCTCCTGACTCAGGCCCAGTTCCTCGCGGCGCTGGCGCAAAATCTCCTTGCGTCGTTCCGACCGCACGACACCGCGTGCGGATTCTTCGCCCGCCAGGCGGTCCTCACCGGCTCGGGCGAGGCCATCGGACGGGCCCACCGCTGCGAGATGTGGCACCGAGAGCTCCCCCTCCTCACGGTCTGGATCTTCAATTTCCGTGTGGCGATCCTGCTACCGACTTCATTCGAGTGTCAACTATTGTGGCAATTCCGGCCTGTTGACAGCTCATTCCCGCCACAGCTGTGGCACGTTATAGCCCTCCGGGTGGAGAACGGCTAGATTCCAGAAGCCGACCACGTGCTCGTACCGACATCGCGCGATCTAGGAGAACCACTGGTGACAGAAGGCTTCCCGGCTCCCGTCGCGGTGGCCCACGCACCCCTGGCCGCCACCGTCGCACGGGTCGCCGAACTCGCGGGCAAGATGGGTCGCGACCTGAACCAGGTCTTCGACCTGCGGCGACTGTCCGAGGCGTCCGGTGTGCCCGCGGACGTGGTCCGGACCCTGCTCGACGGCAGGCAGGCGGGTGAACCGGACCTGCAGACCCGGTTCCTCCAGCGCCTCGACCTGCTCCGGCGCACGCGCGTCAAACCCAACGGCCGCCGCTACACGCAGCAGGAGATCGCGGACGGCGCCGGCATGTCCCGGCAGCAGGCCGGAGCCCTGATCAACGGCGACCGCCGACCCACCATGGAGCACTGCGACGCGATCCAGCGCTTCTTCGGCGTGCACGCGGGATTCCTCACCGCCCACGACGCGGACGCCCTCACCGACGCCCTCCAACGGACCGAGCAGCAACTGCTGCAGGATTTCGCCGGGCGCGCACGGGAGACCGTACCCGTCCCGGCCGCCTCGGCGGGCGATCCGCTGGCACGACTCCTCCAGAACCACGGCGTACGGGGAATCGCCTGGCGCGCCGCCCAACTCCCCAGCGACAAACACCGGGACAAGGTGACGGAATGGCTGGACATGCTCCTCGAAAGCGTTAAACCGAACGAATCCTGACCCAGTCGAAATTCTGGGTCTGTTCCTTGAGTCCTGATCCGGATCCGCGCCGACGGGGAGAACGGTGAGCATAGGCAGAGAGCAGCGGCGGTTGTGCGGGGAGCTGGTGGCCGGCATCCGGCTGACCGCCCCCGTGGCACCCGTGGACCTCTACGCCGCCCTCTGCGACGGCATGAGCAGGCACCGGGGCCGTCCCGTGGAGTTCCGGATGGCCTCGTTCCCGCCCGGCACGGCCAGCGGGCTGTGGCTCGACATGGCGGACCGCGACCTCGTGGTCATCGAGGACCGCACCGCGCCGGACCACCAGCTGGTGATCCTGGGCCACGAGCTGTGGCACATGAAGGCCGGCCACTGCAGCCACCACGTCGACGGCGCCGCCGTCGCGGCCCGGCTGCTGACCGACCAGGCCGACATCGGCGAGACGGTCCGCCGGGTCGCCGCGCGCACCCGCGCCGACGTGCAGGAGGAGACCGAGGCGGAGACCTTCGGCCTGCTGCTCGGCAGCAGGTGCCGGAACTGGCTGGCCGGATCGTCGAGCCACCGCGCCCCGGCGCAGCGTGACCAGTTGGCGGGCCGCATCGAGGCCTCGCTCGGATACCGGGGGCACAGGAACGACCGTTGAACGGCGAGGACTACTACATACCGGCAGCGGCGATGGCCGTCAGCCTGGCCTTCAAACTGCCCGCGCTGCGCACCAACTGGCGCGATCCGCTGCTGCGTTCGGTCTGCGCGCTGCTGGCCCTGGCCGGAGCGGTCTTCGCCTTCGCCGCGCCGCCCACCATCCTGGCGGTCAACCGCTGGACCGGGATCGCGAACTTCTCGGCCCCGCTCGTGTACTGCCTGATCACCGCCTTCAGCGCCTCCTGCCTGGTCCTGGTCGTCAACTGGCGCGGCGGGCCGCCCGAACGCACCCGGCGCGTCTCCCGGCGCTGGATCCTGGGCTACGGCGCGGTGATCGTGGCCCTGGTCGTGCTCTTCCTCCTGGGTGACGCCCCGGTGGAGCGGCTGCGGGACTTCGACACGTACTACGCGAACACCCCGTACATGCGGCAGATGATCGCCCTGTACCTGGGCGCGCACCACGTGGCCGCGGTCGTGATGGTGGCGATGTGCTGGCGCTGGTCGCTCCAGGTGCGCGGCTGGCTCCGGGTCGGCCTGGTGATCATCGTGTCGGGCTACGTGTTCAACCTCAGCTACGACGCCACCAAGATCTCGGCGGTCGTCGCCCGCTGGCTGGGCCACGACCTCGACGTCCTGAGCACCTCCGTCGCCCCGCCGCTGGCCGCCGTGGGCGCGCTGATCAGCGCGATGGGGTTCGTGGTCCCGCTCGTCTGCCAGCGGCTGTCGGACAACTGGCACATCTGGGGGACGTACCGCCGACTGGGCACGCTCTGGCAGGAGGTGCGGATCGCCGCGCCCGGGGCCGCGGCCGGCGTCCGGATGTCCTGGTGGTCGGCCGCCGAGCTGCGGGTGATCCAGCGGGAGTCGGACATCCACGACGGGTTCCTGCACCTGTGCCCGTACTTCGACCGCAGCCGCCACGACGACGCCTACGCGCGGGCCGTCGCGTCGGGGGACGACGAGGAGACCGCGCGCGCGGTCGCCGACGCGGCCATGGTCGTGGCCGCCGTACGGGCCCGCTCGGCCGACCCCGAGGGCAAGGTCATCGGGGAGGGCGAGAACGGCTCGGACGGCGCGCTCCCCACCACCGACGGGCCGCGCGACCTGCTGCGGATCTCACACGCGCTGCGGCACTCGCCGGTGGTGCAGGCGGACCGCCGGCGGGCGGCGGCCCCGGCGGGCCACGGGCCGCCGTAGGGCGGAGTCTCAGCGGGCGGCCGCCGACACCGCGAGCCTCGGGAACAGGTCCTGGAACGGTCCGGCGGAATCGGTCCCGTCCCGCCCGTAGGGCGCGTCGAAGCTCCACACCATGAACAGCAGGAAGACGATCAGCGCGCTGAACAGCCCCGCCAGCAGCAGCTCCCGCCCGGACTTGCGGATCTGCAAGGTGAAGATCAGCCCGACCGTGACCACTCCGCCGACCAGCAGCCCGAACCACACCACGCCCGGCAGGGTGGACTCGTCGCTCTGGGTCCGTGAGTGGCGGGCGTCGTCGGCGGCCGCGATGTGGTCCAGCAGCGGCTGGTAGGCCTGCGCCTGGAGCTCCGTCGCCGGACTCTGGTGGGTGACGTCGCTGCGCAGCTTGCCGAGCAGCTGGGCGCCCTGGGCCGAAGCGGTCTCGCCGGAGGTCAGCAGCGGCCAGTCCACGGCGACGGTGTGCGAGACGTACGCGTCCACCTCGCCGCGGATGCGGTCGCGGACGGGCACCGGGTAGACGTCGGCGCGCTGGGTGACCTCGTACAGCGCCTGCGCCTCGCGCCGGACGCTGTCCTCGGCCGCGCCGCGGGCCTCCCAGACTCCCGCGATGGCCAGGCCCAGCACGATCGCGTAGACCACGCCCACCATCATCGTCATGTACTCGATGACGTCGGGGGTTTCGCTGGTGTCCTCGTCGTCGGCGGCCCGGCGGTGCCGGATCGCGGTGATGGCGAGGACGACGGCGCAGACGAGCGCCATGGCGATGGCCAGGACCAGCCATTCGGACACGTGGATTCTCCCGGTGTGGATCGTGCGGAGCGTACGGATGGGGCGGTCGGTGCCCGCGAGGGGGGCGGGGCGGTGGTCAGCCGCGCCCCTTGGAGCGGGGGCGCAGGGCGGCCGCCGCGAGGACGGCCGGGGTGGTGATGACGGCCATGAGCATCACGGTGGACAGGCCGTCCGGGCCGCGCCGCTCCAGGGCCACCGCGCGGTACGGGCGCACCCGGAAGGCGCTGGCGCGCACGAGCGCCGCCGCGGCCGGCGGCGGGGCCGCGACGGCCGCGGGCTCCGGGCCGGGCGCGGGTGCGGCGTCCGGCGCGGGTGCGGCGTCCGGGCCGGGCGGCTTCGGGTCGTCGGGAGCGGCCTTCGCGACGGGCGCGGGCGGGTCGGACGGCCCCGGCGACCGCGGCGGGGCGGGGACCGGGGCGAGCGGTGGTACCTCGATCCGCCCCGGGTGCAGCACGGTCGGCCGGTCGGCCCCTGGCACGGTCACCCGTACGGAGGGCCGCCCCGACGGCACGGGGGGACGTACCGAGGGCGGCCTGACGACGGGCCGTCCCGGGCTGCCGCCCGGGACGCAGACGTCGACCCGGGCGCCGTCGCCCGCGACCGCCACGTGGCCGTGCAGCGGGCAGAGCGCCGCCACCAGGCCCGCACCGGCGAAGTACCGCCATGAGGTCACCGCGCGTCCTCCCGATTCCGCAGCACTTGTGAGGGTTACGGCTGAAGAAACGATCACGGGGCCGGTTCGACACGCGGCAGACAGGTCAAGATCCCTGGCCGAGGGGCCACTTCAAGCCAGGGGGGTGCGGACCGGACCGTGAGCGACCGGCCCGCCCCCGACGCTCCGCCCTGCCCGCCATCCGGTCGGCCCCGTCCACCGCGGCGCCCGCGGGTACCCGCCCGGTGATCGGTGGACCGGTCGCCGCCGCCCGGACACGCCGGAGGGGCGCGACCCCTCGCGGGTCGCGCCCCTCGGTGGCGGTTCGGGAGGGTCAGGCCTCCGGGGTACCGCCGAAGCGCTCGCGGTAGGACTCCAGATCCTCATCGGTGATCTTCGCGAAGAGCACCGGCGGCACGGTGAACGGCGTGCCGGCCGGCACCGCGTCCAGTGCCTTGGCCTGCTCCGGGGTCACCCAGGTCGCGGTGTCCCCGGCGAGCGTGAACGCGGAGCGCATGGCGCGCGCCGAGGCCGGGATGAACGGCTCGGACACCACGGAGTACAGGTGGATGAGGTTCATCGCGGTGCGCAGGGTGAGCGCCGCGCCCTCGGGATCGGTCTTGATCTCCAACCAGGGGGCCTTCTCCTCCAGGTAGGAATTTCCGGCCGACCACAGGGCGCGCAGCGCGGCCGCGGCCTTGCGGTACTGGAGGGTGTCCATGTGGCCCTCGTACTCGGCGAGCAGCTCGGCGATCTGCTCGCCCAGCTTGGCCTCCACCTCCCCGGCGGCGTTGCCCGCGGGCACGTCGTCGCCGAAGCGCTTGCGGGAGAAGGACAGCACGCGGTTGACGAAGTTGCCGAGGGTGTCGGCGAGGTCCTTGTTGACCGTGGCGGTGAAGTGCTCCCACGTGAAGGACGAGTCGTCGGACTCGGGCGCGTTGGCGATGAGGAAGTAGCGCCAGTAGTCGGCCGGGAGGATCTCCAGCGCCTGGTCGGTGAAGACGCCGCGCTTCTGCGAGGTGGAGAACTTGCCGCCGTAGTAGGTCAGCCAGTTGAAGGCCTTGACGTAGTCGACCATCTTCCAGGGCTCGCGGACGCCCAGCTCGGTGGCCGGGAACATCACGGTATGGAAGGGGACATTGTCCTTGGCCATGAACTGGGTGTACCGGACGTCCTCGGCCTCGTACCACCACGACTTGTAGTCGCGGTTCGCCGGGTCCGCGTCCGCCCACTCCTTCGTCGAGGCGATGTACTCGATCGGCGCGTCGAACCAGACGTAGAAGACCTTGCCCTCGGCGGCCAGTTCGGGCCAGGTGTCGGCCGGGACGGGAACGCCCCAGTCGAGGTCGCGGGTGATGGCGCGGTCGTGCAGGCCCTCGGTCAGCCACTTGCGGGCGATGGAGGACGCGAGCTGCGGCCACTCCTCCTCGTGCTCCGCGACCCAGGCCTCGACCTCGTGCTGGAGCGCGGACTGGAGGAGGAACAGGTGCTTGGTCTCGCGGACCTCCAGCTCGGTGGAGCCGGAGATGGCCGAGCGGGGCTCGATCAGGTCCGTGGGGTCCAGGACGCGGGTGCAGTTCTCGCACTGGTCGCCGCGGGCCTTGTCGTAGCCGCAGTGCGGGCAGGTGCCCTCGACGTAGCGGTCCGGCAGGAAGCGGCCGTCGGCGGGCGAGTAGACCTGCCGGATCGCGCGCTCCTCGATGAAGCCGTTCTCCTGGAGTCGGCGCGCGAAGTGCTGGGTGATCTCGGCGTTCTGCACCGAGGAGCTGCGGCCGAAGTAGTCGAAGGACAGCTCGAAGCCGTCGTAGACCGCCTTCTGGGCGTCGTGGGCCTGCGCGCAGAACTCGGCGACCGAGATGCCGGCTTCCTTCGCGGCGAGTTCGGCGGGGGTGCCGTGCTCGTCGGTGGCGCAGATGTAGAGGACGTCGTGGCCGCGCTGGCGGAGGTACCGGGAGTACACATCCGCCGGAAGCATCGACCCGACCATGTTGCCCAGGTGCTTGATCCCGTTGATGTACGGAAGCGCGCTGGTGATCAGGTGTCGAGCCATCCTCGGATGCTCCATTTCATATATGCGGTACAGCATGACGTGACGGTCTGTGAGTGCGGTTCATCGTATCGAACCGCCGAAAGGCCACGCGCCGCATTTGTTCGGGGGTGGCGTAACGCAAAAGCGAGGGCAGTGACCTCTCCGTCACGGCCCTCGCGATGGGCCCATGCTACAGCCGGACGACGGGGCCCCCGACCGGCGTCCGGGAGCCGGACTCCGTGTGTCCGGGGACCGGACGCCCCGGGTCCGGCGCGGGAGTGGGAGCCGGAGTCGGGACTCGGAGCCGGATCGCCGCGATGGGACCGCATCCGGCGAACGAGTGAATCGCGGGATGGTCACACGCGGTGCGCGCGCCCATGAGGGGGGCATATGCGTATGCGCTGGTTGAACCCCGGCCCGGTCGACATCGATCACAGGTCGGTCATCACCGACCGTAATCCTTACAGGTTTCCTCTCTACGCCCTCTGAGTGCGCCCGCGCTGCTTTCCTGTTCTGCGCGCACAGGGGATGAGGTGGAACGGTGAGCGATGGTGGTCCGGAGGAGTCCGGTGGAGCCGTGGGACTGCCGAGTCGGCGCCGGCGGCCGACGCCCATGAGTCAGTGGGATCCGACGGCGCGCCTGTCGTACTGGGCCTTCCACGCCAATCGGAGGCCCGCGTACATGCGCTTCGCGTACCTGCAGCTCGGTTCCGACGCGGCCGCCGAGGAAGCGGTGGACGCCGCCTTCGACTCGATCATGAACCAGTGGCTGCGGATGCTGCACATGGACCGCCTGGACGCCTACGCCTGGACCGTCCTCAAACTCTGCCTGGTGGACCGTCAGCACCGGCGCAGCCCGTGGCCCGAACCCATGGACATCAGCGCCTTCGAAGCCGCGCTCAAGGAGGCCCACGCCGACCGCTACGAGGTGCTGACCGACACCATCCGCTTCTACTCCGCCGTGTCCCGGCTCGTCGAGCGGCAACGCGACGCGGTGCTGCTGCGGTACGGGCTCCAGTGCACCCCCGGCGAGGCCGCGGCCGTGATGGGCGTCGACGAGGCGACCATCCGCTCGCAGCTGGGCCAGGCCCACCGCCGCCTCGCCCGTCTGCTCGACACGTCCGCCGAATCATGAGGCGGTACGAGGGGCACGAGCGGCGGGAGGACGACGGCACCTCCCGCTCCCTGGCCGAGTTCCTGGCCCGCGCGGTCGTCCGCGACCGCTATCCGCACTACGACCTCGGCGCGGCCGAGGCGCGGCTGCTGCGCGCGACGCGGCACTCGCCCCTGCCCGGGCACCGCACCCGGCGCCGCGCCGCCCACGGCTGGAGCGACCCCGCGCGGGAGTGCCCCCTCGACGCGGAACGGGCCCGGCGCGACCTCAAGGCCGCCTGCCTGGCCGCCGTGTGCGCGCCGAAGGCCGGGGACCAGCTCGACTCCTTCGTCTCGGACGGGCGCACCGACCTGGCCGGCGCGGCCGTCTTCGGCTGTCTGCTCCACCTCGCCGGGCTGCGCGAGGGCGCCCGGTTCTGGTGGCAGTTCGCCGCCGGTTCGGGCAGCCCCCGGACCTCCTCGGCCGCGTACTGCCTCTTCCTCGACCACTCCCGGCGCGGTGAGCACCACGACGCCCGGTTCTGGGCGCGCGAGCTGGGACGCCGCGGATTCCGGCCGAGCGGGCGCCGGGACTTCCGGGAGGTGCGGCTGTGCGCGCAGGCCGCCGTCCTGCGCTTCGTGGACCAGTTCGACGATCCCGATCTGGGCCCGGTGCCGCTGCCCCGGCCGGGACTGCCCGCGGTGGTCGCGGGGTTCCTGCCGCCACCGCCCGTCACCGTACGGGTGGCTCCGCCCGCAGGGCCCCGGCCGGCCGCGGGCCCGCTGCGCCACCCGGCGCTCACGGCGGCCGCCCGCCGTACCTCCGTCCAGGCCGGCACCGGTGCCGCGCTCGCGCAGGCGCGCCGCGCGCTGTCCGTCGTACGGGTCCTGGAGCGGCACCCGCTGGGCGTACGGGCCGGCCAGCTCGGCCGGGAGACCGGGCTGAGCGAGGCCGCGCTGCGCCCGCTGCTGGCCATGCTGTGCGAGGAGGGGTACGCGTACCGCCCGGGCGCGGGCGTGTTCGCGCGCGGGCCGGCCCTCGACCGGCTCGCCGCACCCGGCGGGCAGGGCCTGGCGCGGCAGCTCCAGCGCACGCTGGCGCTGGCACGGGACAGCGCGGGCGCCGCCGTGTACCTGAGCCGGTACGCGGAGGGCGAGGTCCGGATCACGCAGATGGCGGACGGTCCGGCGACACCCCCGGTGCGGGAGTGGGTGGACTTCCGGGCGGCCGCCCACGCGAGCGCGGTGGGCAAGTGCCTGCTGACCCAGCTCGACCACGACGGCCGCGCCGACCACGTGGCGCGACACCGGCCCGCGCGGCTCACTGCGCAGACCATCACCGACAGTCGGGCCCTGTTCACCGCCTTGGACGCGGTGGCCCCCGGCGCTCCGGTGTTCGACCTGCTGGAGTACTCGCCCGGGGTCGTCTGCGCGGCGGTCCCGATCACGATCGGCGACGCGGCCGGGAGCCTCGCGCTGTCCCTCCCGGTGGCCCACGCCCACCGGCTCCGGTCGGCGACCGAGGCCCTGCGCCGCAAGGCGGTACCGGTCCTCCTCGCGCTCCTCCTGACGGGGGCGATCCCCCCGCACGCCCCGCCCCCGGAGCCGGCGCGGGACCTCGGTCGCCGACCGGACCCCGACCCCGCGCCGCGGCGCCCGCAGCCGCAGATCCCCCTCACGCCGGAGACGCTGCGGTACCTGCGCCGCCTGTTCCGCACCCGCCTGACGGGTGCGACCCCCTCCCCCGGCGGCCCCCACCTGGTCAGCGACACCACGTCCGCCGCCGCCTACCTCTTCGACGCCGTCCCGGAATCCGACCCCCCCTGCCTGTCGCTCCCCCACACCTTCACCCCGGTCACACCGGGCACGCTGACCACCCCGAGCGGCCTGGTGGTCCTGCGCACCTGAGCCGACCGGACGCGGCCGGCACGCGCGACCCGCGGGCCGACCCCCGGAAACGCGGAAGAACCCCACCGAAGGGCGGATGGGCTCCGCACTCCAAAGTCCTGGCCGGCTACCTCGAAGTGGTGGACCAGTGGGAGGACAACGCCCTGCTCGGCGTGCTGTGACCGGGGCTGTCGCACCGAACGGGCCCCAGACGTCCGGTCGCTCCGGTCACGAGGCGCCGGCCTGACCGCTAGCGGCGTCCAGTGCGTACACCTTCCTGTCGTGGCTGCCGATGTAGACGGTGCCGTCCACGACCGCCGGCGACGACGAGACATGGCTGCCGGTGGTGTGTGTCCAGCGGGGGGCGCCGGTCGCCGCGTCCAACGCGTACAGGTTCCTGTCCCAACTGCCGATGTAGACGGTGCCGTCCACGACCGTCGGCGACGACGAGACCACGCCGCCGGTGGTGTGTGTCCAGCGGGGGGTGCCGGTCGCCGCGTCCAACGCGTACAGGTTCCTGTCCCAACTGCCGATGTAGACGGTGCCGTCCGCGACCGTCGGCGACGACGTGACCACGCCGCCGGTGGTGTGTGTCCAGCGGGGGGTGCCGGTGGCCGCGTCCAGCGCGTACACCTTGCTGTCGCAACTGCCGATGTAGACGGTGCCGTCCACGACCGTCGGCGACGACTCGACCCGGCCGCCGGTGGTGTGTGTCCAGCGGGAGGCGCCGGTGGCCGCGTCCAGCGCGTACACCCTCCTGTCCCAACTGCCGATGTAGACGGTGCCGTCCACGACCGCCGGCGACGACTCGACCCGGCCGCCGGTGGTGTGTGTCCAGCGGGGGGTGCCGGTGGCCGCGTCCAGCGCGTGCACCTTCCTGTCGCTGCTGCCGACGTAGACGGTGCCGTCCACGACCACTGGCGACGAATCGACCCCGGAGCCAGTGGAGATAGACGTCCAGATGCTGCCGGTGGTGTGTGTCCAGCGGCAGTGCCCGGTGGCCGCGTCCAGCGCGTACACCTTCCTGTCGTTGCTGCCGATGTAGGCGATGCCGTCCACCACCGTCGGCGACGACCACACCCAGCCGCCGGTGGGGTATGTCCAGGGCTGGTTGGAGGGCGTCGCCAGGGTGGGCCGGGCAGGTGGGGGCCGGAGGCCGCCGGGGACGACGGCGGTGTCGGCAAGCCGGTGGCTGGGCCCTGCCCGCAGAGCCGGGGGTGGTCCGGGGGGCGGGGACGAGGGTGGGTGGCTGAGGCGGTTACGGACCTCGGCGGCACTGGCGGGCCGGTCGCCCGGTTCCTTGGCAAGAAGCTCGGCCAGCAGCGTGTCGAGGTGGGGCGGCAGGCCGGGGCGGTGGCTGGAGGGCGGTGCGGGCGGGGTGTTTGCATGGGCGTACATCAGGGCGAGGGCGTCGAGGTCACCGAACGGGGTGCGGCCGGTCAGCAGCTCGTACAACACGCAGCCCAGCGAGTACAGGTCCCCGCGGGTGTCGCCGACCTTGCCCCGGAGCCGCTCGGGCGGCATGTAGGCGGCCGTGCCGACGACGCGGCTGGCGACGGTCCGGGTGGAGATGTAGCGGGCGATTCCGAAGTCGAGGATCTTCACGCTGCCCGCCGGGGTGAGCATCAGGTTGGCAGGCTTGAGGTCACGGTGCAGGATCCGAGCGGTGTGCGCGGCGTGCAGCGCGTCGGCGGCTTGCGCGGTCCACGCCAGGACGTCCGCGACCGGCGGCAGGCCGTCTTTCAGCACAACGCCCAGGTTCCGGCCGGGAACGTTCTCCATTACCAGGTAGAGCGTGCCGTCGCCGTCCCGTCCGAGATCGTGGACGGTGACGATCCCCGGATGGCTCAGCGCCCCCGCCGTGCGGGCCTCTCGGAAGAACAGCTCCTCACCCTCGGTCGTTTCGAGATGCGCCTGGAGCAATTTCACCGCCACGGAACGCTCCATCATGCCGTCGCGGGCCGCCCACACCTCCCCCATCCCGCCCCGGCCCAGCAACCGCTCCAACTCATACCTGCCCGCGATCACCCGCTGCGCCACCGGCTCCCCCGCCTTCCAAGAACTGCGCGCATTCTCCCGTACAGGCCCCTGACGAGATGGCGATTCCACAGTGCTCACCATCGGCCGGTCACGGCGACGACTCGGACGGATTCGCCTACCGCCGCCCGCACAACCGGTGGGGAACCGTCCTGAAAGGCGGACTCGTCGCCGAGACCGTCGGCGACGTCCTCACCCGCATCGGCGCCCGCGCCGAGCTTGACATCCGGCCCACCGGCCAAAGCCTCCGCCGCGGACTCGTCACCGAGTCCGCCCGCGCCGGCAACCCCGACGCGGTCATGGAACGCCAAGGCGGATGGGCCAACGGCTCCAAGAGCATGCGCGGCTACCGCGAGGCCGACGACGGGTTCAAGGAGAACGCCCTGCACGGCGTGCTCTGAGACGGGAATGCGCCACGGCTGAAACCGTTCTGCCCCCGGGCGCAGCGCCGCGGCGCCGGTACTGCTCAGCCCGCTGCAAGGCGGCCTGGTTCCGGCAATACCGCCGTTACGGCCGCGGACCGGACCTCATCGCCTCCCACACGATCGGGACGGGGCCCGAGGTGTCCGACGTGTGGCCGCCGTCTGGCTTCCGGCTATTTCACTCGCTCTGACCAGGTGTTTTGTTCTGGGCGATGCCGTACAGCGGCGTGGCGGGAACGCGACCGGGCGCGTGCGGCCGGGCTGGCGGTGTGACGGCTACACGATCCGGTCGTGCACCCCGCCGAGGGCCGGACCGGAGGAGGGCAAGGCCGGGGCCGGGCCGGCAGGGGGATCTGTCACCGATGCGCGGGGCTCCGCCCCACACCCCGGCCACCAGTCCCAATGTCGGGTCGTCGAGCTGGCGCCGGGCTTCCAGGGACCGGCGTGTCCGGGTGGCGTAGCCCTGGTCGGGCTCGGCCGTGTCGATATCGGCCTGCTGGACCCACGGCGGACTGTTGATGAGACTCCTTGAAAACGGCCAGAGGTGCTCCTCCTCCTCACTTGTTCCGGTTTGGGGCGTCTGGGGAAGGTGGGGAGCATGAGCGTGTTTGAGGGGCTGAAAGTGCCGCTGAGATTGATCATGGTCCGGTTGGCGTTGGGGTGAGCGGGTCGTCCGGCCGCCGGATGCGGACTCGGCGGGGGCGGGGGATGTCGTCGGCGTCCTGGAGGTCGGCGAAGTCGGCGTCCGCCTGCGCGACGGCTTTGGGGTACGTCTGAGCCTTGTGGTGTTCGGCGAGGTGAGCCGCGAGGTGAGGAGACCAGGCGGCTGGGACGTTCGGCGGCGTCACAGCTGCACCTGCGGGTGATTGGCTCACCTGACTGGTTATCTGTTCAATATCGGGGGGATTCCTGAACTCAGCCGATCCTGCACACAGGCTCTCGGACGACTCCAAAGGGGCGGAGGCATGCCATGTCCACGGATAATCAGGAGAACGCTCCCAGCGCCGATCCTTTCGGTGACGACTGCGGCAGCCAGACGGACGACGGACACCTCTGGAAGGAAATCCAGGCGTGCGTCCTGAAACAGCCCGGACCCTGCCTGGAAGTGGAAAGCCGTTGGGGCGTGATGGCGGGCCGTAAGGGAAGCACGACGGACTTTCAACTGGTTCCGACGGAGCGCCTCAAAGGGATCGAATGCTCCAGGATCTGGGCCGGCGGCGCTACCGACTACTGGTCTGCCGCGCAAGGCAGGATCCCCCACTACTTCAGTCAACCAGCTGCGGCCGGACTGGGCATCAACTCCAAACAGGCCCGCAGACAGGACCAGTTGCACATCCACATGTCCCATTGCGCCGCCCAGGCGTTGCGCGACCTCGAAGGATATGAGAAGCAGCAGAAGATCACTGCGGACGTGACGAAGTGGAAGAATGCGGTGCTTCCGGTGACGGGCTTCGCATCGGAGACCCGAAACTACCGGGTGATGAAGTCCCCGAACCTCAGCGGCAACCTCTTCTACTCCCTCAGGCATCACGTGGTCGGGGACGACAGCCGGATGCAGTATCAGACGATGATCGTGCTTCCGGCGAAGTACGGCTTCTACATCCTGAACAGTGAGAGCGACCTCCCCAGCGGCACCAACACCTGCAACCACCTCCTCGACTGCGCCTGAGCCCCCGCCCCGTATGGGGCATCGCCGAGGTAAGCCCAAAAAGAACCATGGGGTGATCTTGCGGTCTTACCGGGCAGGTAGAAGAACCGCTCCAGCTCCGGGCGCGTGGGCACCTGGGAGAGCGTCCCGCACGCCTCGGCCTGCTCATCAGTCAGAAACTCCACCGGCACGAGGCGGACCGCAGCCAGCGCCAACAGCCGCCCGGCGACCGTAGAGGCGCCGCGGGCTCAGGCCAGTCGAACTGGATCTCCTCACCCGGCGGATGCGCGATGATCGCCACGTCACGGCCCCGCGTCGACTGGCATGGATCGCAGTGCGGCCGTGCGTCGTATCCCTCGTGGAGATCCCCGTCGAGCTGATCAAGAAGGCCTTTACTGATGCCCTCGTCCAGCAGCTTCGCCTAGCTGTTCGAGCGCTTCCCGTACGAAGCAGTCCGCCTGGAGACTCCGGACGACTACAGCCGCTCGGGGAACACAGACGCCTACCGGGCGTTCCAGGCCGGCCAGCAGCAGCCGGAGGGCTACAACGCCGACTGAGTGGCAGAGCTGCGCGCACACAGGGGTCTCAGCGAAGGTCCGGCACCACTCGCCGGGCTGCACCATGGCCCGGTACGGGCATGCACGTAAGGATGGAGCGCGGAAGCTCGCCGCTCCGGAGCGGGCCGACCCGGCCTGTCATCCTTGGGCTGACCTGGGGAATCGTTGGGCCGTTGGTCGCGTGGCGGGTCACGCCACAGCCCTGGAAAGCAAAAAACCCCACATGAAGTGGGGTCCCAGCTGGTGTCCGAGGGGGGACTTGAACCCCCACGCCCGATAAAGGGCACTAGCACCTCAAGCTAGCGCGTCTGCCATTCCGCCACCCGGACCAGGTGGTCGGCCCCGGTTTCCCGCGGCGACATGGACAACCATAGCAAAGGATCGGCGGGCTTCCGACCAGTTATCGAGGCGGTCGGTGCCCGCCACGCCGTGCTGACCTGCGCGCATACCTCGGCGGGGGGGGGGGGGCGGGGGGGGGGGGGGGGGGCGCGGGGGGGGGGGGCGGGGGGGGGCGGGGGCGGCGGTTTATATGGCCGGGGAATTTCGGTTTGGGCCCGTCTCGGCACGGGGGGGACCGGGCGGGG